>NZ_JBFAWA010000064.1:0-45058 GCF_040680035.1 Nonomuraea sp. NPDC052116 | reverse complement strand
GGCCTGAACGCCGCTTCCGGCGAGTACGTCAACATGTTCGAGGCGGGCATCCTCGACCCGGCCAAGGTGACGCGCTCGGCGCTGCAGAACGCCGCTTCCATCGCGGCGCTCTTCCTCACCACCGAGGCCGTCATCGCCGAGAAGCCCGAGAAGAACGCCGCCGCTCCGGCCATGCCGGGCGGCGACATGGACTTCTAGCCCGAGCCCTCCCTCCGGAGGTGACATTCCGCTTCCGCGGACGCACGTTGAGTAGGCCATACTCATGCGCCGCGCCCGGCCGGCCCTGACCCTGGTCAGCGAGGGGTCTTCGTACGAGGGAGTGGTGTTCAGTGCTGATGGTCACCTTCGCCGGCCGGGCCGCGATCCCCGGGCCCACCGCCGGCATCGGATACAGCATCTGGTCCTACCGGGTGGACACGAACAACCCGGGGCCGGGCGGGCAGGGCCCCGGCACGTCTTCCCCGAGCCCGGCACCCGTTTGGTGACCGTATGCGTGAGCTCCCAGCGTGGAGGCGACCCGGACGCGCCGTACGCGCATCGGCGACCTCGCCCGGGTGCGGGTCGTGGTCGGCTGACGTCGGAGGCCGCCGCGGATCATGTGGGGCGCACCCGGTAGATTGCGCGCATGCCCTCCACCCCGCGCCCGGACGACCGCGTCGCCTCCGCGTTCCGGTTCGCCACCGAGCTGATCGCCTGGGTCGCGACCCCGTGGGCCCTCGCCCCGCACTCCGTGCCGCTGGCCGTGTTGTCGGTCGTCGTGCTGATCGGCCTGCCCACGCTGTTCTCGACGCCGGGCGACAAACGGAACGTGATCGTCGCGGTGCCGGGGCCGGTGACGATCGCGCTGGTCCTGCTGCAACTCGTGGCCGCGGTGGCGGCGGCGTGGGCCGCCTGGCCCGTCGTCGTGGCCGTGGCGGTGTCGGTGCTGGCCGTGGTCACCGCGGTGCTGGAGCTGCCACGCTGGCGGTGGCTGCTCTCCCGGTGAGCCCGCGCATCGGCGACCTGCTCGGGTGACGATTCCCGGGCGGCGGCTCTCGGGAAGCCCGGGCGGCGGCGATCTCTTCGGGCGGCGGTTCTCGGGGGCAGTGCTCGGGAAGCTCGGGTGATGGCGGTCTATTCGGGCGGCGGGGCGAAGGCCTCGTGGAGCTCGGAGATCGAGGCCATCTCGGTGACGAACCCGAACCGGCCCGCTCGCATCTGCCGGGCTCCGTCCAGGAATGACCGCAGGGCCAGCCGGGAGAGCGCGCCGCCGATGCTCACCCGGCGCACGCCGATCTCGGCGAGTTGCTCCAGCGTGATCGAGGGGTCGGCGAAGCCCATCACGACGTTGACCGGCCTGCCGACGGAGGAGACGACCGCGCGCATCTGGTCGAGCGTGCGCAGGCCCGGCGCGTACAGGACGTCGGCGCCCGCCGCCTCGAACGCCTGCAACCGCCTGATCGTGTCGTCCAGGTCGGCGACGCCGTACAGGAGGTTCTCGGCCCTGGCGGTCAGGACGAGCGGGACGGGCAGGCCGCGGGCGACCTCGACGGCCGCGTGGATCCGCTCGACGGCGAGCCCGAAGTCGTAGATCGGCGTCCGGGGGTCGCCCGTCGCGTCCTCGATGGACGCCCCGACGGCGCCGTACGCGCAGGCGTCCTCGATCATCTTGGCCGCCTCGGCGGGCTCGTCGGCGTAGCCGTTCTCGAGGTCGGCGTTCACGGGCAGCGGCGTCGCCTCGCTGATGAGGCGGCAGTTGTCGAGGATGTCCTGCCGGGTCGCCCGGGTGCGGCCGAGCATGTTGGCCACGCCGAGGCTCGTGGTGGCGATCGCCTCGAAGCCGAGGCCGGCCAGCAGCCGCGCCGTTCCGGCGTCCCACGGATTGGGCAGCAGGAAGGGCTCCGGCCACTCGTGGAGAGCCCGGAACCGGGCGGCCCTGGTCATCTGATCGGTCATGAGCTCACTGTCGTCGCCGCCGTCGTGATCCGTCAAATGCATAGATCTGACATTTGACATCAGGAATACTGATGGGTCGTGACGGTGGAAGAGCTTGAGGCGTTCGTGTGCATCGCCCAGTCAGGCGGGTTCACGGAGGCGTCCAGGAGGCTCGACCGGTCCCAGCCCGCGATCAGCCGCCGGATCAGGGAGCTGGAGCGCTCGCTGGGCGCGGCGCTGTTCGAGCGGGCCGGTCGCCGGGTGGTGCTCACCGAGGCCGGACAGGCGCTGCTGCCGTACGCCGAGGCCGCCCTCGCCGCGATGCGCGACGGCGAGCGGGCCGTACGGGACCTGTCGCGGGAGCCCGCCGAGGCGCAGGCCCTCAGCCTGGCCATCGTCGGCACCCTGGCCGACTCGCACATCGTCCGGGCGCTGCGCGCGTTCGAGGCGGAGTTCCCCGACGCCTCGGTCGAGCTGCGCACCGCGACCAGTCGCGAGGTGAGCGCACTCGTACGCGGTGGCGAGGCGTCCCTGGGCCTTCGCTACTTCTCCGACGCCGACCCCAAGCTGGAGTCGATCCCGCTGGGTGTGGAGAAGCTCCTGGTCGTGGTGGCCGCCTCGCACCCGGTCACGGCCCGCCGCCTGCCCGACCTGCGGGAGCTCCAGGGGGAGCGGTGGCTCGGCTTCCCGCCCGAGCGGGGTCAGTCCGACTCCTTCGGCCACCTTCTCGAACGCCTGCTGCTCGCGTCCGGGCCGGCCGAACCCGCGATCACCAGGATCGACAGCCTCACCGCGCAGCGCAGGCTGGTCGAGGCCGGGCTGGGCGTCGCGCTCATGCCCACCGGCAGCGTCCGCGAGGAGCTGCGCATCGGCAGCCTGCGGGCGATCGAGGTAGAGAGCATGGACGCGGGCCTGCCCGTGGTCGCCGTGCGGAGGCGGAGCGGCCACCGGAGCCGGTTGGCGGCGGCCTTCCTGGACACGCTCAAGGATCACACGCCTGAGCTGCTGGGTTGACGCGGATGCGGGTTCGCCGGCGTTTCGATGGAACCGCCCGGCGGGCAAACGCTGTCCAAGCCATGGGCGACGCCCACACCGGCGCCTCACAGAGCGCCGGGACGGCGCCGCGGACGGCCCTTCCCGTCCACGGACGCGCGCTGGACGTCGCCCCCGCCAACCCACGTCACCTCAGGCCGCCGTCACCGAGGCACGTCGCCTCAGGCCGCGGTCACCGAGGCACGTCGCCTCAGGCCACCGTCACAAAGCCGCGTCCCCTCAGGCCGCCGCCGAGCCGCGTCACTTCAGGTCGCCGTCGAGCACCCGCTCCAGGAACCCGTCCAGGTTGGCGGCGGCCCGTACGATCCGCTCCTCCACCGTGAGCGACTCGAACCGGGTGCCCAGCTCCGTCCGCTTCTTGTCGCGGACGTAGAGGGAGCAGGCCAGGTCCGCGCACATGTAGGCGCCGACCGTGTTGCCCTGCCGGCCCGCCGCCCCGGTCCTGGGCGCGGTGAACAGCGCCACCCCGGTGCCCGAGTGCGGCGTCACGCAGACCGAGCACAGCGTGGACTTCGTGAAGCTCCTGCGCACCTCCTGCGCCGGGCGCAGCGCCACACCGACCGCCCGGCCGTCGCGCTCGGCCACCAGGTACGCCCGCTCGGGCGCCCCCGGGTCACGCCAACCCAGGAAGTCGAGGTCGGTCCAGGGGGACTCGGACAGGTCGCGCGGGAGGCCGAGCCGGCGGGCCTCGCCCTTGGAGCAGTTGACGAAGGACGCGCGGATGTCGTTCTCAGTGAGGGGATTCATGATCGTTTCCTTGGGGGTTGCTCGGCCAATGCCTCAGCGCGACGTCCAGCACGTCGAGGATCTTCGTCCAGGTGTCCTGGAGGTCGCGCGGGTGGTTGAACCCGGCGCTCGCCTCCAGGCTGAAGAATCCCTGGTACGTGCTGCGCAGCAGGCGGATGGCGTCGGTCAGGTCCGGCTCCGGCAGCCCGTACGCGCTCAGGTGCGCGTACGTGATGGACATGATCCGCAGATGCCCCGCGGACTCGGCCACCACGGCCGCGTCCAGGGGCATCTGGGTGGCCTGGTAGCGGCCGGGACGGGTCCGCGCGAACTCGCGCCACGCACTGGCGAACCCGGCCAGCGACTCCTTGCCCGCCCGTCCCGCCGTCGCGTCGGCGAGCCGGTCGGCCAGGTCGCGGGCGGCCAGGACCGCCACCCGGACCCGCAGGTCCTTGAGGTTCTTGACGTGCGAGTACAGGCTCGCGTCCGCCACCCCGAACCGGCGTGCCAGCGCGGACACGGTGATGTTGTCGAACCCGACCTCGTCGGCCAGCTCCGCGGCCGCCTCGGTCACCCGGTCCGCCGTCAGCCCGGCACGGGCCATGGCCACCTCCTGAACCTAAGCCATCTAGTTATCTTCCTAGATGGCCTAGGTTAGCACCTCACAAGGTAGTGAGGAGGACCGGCCGCCCCTGGACGCCGGGGTTGGCGGCGAAGACGGCGCCCGCGTCCGGCTGCTCCGCCCGGTCCACGCCGAGCGCGGAGGTGGTGATGAACAGCCGGTCGAGGCCCTCGCCGCCGAACGTCACCGCCGTGACCCTCCGTACCGGCAGGCTGACGACGGCGTCGAGCCGGCCGCTCGCGTCGTAGCGGCGCACGGCCGCGCCCTCCCACAGCGCCACCCAGACCCCGCCCTCGGCGTCGACGGTCAGCCCGTCGGGAGCCCCGTGCTCCGGATCGACGACCGCGAACGGGCGGCGCCCGCTCAGCCCGCCCTCCGGGTCGTAGTCGAGCACGTCCACCCGGCCGGTCGTGGTGTCGGCGTAGTAGGCCAGGGAGCCGTCCGGGCTGAAGTCGAACCCGTTCGAGATCGTCACCTCCGGCAGCACCACCCGCAGGTCGCCGCCGGGCCCGGCCACGTAGAACGACCCGCCCCCCGGGGTCTCGTCGTAGGCCATGCTGCCGATGTAGAAGCGGCCGTCGGGGTCGCAGCCGCCGTCGTTCATGCGGACCCCGGGGTCGCTCCACGCCTCGCCCAGGGAGCGCAGCGGGGCGTCCAGATCGTCGCCGTCGGACAGCAGCAGCTCGCGCTCGCCCGCGACCACGTAGCCGCCCGACGTGCGCGGCCGCAGGGCGGCGGCCACCTTGCCCACGTGGCGGCGGCGCACCCCGCCCCGCGGGTCGAGCGCCAGCACGTCGCCGGCCAGCATGTCCACCCACCGCAGCCCGCCCCACCGGCTCGACCACACGGGCCCCTCGCCGTGCTCGGCCACGGGGTCGGTCACGGTGTACGGGGCGATGCTCATGACGCTCTCCCAGGAGGTCGCGGGGTCGTGATCCAGACCCTATCGGGAGCCGGGGATCCCGCCTCGGGCGCGGTGAGAAAGCTCTGGTACGCTCACGGCCAGATCGTCCCTAGGAGGTGAGACCCATCAACGCTGTGGCAGGCCGGGTGCTCCCTCCCCATGATCAGGATTAGGTGACCACGGGAGCGCCCATCGGCATCCCGAAAGGCTCTCATGTCGGTTTTTTCGTCATCTGTCCCTTCAGCCGTCCCCACCCCCGCCGTCGTCGCCAGGCTGCGCGCCGCCGGCTGCGTGTTCGCCGAGGACGAGGCCGAGCTGCTCGTCTCCACCGCCCGCACCCCCTCGGAGCTCGCCGCGATGGTCGAGCGCCGCGTCGCCGGCGAACCCCTCCAGCACGTCCTCGGCTGGGCGGAGTTCTGCGGCCTGCGGATGGTCGTGGAGCCGGGGGTGTTCGTGCCCAGGCCGCGCACCGAGTTCCTCATCGGCCGGGCCGTCGCGCTGGCCCGCCGCGTCGCGGGGCCGCCGGTCCTCCTCGACCTGTGCTGCGGCAGCGGCGCGGCTGGGGCGGCGCTGGCGGCCGGGCTGGGGGAGGCCGAGCTGCACGCCGCCGACCTCGACCCCGCCGCCGTGCGGTGCGCCCGCCGCAACCTGGCCGCCATGCCCCTGCCATCGGGCGGCACGCTCGCGGGCCAGGTCTACCAGGGCGACCTGTACGAGCCGTTGCCCGCCTCGCTGCTGGGCCGGGTGGACCTCGTGATCGCGAGCCCCCCGTACGTGCCGTCGTCCTCCATCGACCTGCTGCCCGCCGAGGCCCGGCTGCACGAGCCGCTCATGGCGCTCGACGGCGGCGGCGACGGGCTCGACGTCGTGCGGCGGGTGATCGCGGGCGCGCCGCGCTGGCTCGCCCCTGGTGGCCACCTCCTGGTCGAGACCAGCGAGCGGCAGGCCGCCGCCACCGCCGAGGCCGTCGCCCGGGCGGGACTGGCCGCCCGGGTGGCGAGCTCGCACGAACTGGACGCCACCGCAGTGATCGGGACGCGCCCTTAGCGATGTTAAGGTGTCCCGCGATGGCACAGAAGGGACTGGCGCGGGACACCGTCGTGCGCGCCGCGCTGGAACTGCTCGACGAGGTGGGCCTGGACGGGCTGTCGGTACGCCGCCTCGCCGCCCGCCTCGGCGTGCAGAACCCGGCCCTCTACTGGCACTTCCGCAACAAGCAGGAACTGCTGGACGAGATGGCGCGCGAGCTGCTCGCCCCCGAGATGGGCGGCCCCGGCGAGGACGAGACCTGGCGGGAGTGGCTGACCCGGCGCGCCCACCGCTACCGGCGCACGCTGCTGAGCCACCGTGACGGGGCGCGGCTGGTCACCGGGAGCGACCCGGGCGCGAGCGTGGCGCGGGGGTTCGAGGAGGAGCTCAAGACCATGGTCGGGCTGGGGTTCACGCCCGGTCAGGGCCTGCACGCCATCGGGTCCGTCAGCCACTACACCCTCGGCTTCGTGCTCAACGAGCAGGCCCAGCGCGAACGCCGGGAGCGGGGCCAGGCCCGGGACCTGGACGCGTACGCCGACTACCCTCTCACGGTCGCCGGCGTGCGCGAGGGCGGGGCCCCCACAAGCGAGGAGGCGTTCGCGCACGGGCTGCGGCTCATCCTCGACGGCGTGGCCGTCTCTTTGCGGGACGCCTGAACGGCTTTCTTGCAGTGATTTGCCCTTTTTGATGGGCGGCGTGCTGTTATTTGTCCGTGGACTTCGCCTCTGATCCGCGCTTTCATTTTCTCCGTCGGTTCGGCATCGAATTACGGGGGTCAGATGGCTCGTTCGCGGCGAATCATGCAAATCGCCGTCGCTTTCACGGTGGTGGCGAGCGCCGCCCCTCCGGCGTCGGCGGCGCAGCGGGATCCCGTGCGGATCACGCGCTTCCTCGGGGAGCAGCGGCTGGCGCACCTGCTGAAGTTCGAGGACACCACGGTGGGCGGGCTGTCGGGGATCGACCGCGATCCCGGCACCGGCACCTGGTATTTCGTCTCCGACGACCGCCGGCGCTACAACCCCGCCCGCTTCTACACCGGGCAACTGGACTTCGACCGGGACACGGGGGAGTTCGTCGGCGTGCGGCTGACCGGGGTCAGGACGCTGACCAGGGCCGACGGCACGCCGTACGCGGCGTACGGCCGGCCGGGCTCGGCCGACCCCGAGTCGATCAGGTACGACCGGTGGAGCGGGCGGCTGATATGGGGAGACGAGGGGGACCGGCCGGACGGCGCCCAGCAGGACATTCCGATTTCCGCCGCCGCGGTGCACACGACTGACCTTCAAGGACGTAATGCCGGAGAATTGCGGGTGCCGCCGAATTTGCGGCTGACGGACACCGAAAGAGGGCCCAGGCGTAATTTCGGCTTCGAAGGGGTGGCGGTCACGGAAAGCGGCATCACCGCCGTCACCGAGGGCCCGCGCCACGAGGACGGACCCGTGCCCTCGGTGGCGCGTGGCGCGCCCGCGCGCCTGACCGTGTGGAACCGCATGGGCATCGCGCGCGCCCAGTACGCCTACCCGCTGGATCCCCTGCCCACCGCGCCGATCCCGCCCGAGGGGGACGCCGACAGCGGGGTGTCGGAGATCCTGGCGATCGACGATGACCGCTATCTCGCGCTGGAGCGGTCCTGGATCCAGGGCGTCAACTACCGGGTCAAGCTCTACGAGATCGACCTGCGCGGCGCCACGAACGTGCTGACCAGGGACGACCTGGCGCAGGGCAGACCATATCGGCCGGTGACCAAGCGGCTGGTCTACGACCTCGGCTCCTTCCGGCCCCCGGTCCAGAACCTCGAGAGCCTGGCCTGGGGGCCGCGCCTGGCCGACGGGTCGTGCACGCTGGTGATCGGCTCGGACGACAACTTCGACCAGCGCGAGGTGACCCAGTTCCTCGCCTTCGCCGCCACGGGGTGCCCGTGAGGACGCCGGCCCGGAAGGCGTGTCGTACCTGGTCAGGCGGCACGGCTGGGCACCGCGAGCGTGGGTAGCGTGCTGGATATGGCCACCTTCGACCTGACCATGCTCCGGGCGGTCGTCTTCGACACCGACGGGGTGGTCACCGACACGGCGCGGGTGCACGCCGCCGCGTGGAAGCACGTGTTCGACGCGTTCCTGCGGGGCCGTTCCGCGCCGTTCGACGTGCGCGCCGACTACCTGGCCTTCGTGGACGGGCGGCCCCGGCTGGACGGGGTGCGCACGTTCCTGGCCTCGCGCGGCATCTCGATCCCCGAGGGCGGCCCGCAGGACGAGCCGGGGGCGGAGACCGTACACGGGCTGGGGCTGGCCAAGGACGCGCTGTTCGTGGAGGCGATCGCGCACCACGGCGTGGCCGCCTTCCCCTCCACCGTCGCCTTGCTGCACGAGCTGCGGCAGCGCGGCTGCCGCACCGGCGTCGTCTCGGCCAGCAGGCACTGCCGGGCGGTGGTGTCGTCGGCGGGCCTGCTGCACCTGTTCGACGTGGTGGTCGGCGGGGAGGACGCCGCCGAGCTGGGGCTGCCCGGCAAGCCGGATCCCGCGCTGTTCCTGGAGGCCGCGCGCCGCCTGGAGCTGGCCCCCGGCGTGGTGGCGATCGTGGAGGACGCGCTGCCGGGCGTCGAGGCCGCGCGGAAGGGTGGGTTCGGCCTGGTCGTCGGGGTGGACAGGAGCGGGTCAGGGGTGCCGGGAAACGGGCCGCGGGCCGCCGCGGGGACCGGTGCCCGGGCGATGCTGGCCGCCGGGGCGGACGTCGTGGTCGCCGATCTGGCCGACACGGACGTCTCCGGCCGCGTGCCGGTGGGACGGCCATGAACGGCGCGCTCGGGCCCGTGCGCCGCGCGCCGCCGTTCGACGCCGATCCGCTACCGCGGAGGCCGGCTCTCCATCGACGCCGGCCACCACGAGGCACGCGTGAACGGCACCGCGCGCCGTAGCCACACGCGAGGAGAAACGATCATGACTGGCACCGGAGATCTCGGACGCCGCCTCATCCACTGCCGCGAACGCCTCGGCCTGACCCGTGAGCAGGTCGCCGAGCGTGCGGCCATGTCGGCGGGTTACCTGAGATACCTGGAGGAAAATCCCGATATGCCGGACACCGGGGCCCTCTACCGCCTGGCGGACGCGCTGCAGACCACGGTGCACGAGCTGCTGGGCGGCGGCCTGGACCGCCCACCCGGGCACGGCCCCGCCATGGCCAACCCGACGATGGAGGTGCTGGACCCGGAGGAGTGCCTGCGGCTGATCTCGCCGGGCGGGATCGGGCGGGTGGCGTTCAGCGGCTCGCGCGGGCCCACCGTGCTGCCCGTCAACTACAAGCTGCACCACGGCGTGATCGTCTTCCGCACCGCGTCCGGCGGCCCGATGGACCAGGACCTGCGTTCGGGGCTGGAAGGGGTGGACATCAAGATCGCGTTCGAGGTCGACAAGATCGACGAGGCCAACCGCGAAGGGTGGAGCGTCCTCGTGCAGGGGCCCGCCCACCACGTGACGGCGGACGAGATGGAGGAGGTGGCCGACTCGGGCGTCACGCCCTGGGCGGGCGGCGAACGCCGCCTCTACATCCGCATCGTCCCCCACCAGATCGCGGGCCGGCGCATCCACGGCATGTAGTGGCCCCGGCGTTTCGCCGCAGATCAGAGGCGGTGGGCTGGGATACTGGCGCCCGTCGTTTCGCTGCTGATCAGAGGCCGTCGGCTGGGATACCTCGGTAGCCGGCCGGGCATGATCGCCACTGTCAGGAGGTGCCGCATGAAACGCTTCACCGGGCCGGCCCTACAGGTGCTCATCGTGCTCGCGGTGGCGACCGCCGGCTGCGGGGCCGTGGGCGACCCGCGGGGCTCGGTCCCCGGGACGGCCTCACCCGAGGAGACCACCCCGCCGGGCAGTGCTACGACCACGCCTCCCGGCACGCCGGCCCCTGGCGGGGGCCTGGTCGCCGGCCGCTACCAGCCGCTGTGGCCGTTCTCCACTCCCGGCGAGGCGATGGCGTGGCGGGAGGCGCACCGCAGGGACGGCCGCGAGGCGTGGCACCTCGACGCCCGCCGCACCGCGCTCGCCTTCACCCGAGACTTCCTCCGCTTCACCGAGATCGACCGGGTCGCCAAGTCCGTCCGGCAGGGCGACCACGCGCGGGTGCACGTCGCCTACCAGGCCGAGGAGGGCCCGCGACTGCTGGTGGCGGCAGTCGTGCACCTGGTCAAGTTCGGCTCGGGCGAGGACGCGCCGTGGGAGGTGGTGGGCACGGACGACACCTCGCTCTCGCTCACCAGACCCCGCTACGGCGCCACCGTGCGGTCCCCGCTGACCGTGGGCGGCCGGATCACGGGCGTGGACGAGAGCGTCAAGGTCCAGGTCCGCCGGCCCGGCTCGACCACCCCGATGGGGGAGTCGTGCTGCGTGGGCGCCGGCGGGACCGGCTCGCCGTGGTCGGCCCGGGTCTCCTTCAAGGCGCCCCCGGGGCGGACGCTGACCGTCGTGGCGTCCACCGGCGGCCACGTGGCGACCGTCGAACGCTTCGCGGTGACGGGCGTGAACGTCGCCCCCTCCTGAACCCCTGCCCGGCAACCCCTGCCCGGCAACCCCTGCCCGGCGCGCCGCGAGATCCGGTCTCAGCAGGGGGTCTGGCCGGTCGGGTGGAGGCGGACGCAGCAGTGTTCGGGGGCGGGTTCCAGGCGGGCGGTGACGCCTGTCGCGGCGAGGCCTTCGAGGAGGCCGGTGAGGAGACAGAGGTTCATGCCGCAGACCAGCTCGGTGTGCTGCCGGGCCAGGCTGTGGAAGGGGCAGTTGACGAGGGTGATGGTGTCGCCTTCGGCGCGGGGCTCGAATCCGAGGGCTTCCAGGGCCGGCACGACCGCGGCGCGCGGGTCGGGGGCGGGGTCGGCGGGGCGGGCCTCGCGGCCGAGCTCTCTGCCCAGTTCGCGGGCCCGCCGGTCGAGCACGTCGCGTGGGGGCTCTCCTGAGGCCTGCGCTTCGTGGAGGGCGTCGGCGAGCAGGTGGGCGGCGGTTTCGTAGCGCCGGTCCGGCAGGGAGATCGTGATCTGCCCGAGCGCGCGCCGGTAGAGCTTGGCCGGGCGGCCGGCGCCGGGCCCGGTGCGGCCGGTGCGGCGTTCGTAGACGGCTTCGAGCAGCCCTTCGGCCACCAGTTTGTCCAGGTGGAACGAGACCGTGTTGCGCGGCGCCTGCACGGCGTCGGCGGCGGCTCGGCGCCCGCCTCGCCGCGGTCACCGAGGCCGGCGTACGGCTGGCCGACGGCACGCGCATCGACGCGGACGCCGTGGTGGCCGGCATCGGCGCCGTCCCGGAGACCGATCTGGCCGCCGCCGCGGGGCTGCCGGTCGACAACGGCGTCATCACCACAGCCGACCTGCGCACCGGCGATCCCGACATCTTCGCCGCCGGCGACGTCGCCAACGCCTACCACCCCCTCCTGGGCGGGCACATCCGCGTCGAGCACTGGGCCAACGCGCTCAACCAGCCCGCCGTGGCCGCCCGCGCCATGCTCGGCCGGCAGGCCGCCTACGACGAGCTGCCCTACTTCTACACCGACCAGTACGACCTGGGCATGGAGTACGTCGGCCACGTCCCGCCCGGCCTCGCCCATGACGTCGTCATCCGCGGGGACCTGACCGAGCGGGAGTTCCTCGCCTTCTGGCTCCGGAACGACACGGTGATCGCGGCCATGAACGTGCTGGCCGTGCTCGCCTACCTCAAGGCGTGATCCTCCCGTCGGTGAGGACGCTCAACGTCGCCCGTACGTCGTCCTCGTTGTTGAAGTAGTGAAAGCCGAAACGCACGCGGTCGCCGAGCGCGGTCGCCCGCACGCCCCGTTCGCGCAGCCGCGCGGAGAGGCGGTCGGCATGATCGGTGCGCAGCACGACGATCTGGGAGAGCGGGCCGTTCACCACCCGCCGGAACCCGGCCCTTCGCGCCTCCTCGGTGAGCTGCCGCGCGAGATCGAGGCAGTGCCGCTCGACGCGGCCGGCGTCCAGCGAGCGGAACAGGCGGAGGGCCGCGCAGGCGCCGATCCAGGAGAACCAGGCGGGGGAGGTGTCGCACCGGCCGGCATCGTCCGTCAACCGCATGGGGCCGCCGAAGTACCCGTGCGGAGGGCTGGTGGACTTCCAGCTCGGCGCGAGCGGCGTCAGGCCGCCGAGCCGGTCGGGCCTGGTGACGAGCCAGGCCGCGCCACGCGGGCACAACAACCACTTGTAGCCGTGTACGGCGAGGTAATCGGGGCGCACAGCCGCCGGGTCGTAGCGCAGCGCGCCCAGCGACTGCGTGAGGTTGACGAACAGCCGCGCGCCCACGCGGTCGGTCGCCTCCCGCAGGGCGGGCAGGTCGAGGCGCTGCCCCTCCCTGCTGGTCACCTCGCTGACGGCGAGCAGGACGGTGTCGTCGTCCAGTGCGGCGATCAGATCCTCCACCCGGGTCTCCCCGTCGCGCGCCGGGACGGCGACCACGTCGTGCCGGGCCAGCCACGGGAACAGGTTGCTGCGGAACTCCTCGGCCGCCACCACGATCCGGCCGGGCGGCAGGGACGCGGCGATCGTGGCGGCAGCCTCGGAGAGCGAGCCGAGGGCCGACACCGTGGCGGGTTCGACCCCGATCAGCCGGGCGAACAGGGCGCGGGCCCGGGCCGCCGCCGCGTCCCAGGCGGGCCAGTCGAGCTCGCCGGTGGACCAGTCGGACACGGCCTGGTGCATGGCCTCGGTCACCGGGTCCGCACCGGGAGGAACGCCCGGCGTGTCCAGCCATACCGTTGAGCGCAGCGCGGGGAAGAGCCCTCGGAAGTCCTCCGGGCTCATCGGCGCGGCAGGGCGGCCACGCCCTCGATCTCGACGGTCAGCGCCGGATCGGCCAGGGCCGTGACCACCGCGAGCGAATGGGCGGGCCAGTCGCCGTCCGGATACCACTTCGCGAACGTCTCCGCCCGCGCCGCGCGGCAGCCCGCGACGTGTTCGACGCCCGCGACCAGGGTGAACAGTTTCACCAGGTGCTGCGGCCCCGCGCCGAGCGAGTCGAGCAGCAGCTCGATGTTGGCGAAGATCTGCCGCGTCTGCGTCTCCGCGTCCGGGCCCGCGAGGGTGCCGTCCGGCAGCGCGCCGACCTGGCCGGAGATCATCACCAGCTCATGGTCCGCCGGGACCGAGGCGAGGTGACTGTACTGGCCGATCGGCGGGGCCAGCGTGGCGGGATTCCAGCGGCGGATCATCGGGTCTCTCCTTGGAGGGCCGGTTTCTGGGGCGTCATAACGCTAGGCGGGGGCGACCGGCCGGATCACGCGCCCACCTGCGGAATTTCAGATAGTCGAAAATCGGCCGCCCCCTTCGGCGCGACCGCGCCCCGCTGACGTGGCCGGGGCCCGGCGCACCATGATGGAGACCGCGGGCGTACTCGCCCGGCGGGACCTGACAGGGAGGCGGACATGAGCGAGCCGGAGGCCGGCGGGAAGACCGTGCTGCTCACGCTGGAACGCGGCCTGCAGGTGCTGGAGGCCGTGGCCGCCGCGGACGGCACCGCCACCGCGAAGGTGCTCAGCCGCCAGCTCGGCATCAAGCTCGGCACCTGCTACCACCTCCTGCGCACGCTGCTGGCCGGCGGCTACGTGGTGCGCCTTTCCGGCGGCCGTTACGACGTCGGCCACCGGGCGGCGTCGCTGAACCGGCACCTCCAGCGCCGGGCGGGGCCGGCACCCGAGCTGGCGGTGATCCTGGCCCGGCTGCACGACAGGACGCACGAGACGTCCTACATCTCCGGCTGGCAGCACGGAACGCTGACGTTGCAGCACTACATCTCCGGGCCGCACGCGATGAGCGTCGGCGAGCTCGACGTCGGCTACACCGGGCACCTGCACGCGCGCGCCTCCTGCAAGGCGGTGCTCGCCTTCCTGCCGGAGGACCAGGTGGCGGCGATGTTCAAGGGAGTGGAGCTCAAGGCGGTCACCCCGCGCACGATCGTCGACCACGACCACCTCACCGTCGAGCTGGCCCGGGTGCGCAGGCAGGGCTACGCGGTGGATCGTGAGGAGTTCAGCGAGGGCGTGTGCTGCGTGTCGGCGCCCTTCTTCGACGGGACGGGTTCGCCGACGGGCGTGTTCACGGTGTCCGTCCCGACGACCCGGTTCCAGGAGAGGCAGGCCACGATGACCATGGGGGTCCGGGAGGCGGCCGCGATGGCGACCGGCCTCCTGCGCGGGCGGGTCGTGGCCCACGCGGTGCCGGATGGGATGGTGCGTCCCTGCATCGCCCGATAAGGACACCGCCCAGGCCACGCCGCACGGAAACCGCTACCGCCCGCTAGCTGCGATGACGCCGGTTGATCCGTTAGCCTCGGCATCGGGAACGGGCGCGCGCCGCCACGACCGGGGCCGGGGACCGCAACGCAGTGAGGTGCTCATGAGCCAACTGGACAACGCCCCGCCGGAGAGCGGGTCACTGGCCGAACTCGCCAGGCGACACGGGCTGCGCCCCGCCATCGCGCGCCCGAGACTGCCGGTCTACACGCGCCAGCTGTGGGAGCGGCGGCACTTCATCCTGACGTACGCGACCTCGCGCAACGTCTCGAAATACTCGGGGTCCGCCCTGGGCCAGCTCTGGCAGATCCTCACTCCACTGCTGAACGCGGCCATCTACTACGTGATGTTCGGCCTCATCCTCGGCGGCAGCAAGAACATCGACAACTACCCGGCGTTCCTGCTCACCGGGATGTTCGTGTTCACGTACACGCAGCGGACCGTCACCGCGGGCGCCAAGTCGATCTCCGGCAACCTGTCGCTGATCCGCGCCCTGCACTTCCCCCGGGCGTCGCTGCCGCTGGCGTACACGATCCAGGAGCTGCAGCAGCTCACCATCTCCATGGGGGTGCTGCTGCTGATCGTGACGGTGACGGGGGAGTTCCCCACGTGGTTCTGGCTCATGGTGCCGATCGTGCTGGCGCTGCAGACGTCGTTCAACATCGGGGCGGGGCTGGTGCTGGCCAGGCTGGGGTCCACGGTGCGGGATCTCAGCCAGTTGCTGCCGTTCATCATGCGGACGTGGCTGTACGCGTCCGGGGTGTTCTTCGCCATCCATGACAAGGTCGTCAACAGCGCGCGCCTGCCGGAGTGGGTGGCGACGGTGATGTACCTGAACCCGGCGGCCTCCTACATCGAGTGGATGCGCGACATCCTGATCGGGAGTCATGTCCCGCCGCGGACGGTGTGGCTGTCGTGCGTGTTCTGGGCGGTGTTCTCGCTGATCTTCGGGTTCTGGTACTTCTGGCGGGCCGAGGACCGCTACGGGCGGGGCTGAGCGGGAACGGCGGCGTCACTGGCTTCCGCCGCCGCCGCACCCGGCGCCTCCACCCCCACCGCCGCACCCGCCTCCGCCCCCGCTGTCGGACCCGCCGTCTCCTCCGTCGGAGCCGCCCCAGCCTCCGCCGCCGTCATGGCCGTGGGACCCGCCGCCGCCGTCGAACAGGCCGCCGAAGTCGAAGAATCTGCCCTCGTACGAGGGGTCGCCGTAGGAGTAGGCGGGGCTGCCGTACGACCCGCAATGGCCGGGCGCGCAGCACGCCGCCCGCACCCCGCGGTGGTTCCTGGCCCGCGTGTCGCGGCCCAGCGAGTCGGCCAGCCGCCGGTCCGGCAGCTCGGTGAGCCCCCGCAGCGCCACCACCCCGGCGTCGTCCGAGCCCTTCCAGGACCCGTCCGCCAGGTCGTCGACCTCGGCCTGCCGCAGAGCGGCCCGCCCGGCCCTGGTCACCGGGTTCGCCATGGAGCGCCGCAGCAGGAAGAAGCAGAGCACGCCGACGACGGCGGCCGCCCCGGCGATCACGATCGTGGCCGGCGGGGCGCGCAGGATCAGGCTCACCACGGCCACGACCGCCGCCAGCCCGGCGAAGACGGCCAGCCAGCTCGTACGCCGCCGCGACCGCGTCCGGACGGCCGGCGACATCAGGAACCCCTGCCGCCACAACGGCGTCGCCAGCCGCCGCATCGCGTGATCGCGGACCGTCTGATGCCGCAGCTCGGCCGTCGTGTGCGGGCCCCCGCCCGAACGCACGTGCCGGTAGAGCGCCCGCTCGACCGGCACCGACTTGGTCACGCGGAACCCCTTCACCGGCGTGACCAGCCCCTCGGTCGACACCCGCACCCCGCCCTGCGAGACCAGCGACACCAGCGCCGCGTTGATGACCCGCCGCGGCCCGCCCGCGAGGAACGCCGCCTCGTAGACGCTCAACTGGTGGCTCCCGCGCGCCGCGACGGAACGGGCGCGGAACAACGCGAATTGCGTCCGGATCGCGGTGAGGACGACCAGCGCGAGCAGCACGATGGCAGCCGTGTGTAAGACCCCGTCCATACAGCCTCCCCAGAGGCAGCCCCTTTAGCATGAAGGACTCTTCCGGACGCGGGAGGGTTCCCGGAAACACTTACAGGTTTCTCGAACCATGCGAGCGGGATGAACGGACGGGGCAGGTGGGTTGCACGAGGCAATGAACGCCCGCATTCCCGCTGAGGAGATCGCATGAGCGCACCCACCGACGACCGCCCCGTACGGCAGCTCCGGCTGGTGGTGGAGGCCGAGGACTACGAGGCCGCGCTGGCCTTCTACCGTGATGTGCTGGGCCTTCCCGAGCAGGCCGCGTTCTCCGGCGGTGACGGCGCGCGGGTGGCGATCCTGGACGCCGGGCGGGCCACGCTGGAGATCGCGAACCCGGCGCAGAAGAAGATGATCGACGAGGTCGAGGTGGGACGGCAGGTGGCGCCGAAGCTCCGGGTGGCGTTCGAGGTGGACGACGCGCGGGGCACCACCGACCGGCTGGTGGCGGCGGGTGCGACGGAGGTGGCGCCGCCCACGGTCACGCCCTGGGAGTCGCTGAACGCCCGGCTGGACGCGCCCGCGGGCCTGCACGTCACGGTCTTCGAGGAGCTGCGCGACCTGGAGGAGCGCCAGGCGCTCGACGGCTTCGGCACCGACGCCTGAGTGCGTCAGCGGGGCGCCCGCACCGGCCGCGGCGGCTCCAGCTCCGCCTGGCCGGGCAGGACGCCCCGCGCCCGCACCCCGTTCATCCGGGTGACGCTTCCCATCCCCTACACCTTAGACGCCCGGAGATCACCGCGATTCGGGTGAATACCGCTCTTGACCTGGGCAGGCCCTTGACTCGGGCCCTGACCGGGCATGCGATTTCGGTATAGGACGGAATCGACGGCCCGGCGTCTACGACGAACGCCGGCGCCGCCACCGCGCGTCGGCCAGCGACCAGGCGGTCTCCCACTCGCGGTAACGTCCCCGGTCGAGCAGCAGCCGGAAGCCCGCGAACCCCAGCCCCGCGACCACCGCCGCCACCAGCACCAGCAGCAGCGTCGTCGCCACGGCCGTGACCCGGAGGTCGCCGGGGCTCGGCGGCGCGCTGACCCGCCGGCCGCCGGGATCGACCCAGATCCGCACCTCCGTGCCGGCCTTGGCCAGGGGCGGCGCCATCACGCGGCCGGTCGTCGCCAGCCCGGACGGCGTCGTCCAGTGCGCCGGGGCCGGCTCGCTCCGGGGCGCCTCCCCGAACGACAGGCGCGTGACCGGCGCGTCCGCCAGCAACGTCGCCACCACCTCCCGGCGCCCGTCGCCGAGCGCCGGCAGCGCGTGCTCGTACGACTGCCGCCCCGCCGCCGCCGCGGGCCACACGCTGAGCAGGACGAGGGCCACCGTCACGAGCAGCACGGCGCTCTCCAGGCGGTCGGAGCGCCGCCGCAGCGGGTTGCCGTCCGGCCGGTGCCGCCGCACCCACCGCATCACCGACTCGGTCACGTGCATCATCATGCACCAGACCACCGGGTGTTCACCGGGCGGTCGGGCGGGCGCGGACGTGCATGCGCTCCCCCTGAGGGCCGAACAGGGCGAGGATCTCGGTCGGCTCCGGGCCGGGATTGGCGGACGCGTGCGGCGTCCGCGTGTCGAACTCCGCCACCTCCCCCTCCGCCAGGATCACGTCATGCTCCCCGAGGAGCAGCCGCAGCCGCCCCGACAGCACGTAGATCCACTCGTAGCCCTCGTGGACCTTCTGCTCCGACGGCCCCGGCTCGTAGCCCGGCCAGTGCGGCGGGAGGATCTGCTTGTACGCCTGCACCCCGCCGGGCCGGCGGCTCAGCGGGATGAACGTCGTGCCGTGCCGTTTGAAGGGGCGCAGATGCACGCGCGGGTCACCGGTCACCGGCGCGTCGATCAGCTCGTCGAGCTGGACCTGGTAGGCCCGGGCCAGCAGCAGGAGCAGCTCCAGGGTCGGTTTGCGCTGACCCGACTCCAGGCGGGACAGGGTGCTGACGGAGATGCCGGTGCTCGCGGACAGCTGCGCCAGCGTCTCGCCACGCTCCTGGCGCACCGACCGCAGCCGCGGCCCCACGGACTGGAGTACGTCGTCGAGGTCGTCCATGCGACCCACTTTGCCATTTCGGCAATGAAATTTGTCAAATCGGCCGCCGGGCGCGGACAGTGTCGGACATCGGAATCACCGTGAGGAGAGGCGAGATGGACGCGAAGTACGACGTCGTGGTGGTCGGGGGCGGGGCCGCGGGACTGAGCGGGGCGCTCACGCTGGGCCGGGCGCGGCGCAAGGTGCTGGTGGTCGACGCCGGCCGGCCGCGCAACGCGCCCGCCGAGGGCGTGCACACGTACCTGGGGCGCGAGGGACTCTCGCCGCTCGAACTGCTGGCCGCGGGCCGGAAGGAGGTGAGCGGGTACGGCGGGGAGATCGTGACCGGCACCGTCACCACCGCCGAGCGGCTCGACGCCGGGGGCTTCCGCGTCGCGCTGGCGGACGGCGCCACGGTCGAGGCGGACCGGCTGCTGGTCACCACCGGCCTGACCGACGAGCTGCCGGACGTGCCGGGCCTGGCCGAGCGGTGGGGCAAGGACGTGCTCCACTGCCCGTACTGCCACGGCTGGGAGGTGCGCGACCAGGCGATCGCGATCCTGGGCACGGGACCGCTCTCCGTTCACCAGGCGCTGCTGTGGCGGCAGTGGAGCGCGGACGTGACCTTCTTCCCGCACACCGCGCCCGAGCTCGGCCACGACCAGCGGCGCCAGCTCGCCGCCAGGGGCGTATCCGTGGTCGAGGGCAAGGTGGCGGGCCTGGAGGTGACGGACGGCAGGCTGTCCGGGGTGCGGCTCGCCGACGGGCGCGTGGTCGCCTGCCAGGCGCTGGCGACCGCCGGCCTTCTCACCGCCCAGGCGGGCCTGCTCGCGGCGCTGGGGCTGGAGACGGAGGAGATGGAGATGTCCGGGCACGTGATCGGCACCCGCGTGCCCGCCGACCCGATGGGCGCCACCGGCGTGCCCGGGGTGTGGGTGGCGGGGAACGTGACCACCCTGAACGAGCAGGTCATCGGCGCCGCGGCGGCGGGAGTGCGGGCGGCGGCGGCGATCAACGCCGACCTGGTCGCCGAGGAGACCCGCCGCGCCGTCGCCGCCATGGACGCCTCTTACGTCGCCTCCCTCGGGGCGCCTGAGGAGTACTGGGATGCCCGTTACGCCGAGAAGACCCGGATCTGGAGTGGGAACCCCAATGTGACGCTCGTCCGTGAGGTGTCGGACCTCGAGCCCGGCACGGCGCTGGACCTGGGGTCCGGCGAGGGAGGCGACGCGATCTGGCTCGCGGGCAGGGGATGGCGGGTCACCGCGGCCGACGTCTCCGGCGTGGCGCTCGAACGCGCCGCCGGGCACGCCAAGGAGGCGGGCGTCGCCGACCGCATCGACTGGCAGCGCCACGACCTGGGCGTGTCCTTCCCCGAAGGTGTCTTCGACCTCGTCTCCGCCTGCTTCCTGCACTCGTTCGTGGACCTGCCGCGCGAGGAGATCCTGCGCGCCGCCGCGTCGGCGGTCGCCCCCGGCGGGGTGCTGCTGGTCGTCGGGCACGTGGGATGGCCGTCCTGGGAGCACAACCCGCCCGTCGAGGTGCACTTCCCGACGGCGCAGGAGGTCCTGGACGCTCTCGGCCTCCCGGAGGGGGAGTGGGAGGTGCAGGTCCGCGAGGAGTACGAGCGCGCCCAGGACGAGCCGGACGGCCGGCACGGCGCCCGCACGGACAGCGTGCTCAAGGTCCGCCGGCTGCCCTAGCGGGGCGTCTGGCTGCGGTAGGAGTGGCCGAGCTCGGGGCCGAGGCCGAAGTAGTGGCGGAAGTTGTAGATGAGCGGGCTCCACGTGCCCGGGTTCACGTGCTGGGTGCCGGGCACCACGATGCGCGGGTCCGCGTGCACCCTGCTCACGACGGCCTCCGCGATCACGAACGACCCCGAGACGTCGTGGCCCACCCGCTCCGCCCGCGCCTCGAACTGGAGGGGGCACTCGGCCACGCGCGGCGGCCGCACGGTCTCGGATGGCTCGGGCCGCAGCCCGGCCGCGGCGAACTTGCCGGGCTCGTACCGGCAGCCCGCGTGCTTGGTCGCCGGCACCGGGTGCCGGCCGGTGAGGGGCGCCAGCCGTTCGACCGCCTCCCACTGGTGGGGAGCGGGCAGGTTGACGACCACCTCCGGGCGGCTCATGAGGTTGCGGGCGGTCTGCCCCTCGGCGCCCAGCCCCAGCACGATCACCTGGCCCAGCGCCCAGGCCGAGGACATCGGGGCGAGGTTGAACGTCCCGTCCGGGTTCTCGGTGGAGAGCAGGACGACCGGGGTCCCGAAGTACAGGACGCTCGGCTCGATGGTCACAGTGTTCATGCGGGCGAGCCTAGGAACGGGACGTTCAACGCCGGACCGAAACGTCGTAGCGAATCTACAACGTAAAGGCGCCCGGCTCGGCGCGGTACGCGGTCCCCTTCCCCACAAGCGGCACCGACGCGGCAGCCGCGGGGATGAACGCCGACTCGCCCGGCCGCAGCGTCAGGCCGGCCAGGCGGGCCTCCCCGTCGATGCAGACGACGATCTGGGGGCCGCCTCCGGGCAGCGTGTGGGGGTTGTCGAGGTCATAGCGGGTGAGGGCGAACTCGGGGGCCGGCGGCCGGTAGCGGTGCTCGCCGGGCGTGTCCTGCTCCGGCCGGACCAGGTGCGGGGCGGACGGCGTGAAGTCGACGACGCGCATGAGCTCGGGCACGTCGATGTGCTTGGTGGTGAGCCCGCAGCGCAGCACGTTGTCGGAGTTGGCCATGATCTCGACGCCGATGCCGCCGAGGTAGGCGTGGGGGACCCCGGCGCCGAGGTAGAGGGCCTGGCCGGGGGCCAGGTTGACGTGGTGCAGCAGGAGCGCGGCGGTGACGCCCGGGTCGCCGGGGCAGGCGCGGGCGAGCTCGCCGTAGACGGCCAGGCCGGGGTCGTCGGACTCGCGCAGGGCCTGCTCGACCTGGGCGCGCAACGGCTCGTGGGCGTCGTCGAGCATCTGGGCGAACACCGTGCGCAGGTCGCCCGCTCTGAGCAGGTCGCTCCAGGGGGCCAGGTCCGGCACGGCGAGGCGGTCGAGGAGGGCGGCGGTCGCGGCGGGGTCGCGGAAGCCGCACAGGCCGTGGAAGGGGGTGATCGCGCAGACCATCTCGGGTTTGTGCGAGGTGTCCTTGTACGTGCGGGCGGGGTCGTCGATGGGGACGCCGCGGGCGTCCTCGTCGGCGAACCCGGCCCGGGCCTGCTCGGTGGTGGGGTGGACCTGGAGGGAGAGCGGCCGTTCGATGGCCAGGACCTTGAGCAGGTAGGGGAGGGCGGGGCCGAAGCGGGCGGCGGTGGCCTCGCCGAGGGTGCCGGCGGGGTCGTCGGCGATGAGCTCGTTGAGCGGGGTGCCGCCGACGGTGGAGGGGTCGCCGGGGTGGGCGCCCATCCACAGCTCGGCCTGGGGCCGGCCGGTGGGCTCGGTGCCGAAGAGCTGTGGCAGGGCCGTCACCGAGCCCCAGTCGTAGGGGCGGATGGCGGTGGCCAGGCGCATGGGCGCCGGGTCGGGCTGTGGCACGGCGTTGTCTCCGATCGTCGTGCTTGGAGCGTAGAACGAGACGGGCGGATGTGCGTAGCCGGGGGCCGCGTTGCGGGGCTGCTATACACGGGTATAGTCTGCTTTTCAGGTGAACAGCGAGCTATACAGGGGAACGGATGACGACCGTACCGGATCCGGAGGATCTCACGGCGCGTGCGCGGATCAGGGACGCGGCGATGCGGCACATCGGCGAGCACGGGTTCGAGCGGGCGACGATCCGCGACATCGCGGAGAGCGCCGGCGTGTCCCTGGGGCTGGTGCGCCATCATTTCGGCTCGAAGCAGGCGCTGCGCGAGGCGTGCGACGAGCACCTGATGAAGACGATCCGCAGGCTGAGCGACCTGGCCGCGAGCGACCCTTACGGCGCCGGGCTCAACCCGGCCGCCGTCCTGGGCCCGTACCAGCCCTATCTGGCGCGGGCGCTGACGGAGGGGTGGGCGGCGCCGCTGTTCGACGAGATGGTCGACCTCGGCGAGGGGTGGATCGCCGAGGCCGACAGGAGCCGTCCCGATCCTCCCGACGTGGACGCCCGGTCCCGTTCGACGATGATCGCGGCGATGGCGTTGTCGGCCACGGTGCTGCGCCGGCATGTCGAGCGTGGCATGGGTGTGGATCTGACCAGCCCGGAGGGGCAGGTCAAGCTGATGCGGGTGATCGTGGACCTCTACTCTCACCCGCTGCTCAGCCTGGAGGAGGCCGCTGAGGCCAGGAAGGCCCTCGATCGGGGCGCGACCGCGTGAATCTGGAGGAGCACCACCATGAGTGACGCCATCGTGGTGAAGGGGCTGGTGAAGTCGTTCGGGACGGCCAGGGCACTGGACGGGCTCGATCTCGACGTGCGGGCCGGTGAGGTGCACGGCTTCCTGGGGCCGAACGGCGCGGGGAAGAGCACGACGATCCGGATCCTGCTGGGCTTGGTGCGGGCCGACTCGGGCACCGCCCGGCTGCTGGGCGGTGACCCGTGGTCGGAGGCGGGGGAGCTGCACCGCCGCCTGGCGTACGTGCCGGGCGACGTGACGCTGTGGCCGTACCTGTCGGGCGGCGAGGTGATCGATCTGCTGGGCCGGTTGCGCGGCGGGCTGAACGCGCGGCGCAAGGCGGACCTGCTGGAGCGGTTCGACCTGGATCCGCGCAAGAAGGCGCGGACGTACTCGAAGGGCAACAGGCAGAAGGTGGCCCTGGTCGCCGCGCTGGCCTCCGAGGGGGAGCTGCTGATCCTGGACGAGCCCACGTCCGGCCTGGACCCGCTGATGGAGGAGGTGTTCCGGGAGTGCGTCAGGGAGGAGCGGGCGCGACGTACGGTGCTGCTGTCGAGCCACGTCCTGTCCGAGGTCGAGGTGCTGTGCGACCGGGTGACGATCATCCGGGACGGCCGCACGGTCGAGACGGGCACGCTGGCGGAGCTGCGGCATCTGACCCGCACGTCGATCGAGGCCGAGCTGGCGGGCCCGGCGGACGGGCTGGCCGGGCTGCCCGGGGTGCACGACCTGCGGGCCGGTGACGGGCGGGTGCGGTTCAGCGTGGACGGCGTGGCGCTGGACCCGGCACTGCGCCGGCTGGCGGAGGCGGGCGTGCGCAGCCTGGTGAGCCGGCCGCCGACGCTGGAGGAGCTGTTCCTGCGCCACTACGAGCGGCACGCGGAGAGCGTGCGCTGACCCCGGACGGGCAGGCCCGCCCGTCCGGGGCGCTTCAGCGGGCGCGCGGGCCGAGCAGGACGGGCATGCTGCGGGTGCTGTTGCCCAGCAGCGTGTCCAGCGGGGCCAGGTCCTCGGGCCGCGCGGCGGGCGCGATCTCCGGGAACGCCTCGAACAGCGCCTTCAGCGCGATCTCGGCCTCGATCCTGGCCAGCGGCGCGCCGAGGCAGAAGTGCGGCCCGTGCCCGAAGGCCAGGTGGGCGCTCGGCGGGTTGGTGATGTCGAAGCGGTGGGCGTTCTCGCCGAACTGGCCGGGGTCGCGCCCCGTGGCGGCGAAGCAGGCCAGCACGGGCTCGCCGGTCCGCAGGTGCACGCCGTCGATCTCGATGTCCTGTACGGCGTACCGCATCGGGAAGTAGGCGATCGGCGAGTCCCAGCGCAGCGTCTCCTCGACGGCCGCGGCGTAGTCGCACTGGCCGGTGCGCAGCAGTTCGAGCTGGTCGGGCCGGTTGAGCAGGGCGCCGATGGCGTTGGTGATGAGGTTGACGGTGGTCACGTGCCCGGCGATGAACAGCAGCTCGATGGTGGCGAACAGCTCGTCGGAGGACAGCCGGTCGCCGTCCTTCTCGCGCAGCCTGAACAGGTCGGTGATGAGGTCCTCGCCAGGTGTGTCCCGGCGCTCCTCGATGACCTGGTCGAGCAGTTCGTGCAGGGCCCGGCGTACGTCGGGCGAGTCGTCGAGCGTGTCGGACACCTGGGCCACGGCGTCGGAGAGCTCGTGCAGCGCGTCCTGGTGCTCGGCCGGGATGCCGATCAGCTCGGAGATGACCTCGCGCGGCAGCGGGTAGGCGAACTCCTTGCGCAGGTCCACCGGCTTGTCCGGCGGCAGCTCGGCGAGGGCGTCGACGAGCCTTTCTGTGAGCGCCTCGATCTTGGGGCGCAGCTGCCGGAGCCGGCGCGCGGTGAACGCGCCGGCCACGGGGGTGCGCAGGCGGCGGTGGTCGTCGCCTTCGGCGTTGAGCATCGAGGTGTCGGTGACGATGCGGTCGATGGCGGTGCCGGCCGGGCAGGTGTCGCGGGTGGCCCAGTGACGGATGTCCCTGGACAGGCTCGGATGGGTCAGGACCGTCAGCAGCGTGGCGTAATGGGTGGCGGCCCAGGCCGGTACGCCCTCGGCCGTCACGGGCACGAGCGGGCCGGCCGCACGCAGCCGGTCGTTGTCGGCGTGCAGGCTCGGGGTGGCCGGGTCGAGGACGAACCGGGCATGTGGGCACCCTGGGACGACGTCCGGGTCGTATCCGTCTGCGGCTTCTTGTTCCCGAGCGTCGAGAGTGTCCTGATCGAGGCGGCTTTCTTGGCTCATGGGTCTTCCCGTCCGTCTGTCGTTGGGTCATCCCGCGCGGCGCGGGCTCAAGGCCAGCGCGGTCACGTCGAAGCCGGGGTCCTGGTCGAGGTACAGGTCGCGGACCAGCTCCCCGGCGGCGGGCGCGTTGCACAGGCCGTGCCCGGAGAAGCCGGTCGCGTACAGGAAGGCCGGCGGTCCCGGGTGGTGGCCGATGAAGGCGGTCTTGTCGGGGCTGGCGTCGCGCAGGCCGGTGACGGCGGTGTGCAGCGCGAGCCCGGCCAGGCTCGGGTACGTGGCCGCGAGGCGTTCGGCGACCTGCCGCCGCCACGCCTCCCGGTCGGGCCCCGGGTAGCCCATGCCGATGAGCAGCCGGTCGCCGCGCAGCCGTACCAGCAGGCCGGTGGCGGCGTGCAGGGTGACCGGGATGTCCGGCGTGTCCGGCGGCAGCGGGTCGGTGGTGAGCAGTTCCTGCTCGATGGGTTCGGTGAGCGGCAGGTCCACGCCGGCGTCGCGGACGAGCGAGGCCGACCAGGCGCCGGCGGCGCAGATGATGGCGTCGGCGCCGACGTCGCCGGCGGCGGTCCGCACGAGCCCGGCCCGCGTGTCGATGGCGGTGACCGGGCAGCCGGTACGCAGCGTCGCGCCCGCCTGCTCGGCCGCCCGCGCGTAGGCGGTGACGATGGCCGTGGTGTCGGAGATGTAGGCCTGCGGCGAGTACGCGGCGGCCACCAGCGGGAGGTCCCCGATGAGCGGGTTGCGCTCCCTGGCCTCCTGGGCGCCGATCAGGTTCACGTCGACGCCGGCGGCGTGCTGGGCGGGCAGGTCGGCCTCGAACGCGGTCACCTGGTCGGCCTCGGTGAACAGCACCAGGTAACCGACCTGCCGCAGCGGCAGGTCGATCCCCGGCCTGGTCGGGAAGGCGTGGTAGGCCGCGAGGCTGCGCACGGCCAGCGCCGAGCTGACCGGGTTGCCGGCGAAGTAGGAGCGGACCACGTCGGCGGTGGCGCGCGAGGCGCCGGAGCCGAGCGTGTCCCGCTCCAGCAGCGTGGTGTCGACGCCGGCCTCGGCCAGGTGGAACGCGATCGACAGGCCGATCACGCCGCCGCCGACGACCACTACCTGCGGACCGCTCATACGGGCGTCTCCTCGCGGCGCAGGTGCTCGCCCGCCTCCCATGGGAACAGGTGCAGGTTCCAGCCGCCGAGGCAGTTGCAGTAGAGGGCCATGTGGGCCATGACGGAGACGAAGTCCTCGTGGTCGTCGAGCCGGTCGAGCCCGTCCAGCAGGCGCTGGGTGAAGCCCCACAGGGTGTCGAGGCCGCAGTAGCCGAGGAACTCGGCGGGCGTGTGCGCGAGCTGGCGGGTCATCTGGCGCAGCCACGGCATCGGCATGCCGTCGAGGGCGGCGCGGACGAGGCCGCCGTAGCAGCTGTAGCCGAGCGGCCGGGTCTCGCCGTTGACGAACAGCAGCGTGGTCAGGACCGTCTCGTAGCTGCCGGCGCCGGATGGGATGCGGCCCGCGTGCAGGTCGAGCAGCTCGCGGGGCGGGTCCAGCCAGATGCGCTCGGTCTCGGCGTGCACGTCCTTGACCAGCTCGTTGAGCTGCGGGTCGCCGATGGGCAGGCGCGGGAGCTGGTGGCCGCTGGGCTCGCCCTCGCGGCGCACTTCGGCGATGACGGGCCTCTTGGTGGTGTAGACGGAGTGCCAGACGTCGCGGCCGGCCTGGACCAGGGCGTCGAGGTCCTCCGGGACGACCTGGCCGATCGGGGTGGCGGTCATGGGCTCGGTGAGCTCGCCGTACTTGATGCCGAGATGCTGCAGTCGCGAACAGAACAGGGTGCCGTCGGGCACGGTGCGCCGGTCCACCTTGTATTCCGCTGGTGTGTGCAGCAGCGAATGGACCGGTGCGACGTGGTAGAGGTGATATCCGGCGACCAGGGCGTGCCCCTGCAGGCTACGGTAGGGCAGGGCGTCCCACAGGCACTGGGCCAGGGCGCGGTTGCGCTGGTCGAGTTCGGCGGCCACGGTGATGCCGAGGCTGGGCCAGGTGATTTCCACACGCTTCGATTCGTTCACAATACGTCACTCTAACGTCACGAATTGTGCTGAAAGAGGCGGGGTCGTGCTATTGACCGGTGCTTGACGTGCTCTTCTGTGGCTTGGGTTTCTGGTGGTTCACAGCGGGGTGCGGGTGAACTGCTGGTTCTGGCCGCCGTTGCAGGGATACTGCTTGAACTGCACGTCGTCGGCCTGCGAGGAGCTGGGCAGGTCGGCGCACTTGCCCGAGTGCCTGGCCACCAGGCGCAGGTAGCCGCCGCCCGCGTCCTGCAACGTCCACTGCTGGTTGGCGCCGGTGCCGCACGTGTACTGCTGGAGCGCCGCCCCGTCGGCGGTGGAGGCGCCGTTGACGTCCAGGCACTTGCCGGAGTTGCGGGCCACGACCTGCACGTAGCCGCCGCTGATCGACTGGACGCGCCACTGCTGGTTGGTGCCGCCGCCGCAGGCGTACTGGATGACCGCGGCCGCGTTGGCGGTGGAGCCGCCGCGCACGTCGGCGCACTTGCCGGAGTGGCGCACCGCCAGCCGGTCGTAGCCGGTGCCCGCCGTGGCGATCGTGCCGGCGGCGGCGTCGACGGTGAGCTGGCGCGCGTAGGTCAGGCTCATGGACGTGCTGCTCGGGAACTGCACCGGCAGCCACACGTACCGGGAGTCGTTGACGGGCCCGCCCCACGCGCCGGCCCACCGGTCGCCCAGGTACAGGTACGACGTGCCGGACGTGCCCTGCACCGGCAGCACGTAGGCCGGCTGGGAGCCGAACGTGAGCGAGTCGCCGGTGTTCTGCCAGGAGCTCCACGTGCCGGTGATGCTGGTGGCGGTGGCGTACTGGGCCTGGTTGGGCTGCCAGCCGGTCGCGGCCGAGGTCAGCATGAAGTACACGCCGTCTCGTTTGAACATCGCCGGCGCCTCCCGGTGGTCGCCGGCCCACATGCGCGCCAGAGTGGCCACGTCGGTGTAGTCGGCGCTGAGCCGGTAGACGTGCAGGTCGTAGTTCTCGTTCGCGGCCGAGATCATGTACCCGGTGCCGTCGGTGTCGACGAACGTGGTGATGTCGCGCGACATGTGGCCGAGCGGCCGGAAGCTGCGCAGGTAGGTGTAGGCGCCGTCCACCGTGTTCGAGACGGCCACGGCGGCGCGCGCCTCGCCGTAGTCGCGGCCGTTCTCCTTGTGCATCCACATGACGAACCGTCCGGTGGCGGCGTTGTAGACGACCTTGGGCCGCTCGATGTTGGCGACCTGCAGCTCGGCGGAGCTGGACTGGGTGAGCACGTGGTTGCGGAACTCCCAGGTGCGCAGGTCGGCCGAGCGGTAGGCGGAGACGTAGCGGAAGGTGCCGTCGGCGTTGCGGTTCTCCCCGAACCAGTAGTAGTACGAGCCGACCTTGATCACTCCGCCGCCGTGGGCGTGCAGCAGGTTGCCCGAGGTGTCGGTGAACTGCGCGCCGACCGGCACGGTCACGGGCGCGGCCGTCGCCGGGGTGACGGGGGTCAGTGTGAGCGCCAGGCAGAGCCCGGCCAGCAGGGTCAGGAGACGGGACATGGCGTCAGTCGGTGCAGTTCGCGGGGGACGAGCTCGCGGTGCGGAACGTGTCCGCGTGCGCCGGAGGGGAGGCCAGGGTGACCGCGGCGGCGAGCGCCAGCGCCGGGAGGAGGTGCCGAGGTGCCATCGGGGGTCCCTTTCGCGTGGGGGTCGCGCCAGGAGCGCCACTCCGGCACCCGTCGGACGGCCGGCGCCGGATAGGCACCGCCACCGTAGATCGGGCCGGAGGCGGGCACCAGCCAGGCGCTCGCCCGGCGGCGTCCGCCCAGCTCAGCACGTGAAACTTTCAGCGCAGGACAAGCCCCGGCACCGTCGGCCGGTTACGCCGGTAGCCAGGCCAGCGCGGCGGTGACCAGGGCCTCGACACCCGTGGGCAGGGTGGGGAGGATCTGGGGCGCGAAGAAGGGCGAGTGGTTGCTCGGGACGTCCTCGCGCAGCCGGCCCTCCCGCTCGGCGCGGGCGTACAGGCCGGGGTCGGCGCCGCCGAGGCCCCAGAAGACCGACGGCGCGCCCGCCTCGGCGCCGAACAGGCCGAAGTCCTCGCTGCCCATCAGCGGCGCCATGGCCGGCACCCGCTCGGAGCCGAACCGGCCGGCGAACGCCTCGCGCACCCGGGCCGTGGCGTCGTCGTCGTTGACGGTCAGCGGGAAGGCGTTGAGCGTGCGGATCTCCGGCGGGCGGGGCGCGCCGGAGGCGGCCGCCTCGGCGTTGACCACCCGCTCCACGGCTGCCAGCAAGGTGCGGCGCACCTCGGGGGAGAACGAGCGCAGGTTGATCGTGATCGACGCCTCGTCGGGGATGATGTTCTCCTTGTGGCCCGCGTGGATCTGGGCCACCGTCAGCACCGCCCGCTCGAACGGGGAGACCTCGCGCGAGACGACCGTCTGCAGGCGCATGACGGTCGAGGCGGCCAGGACGACCGGGTCGACGGTCCGCTCCGGCTGCGAGCCGTGCCCGCCCCGGCCGTACAGCCGGATCTCCAGGCTGTCGGCGGCGGCCAGGATCTCGCCGGGGCTGATGAGCAGCGTCCCGGCCGGGTTGGGGAAGACGTGCTGGCCGAGCACGACGTCGGGCGTGCCGATCCGGTCGAACAGCCCGTCGTCCAGCATGGCCCGCGCCCCGGCCGCGATCTCCTCCGCCGGCTGGAACAGCGCCACGAGCGTGCCCCGCCACCGGTCCCGGCCGGCCGCCAGCAGCTGCGCCGCGCCGCTCAGGCACGTCACGTGCATGTCGTGGCCGCAGGCGTGCATGAGCGGCACCCCGTCGGGCGTGGTGGCGGTGCTCGCGTACGGCAGGCCCGTGGCCTCCAGCACCGGCAGCGCGTCCATGTCGGCCCGTAATGCCACCGTGGGGCCCTCGCCGTTGCGCAGCACGCCCGCCACGCCCGTGCCGCCGAGGCCCGTGACGACCTCGAACCCGGCCGCCCGCAGCCGCCCGGCGGCGATGCCCGCCGTGCGCTCCTCCTCGAAGGCGGGCTCGGGGTGCCGGTGCAGGTCCTGATACAGCTCGGCGAGCTCGCCGAGCGCCGGGCCCGCGAGCCCGGCCATGATCGCGTCGATGGCGCCCTGATCGCTCATGCTGACATCCGTTCCAGTTCGGTGATCTCTTGGACGAGGGTACGGCGGGCCGCGTCACGCTGCTCGGGGGAGGGGGCCGTCCTGGGGAAGCCGGCCGGCAGCCCGGCCAGGACGGCGGTGTACAGGGCCGTCCTGCGCGGGGTGCGGGCCGGGCGGGGGAGCCGGAACAGAGCGGCCACCAGGCGGTCGACGGCGGCGGTGTCGAACACCGACTCCCACGCCCGCCGCTCCGCCCCGCCGTCGTGGGCGCCCCGGTCCGGGCGGTGCTCGCGGCGGGCGTCCGCCGTGGCCGGGTCGTCCACGGCCAGACCGCCGTCCACCTCCGCCAGCACCACGCCGTACGCGCGCGCCGCCGCCTCCCGGGAGACCACACCCCGCTCCACGTCCCGCAGCACCGCCTCCGGATCCCTGGTGTACGGGTCGCCGTAGCCGCCCGCGCCCGAGGTCAGCAGCGTGACGACGTCACCGGGCTCCAGCGGCAGCACGTCGATCTTGAAGTGCCTGCGCTCCCGGGCCGTGCCCGGATTGACGATCAGCTCGGTGGCCGCGCCCGGGCCGCCGCCGCGCACGCCCCACGGGCGGAAGCACATCCGCTCCAGCCCCCGGGCCAGCAGCTTCGAGCCCTCCCCGCGCACCCGGAACGTCAGCTCCAGCCCGCACCCGCCGCGCCAGCGCCCGGCGCCTCCCGAGTCGGTACGCAGCCCGTACCTGAGGATCTCGACCCCGATCTCCGTCTCGACGGTCTCGACCGGGTTGTTGGACAGGTTGGAGATGCCGCTGTCGCGGCCGTCCACCCCGTCGGCGCCGTCGCGGGCCCCCGTACCGCCCACCATCGGCTCCAGGACCTGCACGTTCTGGCCGGCGGCGCGCTGCTCGGCGACGACCACGGGCACCACCAGCCCGCTGGAGGCGGCCGGCAGCACGTGCGGGGCGGCCAGCCCGAGCGCGCCGCCGACGGCGTCGTTGACGCGGTTGGCCGAGGCGTGCCGCACGCCCACGGCGGCCGGGTGCACGGGGTTGACCAGCGAGCCCTCGGGCGTGGTGACGGTGATCGGCGCGATGAGCCCCGCGTTGAGCGCGATGCCGGGGTCGAGGGTGCAGATGAGCGCGAGCACCCTGGTGGTGATCCAGGCGTGCGGCCGGCCCAGGGTCGCGATGTTGAACGCCGCGGCGACCTGCGGATCCGTACCGGTGAAGTCGAGGTGCAGGTCGCCCGCGCGCAGCGTCGCGGCGACCGACAGGCGGACCGGGAGGCTGGAGACGGCGTCGTCGTCGAGGTAGTCGACGAAGCGGTGGGTGCCGTCGCCGAGCGCGGCCAGGGCGGCGCGTGCCTTGCCCGCGGTGTACTCGACCAGGTCGCGCTGCGCGTCGAGCACGGTGGCCAGGCCGTGCTGGGCGACGACGCCGGCCAGCCGCTCCCGGCCGGTGCGCAGCGCCGCGCGCATGGCCCTGATGTCGCCCAGGTTCGCCTCGGGGGTGCGGCTGTTGGCCGAGATCAGCGCCTCCACGTCGCGGCTCGGCTCCCCGGCGCGCACCAGCTTGACCGGCGGGATCTGCAGGCCCTCCTGGAAGATCTCGTCGTTGACCGGCGACAGGCTGCTCGGCACCCGGCCGCCGATGTCGGAGCAGTGGATGAACGCCCAGCCGTAGCCGACCAGCTCGCCGTCGTGGAAGTACGGCTCGATGAGCTGGATGTCCGTCAGGTGGGTGGCCAGGCCGCCGGAGCGGTACGGGTCGTTGGTGATGATCACGTCGCCGGGCTCCAGCGGGCCGGCGGCCTGGACGGCGGTCAGCACGTTCAGGCCGACGAAGCCGGAGACGCCGATGCCGCGCGGGTAGGCGACGAAGCCGCCGTCCAGGCCCGCGAAGGCGCAGCAGAAGTCGGCGGTCTCCTTGACGTACAGGGAGCGGCTGGTGCGCTGCAGGGTGAGGCACATCTCCTCGGTCATGGCGCTGAGCCGGTTGCCGACGATCTCCATGGTGACGGGGTCGAGCCGCACGTTCAGGCCTTCCGACGGGGGTTGTGGGCGCCGTCCGTCCGGCGCAGGTGCAGGTTGCCGGCCTCGTCCACGTCCGCCGACCAGCCGGGCGGCACGACCACGGTGGTGTCGTCCTGCTCGACGATCGCCGGGCCGTCGAACGCGTCCCCCACGCCGAGGGACGCGCGCAGGTGGACGTGGGCGTCGTGCCAGGCGCCGGCCAGCAGGACCCGCCTGCGGGCCGTGGGACGGGGCGCGCCCGCGCCCGGAGGGACGGCGGCGGGCGGCAGCTCGGCCGCCGGACCGACCACGCCGAGCCTGGCGGTGCCGAGCTCGATGGTCGCGCTCTGGTCGCGGAAGCCGTACAGGCGCTCGTGCTCGGCGTGGAACGCCTCGGAGACCGCCTCGACGTCAAGGCGGTCCGGGTCGAGGGCGACGCGGAGCTCGTACGCCTGGCCGGAGTAGCGCAGGTCGGCCGCGAACGACAGCCGTCCCCGCAGCCGGGCCTCGCCGTCCTGCTCGGCCAGCCACTCCCGGGCCCGGGCGGACAGCTCGGCGAGCACGCCCGCCAGGCGGGTGGCGCTCGCGGCGTCCAGGGGGAGGCGCAGGCTGCGGGCGAAGTCGCGGCGCAGGTCGGCGCCCGCCGCGCCCAGGGCGCAGAACGTTGCGGCGGTCGGCGGGACCACGATGTGCGCGATCCCGACCTCCTCGGCGAGCATGGCGGCGTGCGTCGGGCCCGCGCCGCCGAACGGCACGAGCGCGAACCGCCGCGGATCGAGCCCGCGCTGCGCCATGATCTTCTGCAGCTCGGTCGCCATCCCCGCCGTCGCCACCCGCAACGCCGACGCCGCCACCCGGTACGCGGCCAGGTCGTCACCGGCGGCATCCGGCCCGGCGATGCCCGACAGGGCCTTGAGCGAGGCGCCGGCGTCGAGGGGCATCCGGCCGCCGAGGAACGTGCGCGGGTCGATCAGCCCGGTCGCCAGGTAGCAGTCCGTCACGGTCGGCCGGTCGCCGCCCCGGCCGTACGCCGCAGGCCCGGGGTCGGCGCCCGCGCTGCCCGGCCCGACCTTGAGCACACCCGGCCCGTCCACCCAGACGACCGAGCCGCCCCCGGCCCCGATCGCGTGCACGGCCACGACCGGCACGATCAGGGGCAGCCCGCCCACCGTGGTGTGGGTGGCCAGCTCGGGCGACCCGTCCACGGACACGGCGATGTCGCTGCTGGTCCCGCCCATGTCGAACGTGACGATGGCCCCCGCGCCCAGCCGGGCGGCGGCGGCCACTCCGGCGGCCGGTCCCGACAGCACGGTCTCGACGGGTCGTTCCGCGGCCGAGCGCAGGCTCATCGAGCCGCCGTTGGACGCGCTGATGAAGATCGGCGCCGACAGCCCGAGCCCGCGCACCCGGCTCTCCAGGCGGGCGAAGTAGTCGCGCATGAGCGGCTGGATGTAGGCGTTCATGCAGGCCACCAGGGCACGCTCGTACTCGCGTACCTCCGGCCACACGGTCGCCGAGGCCGTCACCGGCAACGCGGGCAGCCGCTCGCGCAGGCCCGCCGCGACGCCCTCCTCGAAGGCCGGGTCGGTGTAACCGTGCAGGATCACGACCGCCGCCGCGTCGGCGCCGGTGGCCCGCAGCCGCGCGGCGACGCGGTCCAGCTCTGCGGCGTACGGCTGGGCCACGGGTTCGCCACGCGGGCCCAGCCGGGCGGAGATCTCGACGATGAGGTTGCGGGGGACGAGGGGCTCCTCCTTGCCCGCGTACAAGTCGAAGGAGGACGGCATGCGGCTGCGGCCGATCTCCAGGATGTCGCGGTAGCCCTCGGTCACGACCAGGGCGATGCGCGCGCCGCGCCGCTGGATGACGGCGTTCAGGCCGATCGTGGTGCCGTGGACGAGGCCCGAGACCTCGTCCGGCCGCAGGTCCGCGCGGGCGAGGAGGGCCGCCAGCCCGTCCGCGACCGCCAGGGACGGGTCGGCGGGCGTGCTCGGCTCCTTGTGGTGCACCACGAGGCCGCGGTCCGGTACGGAGGCCACGAGGTCGGTGAACGTCCCCCCGACGTCGATGCCGATCCGCGCGCCGGTCGCGCTTGCCGTACCAGTGCTTGTCATAGGGCCTCCGAAATGCGAGCGAATCGGTCCGCGACCACCATCACCACCACGCTCGCCGCCATGAGCAGCGTGGACACCGCGGCCATCGACGGGTCGAGCTGGTACTGCACGGCCGAGAAGATGCGCAGCGGCACCGTCGTGGTGTTCGCGCCCGCCACCAGGGCCGTGACGGCGACCTCGCCGAGCGAGGTGACCGCGGCGAGGATCGCGCCTGCGAGGATGCCGGGCCGCAGCAGCGGCAGCGTCACGGTCAGGAACACCCGGACCGGCCCGGCGCCCAGGCTCAGGGCGGCCCGCTCCAGCGCCGGGTCGAGCTGCGCGGCGCTCACCATGACCGCCCGCACCACGAACGGCAGCGCCACCAGCGAGTGCGCCAGCCACAGCCCGGTCACCGAGTTGACGAGGCCGACGCCGTGGAAGTAGTAGAGCAGGCCGAGCGCGACGATGATCTCCGGGACCATCAGCGGGGACAGCGCGAACCCCTGCAGCAGCCGCCGCCCGGGGAACGACCCCCGCGTCAGCGCGTACGCCGCCGGCGTCCCGATGACCACGGTCGTCGGCACCACCAGGAGCACCAGCAGGCCGCTCAGCCGGAACGAGACCTGCCAGTCGGGCGAGCCGAGCACCTCGGCGTACCAGCGCAGCGACAGCCCCGACGGCGGGAACGCCATCGAGCCCGCCCGGTTGAACGAGCTCGTCACCAGCACGACCAGCGGCGCGATCAGGAACAGGAACACCAGCGCCGCCAGGGCCGCGGCCACCAGCCGCACGATCCTGTCGTAGCCCCGCTCACCCATGAAGGCGCCTCTCCCAGATCCGGAACACGCCCGCCAGCAGCCCCGTGGACACGACGGTCAGCGCGAGCAGCGCGAAGCTCAGCGCCGCCGCCACCGGGTAGTCGAACACCGTCGTCACCTGGTCGTAGACCCGGATGCCGGTCAGCGGCTGGGTCACCCCGCCGACCAGCAGCGGCGTGATGTAGATGCCCATGGCCAGCGCGAAGACGATGAGGGCGCCGGCGACCGCGCCGGGCAGGCTGAGCGGGACCGTGACCCGCAGGAACGTCCTGACCGGCCCGGCTCCGAGCGTCTGCGAGGCCCGGTGCAGGTTGCGGTCCAGCCCGCCGAGCGCCGTCGTGAGCGGGATGATCGCGAACGGCAGCAGCACGTGCGTCACCGCGACCACGACGGCCGGGTAGCTGGTGAGCAGCTGGGCGGGCTGGTCACGCAGCCCGGAGGCGACGAGCGCCCGGTTGACGAGCCCGTTGCCGGACAGCAGCACGACCCATCCGTAGGTGCGTACGACCACGCTGGTCAGCAGCGGCGAGATCACGATGACGAACAGCAGGGTCCGCACGACGCCGGGCCGCCGGCGGGCCAGGAAATACGCGGCCGGGTACGCCAGCGCCACGCACAGCACCGCCACCAGGAGCGCGGTGGCCAGGGTCCGGAGCAGGGAGCCGTAGAAGTACGGCTCGGTCAACACCCGGGCGTACTGCTCGAAGGTGAATCCGGGCAGCGCCGCGTTGAAGGCGCCGACGGGGCTGAAGCTGAGCCGCAGCAGCCCTACGAGGGGGACCAGGAACAGGGCGGCCAGGAAGGCGACGAGCGGCAGGATGTACGGCAGGCCCGCCCAGCGGCGTGTCATGGCGACTCCGTTTCCAGGAGGATGACGTCGGCCGGATCCCAGTGCGCCACCACGGACGTGCCCGCGCCGGGCGGATCTCCGGCGCCGGTGTCGGCGACCCGCACGCTCAGGGTGCGTCCGTCGGCCAGCCGCACCTCCACGTGCCAGGCGTCCCCGGCGAAGGCCCGATACCCCACCGTCCCGGCCACGCCGCCGGCCCCCGGGCCTTGTGTGGCCAGGCGGATGCGTTCGGGGCGGACGGCGACGACGGCGCGGTCGCCCGCCCGGAGCGACAGCGGGCCGCACTCGACGACGATCCCGCCGGAGTCCAGCGCGCCCGAGTCGGTCACCGTGCCCTCCAGGACATTGGCCGCGCCGATGAACTGCGCGACGAACCGGGTGGCCGGCCGCCGGTAGACCTCGTCGGGCGTGCCGAGCTGCTCGACCCGGCCGCCGTTCATGACGGCCACCCGGTCCGACAGCGCGAGCGCCTCCTCCTGGTCGTGCGTGACGAAGACCATGGTGGTGCCGATGCGCCGCTGGATGGCGCGCAGCTCCACCCGCATCTCCCTGCGCAGCTTGGCGTCCAGGTTGGACAGCGGCTCGTCCAGCAGCAGCACGGCGGGCCGGATGGCCAGGGCGCGGGCGAGGGCGACCCGCTGCTGCTGCCCGCCGGACAACTGGCGGGGCCGCCGCCCGGCGTACCCCTCCAGGCCGACCAGGCTCAGCGCCTCCCGCACCCGCTCGTCCCGCTCCCGCCGGTCGAGCCGGCGCACGCGCAGCCCGTACGCCACGTTGGCGGCCACGGTCATGTGCGGGAAGAGCGCGTAGTTCTGGAACACCATGCCCAGACCCCGCCGGTACGGGGGTCGCCGGGTCACGTCGGAGCCGTCGATCACGATCCGCCCGGCCGTGGGCTGGACGAACCCGGCGACGCAGTTGAGCAGCGTCGTCTTGCCGCAGCCGCTGGGCCCGAGGATCGACAGGAACTCGCCCTTGCGGATCGACAGCCGGTCCAGGTCGAGCACGCGCGCGCCGTCGTACCCGGCGGCGAGCCCCTCGATCTCGACGTGCCCGCCGCCTTCTTCCGGGGTCAGCCGAAGATCTGGTTCCACCGCTGCTGCCATTCGTTCAGCTTCGGGGTGGCGACCGCGTAGTCCACCCAGATGAACTTCTTGAAGACGTCGGGACCGTGCTTCACCTTCTGCTCGAACGGCTCGCCGTAGGAGATCGAGTCGTTGCCCGCGGCGTACCAGGTGCCCTCGGCGAACGGCTGCTGGTTCTGCGCGGCCGTCAGGTGGTCGAGGAACTTGTTCGCCAGGTCGCCCTTCTGCGTCCCCGCGGCGATGAAGTACGAGGTCAGCGCGCCGACGGGGCCGGACTTGGGGTAGGTGAAGCCGATCGGGGAGCCGGCCTGGGCCATGGCGAAGGCGCGGCCGTCCCAGAAGGGCATGATCCAGGCGTCGCCGTTCTCGATGACGGTGGCGGCGTTGCCCGCGTTGGCGGGGAAGGAGGACACGCAGCCCTTCAGCGTCGCGAGCCTGTCGAACGCCTTGTCCACGGCGGCCGGGTCGGACAGCGTGCCGCCCTGGGAGGTGACGAGGGCGGAGAAGAACTCCAGGCCGGGGTTGTAGGTGAGCGGCGGGAGGGCGACGTGGCCGCAGTACTGCTTGTCGAAGATGTCCGCCCAGTCCGCGGGCGGCGTCTTGATCTTGTCGGTGCGGTAGAGGAGGCCGGTGGAGCCGGTGGTCAGCGGCACGCCGTACTGCTTGCCGTCGTACGCGGACTTGCCGGCGAGCACCGGGTCCAGCTCCTTGAAGTGCGCCAGTTTGTCGGTGGCCAGCGGCTGGAGCAGCCCGGCGGAGGCCGCGGGCAGTGACGCGTCCGGCGTGAACGCGATGACGTCGAACGGCGGGTTCTTGCCGCCGGCCGCGCGCAGCTTGGTGAGCCATTCGGCGTTCGCGCCGTAGACGAGGTTCACCTTGGCGCCGGTGTCGCGTTCGAACGGCTCCACGAACGACTTCTTGAACAGCTCCCCCCACGCGCCCGCGAACGCGGTCACCGTGAGCTCCTGCTTCGCCGCGCCGCCGGTGGAACCGCCCGTGGAGCCGCCCGTGTCGACGCCGCCGCAGGCCGTGACCGCCAGCGCGACCACCATGCCCAGTCCCGCGAGGCGAGTGAATCCGCCCTTCATCTTTCCCTTTCCTTTTCGAGCAGCCGGCCAAGGGCGCAGGGCAGCACGACTCGACATCCGCGCTTGCCGCCAGGAGCACCGTTCGGCTCGACGACCGTGTCATCACCCGGGGCACCCCGCCGCGGTGGGAGGGTTGCCGTCCAGCAAGCCGGGGCTTCGCACTGGACTCGTGACATAAGCGACTATATCAGTAGGATTTACATGAATAGGACATGAGGGGATGGGTCAGCCGTTGACCAGGGCGTCGCCGAGGGGCGTGCGCGCGTACAGGACGCCGCGGCCGACGCGGGTGCCCGCGATCAGGCCCGTCCTGCGCAGCGCCGCCAGATGGCCGCCCGTGGTGCCCAGGCTCTGCCCGAGCAGGGCCGCGAGCTGGGTGGTGGTGGCGGGCTCGGCCAGCTCGGCGAGGATGCGGGCGCGGCTGCGGCCGATCAGGGCCGACAGGTCGGCGTCGGCCACGGCGGGCACGGCCGCGGCGCCCCTCGCGGGGTAGATCATCGCGTACGGCCAGGCGTCCTCCAGATAGGCGCCGACGGCGGTCGTGAACGCCGACGGCAGGAAGAGCAGCCCCTTGCCGCCGAGCCGGCGCAGCCCGTGGAGGCTGGTCAGCTCGACCTCGATCTGCCCCCGGGGCCGCCAGTGGACCTGCGGGCTGAGGTCCTCCAGCGCCGCCGCCCAGCCGTAGGCCGCCAGCCGTCCCGCCCGATGGGCGACGTCGCGCTGCAGGATCGCGCGGAAGCGCGGCCACTCGTGGGAGACGACCTCCGTCCAGAGCGCCTCGTACGCGTCGGCGAACCGCTCCACCACCCGCGGTCCCGCCAGCAGCTCCCTGACCCCGTCCGCCACCGGCCGCCCGGCGAGCGCCCGGGCGATCTCCGCGTGCGCCTGCTCCAGCGGCGTCCTGCGCATGGCGGCCAGCTCCGCCTCGAACGGCACGTCCACCGCCGTCGGCGGCGGGGCGATGAAGGCGACGTTCGTGCCGCGCCGGTTGCCGCTGATCGCGTCCGCGGCCCGCAGCACGGGGTGGACGCGTTCGAGTTCCCGGTACGTGCCCCGCCACCGCGCGGCCCACCGGCCGTGCACGCCCGCCTCCAGCCGGCCCGCCAGCACCCACTGCGCGTGCATGGTCTCGATCAGCGGCGAGATCGCGAACCTGGTCGCCACCAGGTCCTGCGGGGTGACCTCGATTCTTACGGGCACCTTTCGGTTATATCCGAAAGAGTCGCCAGTTCGCCGGTCCGGTCCGCACCATCGTGGACGTGAATGGCGCGACGTTCGGCGAGGTGTTCGCCGTCAAGGAGTTCCGGGTCCTGTTCGGCAGCTTCGCGCTGCTGGTCGGCGGGGACTCGATCAAGATGCTGGCCCTGTCCGTGCTGGTCTATGCGCGGACCGGCTCGGCCGGCCTGTCGGCCGCCGCGTACATGGCCGGCTGGCTGCCGTTCATCGTGGGCGGGCTGTTGCTGCTCTCGCTGGCCGACCGGCTGCCGCCGCGGGCGCTGATGGTGACCGGCGAGGTGGTCCGGGCGGTGACGTGCCTGCTGCTGGCCTACGCGCGGCTGCCGGTCTGGGCGATGCTGGCGCTGGTGCTGGTCACGGGGCTGTTCACGCCGGTCTTCTTCGCCGCGCGGGCGGCGATGCTGCCCGACGTGCTGCCCGGCGACGCGTTCGTGCTCGGGCGGTCGGTCCTGAACGTGGCCTCCGCGAGCGCGCAGATCGCCGGGCTGGCGGCCGGGGGCGCGTTCCTGGCCGTCGCCGGGCCCTCGGGGGCGCTGGCCACCACCGCGGGCCTGGCCGCGGTGGCCGCCGTGGTGCTGCGGGCCGGACTGCCGTACCGGCCCGCCCGGGGCACGGCGCGAGCGGGCACGGTGGGAGCGGGCACGGTACGCCAGACGCTGCGGGTCAACCGGCGGCTGCTGGCCGACGGGCGGGTGCGCGGGCTGCTGCTGGCGGGGTGGCTGCCGTGCGTGTTCCTGGCCGGGGCCGAGGCCATGGTCGTGCCCTATCTGGGCGGGCAGGGGCAGGCCGGGGTGGTGCTCGCGGCGGCGGCCGGCGGGATGGCGGTGGGGGAGTTCGCGGTGGGCAGGTTCGCCGCGCCGGGGCTGCGGGAGCGGCTGTCGTTTCCGCTGGCGGTGCTGCTCGGCGTGCCGTGGGTGGGGTTCGCGCTCGGGCCGGGGATGGCGTGGGCCGCCGTGCTGGCCGCGGTGGCGACCGCGGGGCTGTCGTACCAGCTGGGGTTGCAGCTGCGGTTCGTGGAGTCGGTGCCCGAGGAGGTGCGGGGGCAGGCGTTCGGGCTGCAGTCGTCCGGGCTGATGACGGGGCAGGCGGCCGGGGCGGCGCTGGTCGGGGCGCTCGGAGAGGTGATCGCGCCCGGGCCCGCGATCGCGGTGGCGGGCGGTGCCGGGGTCCTGGTCGCGCTGGCGCTGGCGGGCGTGCTGCGCCCGGACGGCATGCGCGAAGCGGCCCCTCACCTCTGACCGGCCGCACCCTCGGCGCGGGCGCGGAAACCCCCCGCGATCGGGCGTGTCCCGGCTATATGGTGCCGTTCGTGGACACTCTGGAAAGCCTCGTCATCGCCCGGCGGCTGCGCGTCCCCATCGGCGCCGCGCCCGCCGGATCCGGGTCCGGCTGGGGGGAGACCGCCGCCCGCCAGCTCGACGCGGCGCTGCTCAGCGTCTTCCTGCGCGGCGCCGACGGCGGCTGGCTGGTGAAGTGGCTGCACCTCTACCTGAAGGGCCACCCCGGCTTCAACCAGGTGGAGGGCAACCGCGTCAGCGCCTCCCGGAGGGGGCGCGGGTCTACACCCCTGGCACGCTGCACGAGCTGATCCCCGCCTGACACGACCGGGCCGGGCCTCTGCTAGCGTTGGCCGTGACGCGGGGTGCCCGGGCTGCCGGGCTGAGATCACACCCGTCGAACCTGATCTAGTTCGCACTAGCGAAGGGACGTCATCGGTGACCTTCTGTGAGAAAATCTGGACGCGCACGGCCACGCTGCTCGAGGCGATCCACGACCACCCGTTCAACGTCGCGCTCGGCGACGGCACCCTCGACCGCGAGCGGTTCGCGTTCTACCTGGTCCAGGACGGCCGCTACCTGGTGGCCTACGCCAAGGTCCTCGCGACCGCCTCGGCCCGCGCGGGCTCCCCGGCCGACGCCGCGTTCTTCGCGCAGAGCGCGCACACGGCGCTCGTCGTCGAGCGGGCCCTGCACACCGGCTACCTCGAGGAGTTCGGGCTGACGGCCGGCGAGACGGCGGCCGTCGCCACCTCGCCGACCTGCCTGGCCTACTCCTCCTACCTCCAGGCCACGGCCCTGGCCGCCCCGTTGCCCGTGCTCGCCGCCGCCGTGCTGCCGTGCTTCTGGGTCTACCAGGACGTCGGCGCGGCACTGCTCGAACGTACGGCGGGCGCGGCCGACCACCCGTACCGGACCTGGATCGGCACCTACTCCGACCCCGCCTTCGCCGCCTCGGTGGAGCAGGCCAAGGCCATCACCGACCGGCTGGCCGAGAGCGCCGACCCCGAGACGCGCCGGGCGATGGACGAGGCGTTCTGCCGGGCCACCGAGTACGAGTGGATGTTCTGGGACAGCGCCTGGCGCCTGGAGACCTGGCCCACGGGACAGTGGCTCCGGCCGCAGCTCACGCGAACGACTCGCTGAGCTCCCTGCGCAGCTCACGGGCCTGGTGCAGGTAATCGGTGGCCAGCGCGGTGCGGCCGGACGAGCGGTACAGCTCGCCGAGCGTCTGGTACGTGTCCGCCTCCCCGCTGCGATCCCCCAGTTGCTGGAAGATCACCAGGGAGCGCTTCAACTGGTCGGAGCCGTCCGAACGGTCGCCCCTGGCCACCTGGAGCCCGCCCAGGTTCCGCATCGCGTACGCGCCGCAGTGGCGGTCGCCGAGCGCCTCGAAGATGCCCAGCGCGTGCCCCTGGTAGCGCATGGCCCGGTCCGACTGGGCGAACAGGTCGTACATGCGGCCGAGCTGCATCGACACGCAGCCCTCGCGGTGGGCGTCGCCGAGCTCCTCGGCCAGCCGCAGCGCGTCCCCCAGCCACCGGGACGCCTGCTGCAGGTCCCGCAGCGACAGGTAGACGCGCCCGATGGCCTGCCGCGCGTACGCCTCGCCGCTGCGGTCGCCGATGGCCAGGAACATGGCCAGCGCCTGCCGGAAGGACGCGAGCGCCTTGAGATGCCGGTTGGAGAACTGGCTGACCGCCGCCAGCCCGCAGATCGAGATGGCCTCGCTCCGCGTGTCGCCCAGCTCGTGGAAGATGACGCGGGCCCGCTTGAACATGTCCTCGGCCTCGGCGTACCGGTCCTGGTAGAGGCAGACCTGGGCCAGGCCGCGCAGCATGGCGGCCTCCCCGAGGCGGTCGCCGGCCGCGCGGGCGCTGTCGAGGGCGAGGCGGTGCGTCAGCTGCCACTCGTCCAGCAGGCAGTGCAGATCGAAGTACGGGACCAGGGTGGCGGCCAGCCCCCATGCGGACTGGGCCAGGCCCGCGCCGGCGGCGAGCTGTACGGCCTCGACCAGGGACTCCCGCTCGGCGTCGAACCACGACAGCGGCTGGGCGGTCAGGCGGCCGAGGGTCTCCCGCTCCAGGCTCCAGCGGGGCGCGAGGTCGGACGTCAGCCCGAAGAGAGTGGTGGGCAGCCGCAGGGAGGCGTGCTCGGCGGCGGTCAGCCAGCCGCCGAGCACCCGGGCCAGCGCGTGCCGCTCGGTGTCGCCGCCCGCCTTCTCCTTGGCGGCGCAGCGGATCAGGTCGTGGAGTCGGTAGCGGGGCTGGCCGACGTGGTCGGTGCCGGCCAGCCGCAGGAGGTTCGCGTCCACCAGGGTGTCCACGACGGCGTCGGCCCTGGGCCGGTCGAGCACGGCGTCGGCCACCCAGCCGGGCACGGACTGCTCGCCGAGCAGGCCGATCGCGCGGAAGGCCAGGGCGGCGTCGTCGGACAGCCGCCGGTAGCTGAGCTCGAACGAGCCGCGTACCTCCAGGTCGCCGGCGCGTAACTCGTCGAGGCGGCCGGCCTCGTCCTCCAGCCGCTGCCGCAGCACCCCCAGCGACCAGCCGGGCCGTCCGGACAGCCGGGCCCCGGCCACGCGGACGGCCAGCGGTAAGTGGCCGCAGGAGCGCACGATCGCCTGGGCTGCCTCGCGCTCCTCGGCCACCCGTTCGGGGCCGACGATCCGGCCCAGGAGCTGCTCGGCCTCCGCGGGCGGCAGCACGTCGAGTTCGAGCTGGAGCGCGCCGGGGAGCTCGGCGATCCGCCGGCGGCTCGTGACGAGCACCGCGCTGCCGCTGCCGGGGAGCAGGGCGCGTACCTGGGCGGTGTCGGCGGCGTCGTCGAGGAGGACGAGCATCGGGCGCTCGGACAGCAGGGAGCGGTAGAGCGAGGCCCGCTCGCGCACGGTCGGCGGCAGCGCCGGCTCCGCGACGCCCAGCGCGCGCAGCGCCTCGGCCAGGAGGGTGAGCGGGTCGGCGGGTTCGGCCTCGGTGCCGCCCAGGCACAGGTAGAGCTGGCCGGCGGGGTAGCCCGCCCGTAACGCGTGGGCGCAGTGCACGGCCAGCGCGGACTTGCCCACACCCGGAGGTCCGGTCACCACGGCGATCGCGGGCGGCCCGTCCGGCCGGTGGGCCTCGGGGGACAGGGCGCGCGTCACGGCCGCGACGTCCCGCGCCCTGCCGGTGAAGTCCGGCACGTCCGCGGGGAGCTGGTGGGGCGCCGCCGCGACGGGCGCGGGCGGGGCGTCGCCCGCCAGCACGGACGCGTGCACGTCACGTAACTCCTGCCCCGGCTCGATGCCCAGCTCGTCCACGAGCTGCCGCCTGATCGTGGCGTAGGCGTTCAGGGCCTCGGCCCGCCGGCCGCTGTGGTGCAGGGCGAGGATCAGCTGCTGCCACAGGTCCTCGCGGTAGGGGTGCTCGCCGATCAGGTCGCGCAGGTCGTCGATCGCGGCGGCGTGCTCGCCGCGCGCCAGCTTCAGCGCCACCAGCTCCTCGAACGCGGCCAGCCGGGCCTGGGTGAGCGCGCGCAGCCGCCCGTCCCACAGCGGGCTGGCGGGCAGGTCGCCGAGCGGGGTGCCGCGCCACAACGCCAGCGCCCGGCGTAAGTGCTCCGCCGCCTCCTCGGTACGCCCCGCCGCCCGCGCCCTGGCCACCAGGTCCTCGAACTCCAGGGCGTCCAGCCGCCCCGTGTCGAGCTGCATCACGTAACCGGAGGGCCGGGCCTCGATCTGGACGCCGGCCGAGCGCAGCGTGCTCACGTACGTGCGCAGGTTGGCCACGGCCGAGGACGGCTGCGTCCGGGGCCACAGCACCTCGACGAGCGCCTCCGAGCTGACCACCTCGTTGGCCTCCAGCAACAGCGAGGCGAGCAGGAGCCTGGGCTTCCTGCCCGCGATGCGTAGGGGCCCTGCCGGGACCCGGGCCTGCAGCGGCCCAAGAACACTGAATACGGGCTGTTCAACCACCATGACCGCGCGTTCTCCTGAGCTGGGCGCCGTGCGAGGGCGTCCGTTGGTGAAGCGTTCAAGCTGGAAGGGCCTTTATACCGATTTTGGATGTTCTTTGTATGCCGGACTCGCAATCTTGATCCCCAGCAAGAGCGCTTCGGAAGATCTAACGGACAAGATTCGCGGCTCCGGCGGGCATCGCCCCTCGCTGCGCGCAGAAAGGTATCCGCATGAGAACCAGAGGGGTGCTTACGGCCGGGCTCGCCCTGCTCTTCAGCCTCACGACCGGCCCGATCGCGACGGCATGGGCCGCTCCGACGCCGTCTCCGTCGCCGACGTCCTCGTCGAAGGAGGACGAGGGGGAGATGGGCAACCCGGACAACCAGGTGGACGTCCCGCC
>NZ_JBFAWA010000063.1:0-45208 GCF_040680035.1 Nonomuraea sp. NPDC052116 | reverse complement strand
AGCCACGACTACCTCCCAGCTTCAGAGGCAGCCAGCCTGACGGGTTCACCAGCCGAGATCAATTACCCGGTCAACGTTCCGGGACGGCCCACTAGCTGAACAGGATGGTGGTCCGCAACGTCCGCCGGTTCGCCTTGTCGTACAGGTCCTGGCCCAGCGGACTCCTGGCCTGCCCGGTCACGTGCCGGCCACGGCTTCTTCAACCGCGCGATCCTGCGTGAGCGTGATGAACGTGCCAGAGGCCTTGGGCCCGCGCGCCTCCAGCCCTCCGGGGACTCCCGCCGCAATCGCCCTACGGGTCTCGCCAACCGCGTCGGCCGCTCCCTTCGAGCCGTACTTGGGCTGCGCGACATCAGCGCTGAATATTGACCACCAGAGCGGAACGAGTGCGGGAGATCTTCGCCTCCATCACGTGCCCGCAGCTTCGACGTTTTTGTCTTCTTGGCAGGCGGCCCGGCGTAGGGCGTAGGCGGCGGCCAAAAGCGCGAAGCCGAACCAGACGGACGGTAACTCCCAGCCACCCGAGGGCAGCGCCTCGAAAACGACAAGAAAGAAGCCCTCGTTTCCCAGCACCCTGCCCAGCGCGTTCGCCAGTACGTTCACCATCCCACCGATGATCAGCAACCCGATCACGACCTGGGCGAACCGGCGTCCAGGCCACTTGCCCGTCAGCGCCACGAGCAGCGCAGGAAATGCGAATATCATCAGCGTGGACTCGATAAGCGTCAGCCAAATCAGCACATTCCCACTGAACACCACCGAGGCGAGAGCGGCGAACCCTAAACCACCGTCTGAGCTCGTGATCTCGCAGTAGCCGGGGGTCGTCCGGGCCCAGCCGCATGGGGAATACATCGTCGGAAGCAACGCCAACATACCGCTGATGAGTCGCCATAAACCCTGTCGCATATCCCGTCCCCCAATATGTTGATCACGGCGAATAAGGAGTATGCCACAGTAACTGGTTCGTGTTAAGTGCGTGATTGAAAGCCTCTCTTCGGCTGTGTATTCAATTGCCGATGTTGCGAGGTTGGCGTCGGGCGGGTCCGCCTCGGGTGAGTCGGCGGGTCATGCCCGCGATGGCGGCCCAGCGGATGATCGCCTCGGAGACGCTGGGGTCGCGTTCGAAGTCGCGCGCAAGCCATGGACAGGCGGTCACGTTCTCTCCACCACCCAAGGGCGGAAGACGACGCTGAAGCCGAGCCGGTCAGCGGGTTTGCGCGTGGTCTCCAGAGTGGTGCGTAGAGTGTCACGACCCCCGCGAAGGCTTGGTCGGCGAAACGTGCCGGCTCGGGGTGGTCAGGTACGCCGACAGCAGGGCGGTCATGGCGCCATCGCGGTCTTGCCGGCCTGCCGCCACCACCGCGACCGCGATGAGCAGGCCAGTGGTGTCAGCGATGATGCGACGAGCCTTGGTACGCAGCTCGGTCAGCAGCGCCTCGGCGACGCCGACTCGTTCCCACTGCTGGATGTGCCAGTACACGGCCTGCCAGAGCGGCAGGTCGGTGGGCAGGTACCGCCACGCATTATGCAAAGGCGCGCATTGACGATCTCTCGGCGCGGGTGCTTCTCCAGGTGCCCGGACCGATGTCCGGTCCGGCTGTAATGGCAGAAGGCCGCAGAAACGCCGAAGAAACAAACTGCGTGCTTGCATCCCCCTCGCAGATCTTTCCTCGTGAAAGGATTTCCATGGCGTTGTCGCATCCCTCCTCGTCCGACCACGGCCCTTCGCGCCGCTCCGCCCTCGGGTTCCTGGGCGCGGTCCCGCTGGCGGCCGGTGGTCTGCTGGCCTCGCAAGGAACCGCCGAGGCGAACGCCGACCGGTCCTCAGGCTCTGGCCGCATTCCCAAGGACCTGCTTCCTGGAGGCGCCTTTGACCAGCACATCAAAGAACTGGCGGACAAGGATCAGTTTTCCGGCACCGTGATGCTCGCACACCGCGGCCGCCAAGTCCTGGCCCGCGCCTACGGCTGGGCGGACAAGGAAGGCAAGATCCCGAACAAGATCGACAGCATCTACGCTCTGGCCTCGTCCTCCAAGCCGTTCACCGGGCTGGCTGTCGTGCAGCTCGTCCAGCAGGGCAAGCTCAAGTTCTACGACCTGGTGAGCAAGCATCTGGAGGGCCTGCCGGCGGAGATGGCCGAACGCATCACCGTGCATCACCTCCTCACCCACACCAGTGGCCTGGGCGACGCCCGGCGCCCGGGCGAGCAGCCACCACCGGAGGAGATCCACAACAGCTACGAGCAGCAGATGGCAAGCTTCTGGACGAATCTGAAGACCTTCGAGCTGGAGTTCGCCCCTGGGACGAAGAAGGCCTACAGCAGCATGGGCTACACCCTGCTCGGCGAACTCGTGGCGAAGGTCTCCGGCATGTCGTTCCAGGACTACGTCCGCCAGAACATCTTCCTCCCGGCCGGCATGGAGGACTCCGCCTACTACGACCGCCGCCAGTGGCTGACCGACAAGCGCATCGCTCACCCGTACATGTATCAAAAGGACGGCACGCGGGTCGACGCCGTCCGCAACCTCGACAAGGGCTCCGTCTACGGCGACGCCGGCCAAGGCAGCAACTCCGCCCGGGGATGGATGGGAACAGGCGGCGGCAACGGCTTCGCCACCGCCCCGGACCTTGTCCGCTTCGCGATCGCACTGCAGGGCGGCAAGCTCACCGCCCGGCCCTACACCGAGTTGTACGTGAACGGAAAGATCTCCGCCAAGCCGCTGAAGCCGGACACCTCCGGCAACTCCCTCCGCGGGGAGACCTTCCAGGCGTACGGGCCTGTGGCCGCCACCTACAACAACCAGCGCATCATCACCCACGGAGGCGGTGCGGGCGGCATATCGACGAGCTGGTCCATCTACCTTGACATGGACTGGACGGCCGTCATTCTGAGCAATTATGACCTGCAGAGCATCGAGCCGATCATCGACCTGGAACGACGCCTGATCACCGGCGCCTAGTGCTCTGACCGCATAGCTTCGCCGTGGTGGCGGTCGTGGCGGTTGGATGTGCGGTGACGTCCATTCGACCGCTGGAGGCGCGGTGGCTGAGCCTGTCCGTGTGCGCAGACTGACCGACCAGGAGGGGCAGAAGCTGCAGCAGATCGTGCGGCGGGGCAGCACGAGTTCGGTGCGCTATCGGCGCACGATGATGCTGCTGGCCTCGGCCGGCGGGAACCGTGTTCCGGTGATCGCCCAGCTGGTGCAGGCTGACGAGTGTGATCCACCGGTTCGACGAGATCGGTCTGGCCTGTCTGGACCCTCGGTGGGCGGGAGGCCGTCCCTCACTCCGTCGGCGACGACCGCCTCTGGGGCGTCAACCACCGCCGCAAAGGCACCGCCAACACTCTGACCGCGCTGAAGTCGACCCGCGCCGCCCGACCCGACGGCGCCCCGATCTACATCATTCTGGACAACCTCTCCGCCCACACCGGCGCGGACGTCCGCCGCTGGGCGAAGAAGAACAAGGTCGAGCTGCGCCTCACTCCGACCTACGCTTCCTGGGCCAACCCGATCGAGGCCCACTTCGGTCCGCTGCGCCAGTTCACCCTGGCCAACTCCAACCACCGCAGCCGTCCCGCGCAGACCCGGGCCCTGCACGCCTATCTGCGCTGGCACAACGCCAACGCCCGCCACCTCGACGTACTCGTCGCCCAACGCAAGGAACGCGCCCGCATCCGCTCAAACGACCCCAGCGGAGAACGTCAGATCCTCGCACTACGGGCGATGCGGTACAGCACGTTCGGACGCAGTGGCCCTTCGGGCTCGGTGGGGTCGTCGAAGTCGTCGGCCGGGTCCCGGGTCATGCCGATCCGGCGCATCACCGCCTGGGAACGAAGGTTGCTGGCCGTTGTGACAGCGAGGATCTCAGGAAGCTCAAGAGCGTCAAAGCCGTGGACCAGGACTGTCAGCGCAGCCTCGGTAGCGTAGCCCTGGCCCCAGGCCGAGCGGGCGAGCCGCCAGCCGATCTCCACTCCCGTGAACGGCATGTAGTCGTCCACTTCATCCAAGCCTGCGAAGCCGATGAACTCGCCCGTGGCCTCGTCACGCCATCGGCGCAAGATGAGGCGATCGGTACGCGGTTCAGCCATGCTGCCCAGCCAACATGAGCGCTGGTCCCGAGGCAATCACTTTTCTTCTGCGTGACACCGCCACCCAGAAACGCAGATCGCTCCCAGGGTGAACGAAGCGACCACCGACCCGGCGAACCTATGCGGTCAGAGCGCTAGCCCCGTTTTCCGCATGTGAGTGATCTTCAGCGGAGGCCTCGTGGATCGATATCGAGGAGGTCCAGGAGATGGAGTTGGAGGTCGGTGGGTTGCGGAAGGGACTTGCCGTCAGATTGAACGTATGTTTAATATGTCAAATGTGTGTTCAGCCCATGTGCAGGGCCCAAGCGCGGCGGATTTGACCGCGCAGGCCAAGATCCGTACCGCCGCCATCGCCCACTTCGCCCGCGACGGCTTCCAGAAGACGAACGTGCGGACCATCGCGGCCACCGCGGGAGTGAGCGCGGGCCTGGTCATCCACCACTTCGGCAGCAAGGAAAAGCTGCGTGCCGTGTGCGACGACCACGTCCTGCGCATCCTGACGCAGCGGGCTAACAGCACCAGCCCGGCCGGCCTGCAGGAGCTCTTCGGCCAGTACCAGTCGGACCCGGAGGAATACCACCTGCACATGCGCTACATGGTGCGCGCGATCGAAGAGGACACGCCCGCGGCCACCACGTTCGTCAACACGATGGTGGACGAGTCCGAGCAGATCCTGCGGGCCGGGATCGCCGACGGCTCGCTGCGCCCCTCTTCCGACGTGCGAGTGCTGGCGGTGCTGTCCGTGCTGGTCAGCCTCACCACGCTGACCATGCCGGCGCCGCTGGCCCGGACGCTCGGCCACGAGCAGGCCGGGCCCGACCTGCTGCGCCGCATCGGGCTGCCCATGCTCGAGGTCTTCACCCGCGGCATGTACGCCGACGACTCGATCCTGAAAGCGGCCCAGGCCGCCTGGGACGACGCGCAGGAATCACCACATCCTGAGAAAAGAGATGAATGACTCAATGGCACTGACTGTCCCGGCCTTCACGCCGTTGCAGGCCAGCCTGTGGCTGACACTGTGCGGCAGAGCGCTCGACAACCGCCTGCCCCGCCCCATCCTGGGCGACACGATGGCCGACGAGATCGTGCGGAAGGTCGACTACGACTACAAGAAGCTCCACATTCCGTCGGGCAGCGTCATCAACATCGCCCATCGGGCCAAGAAGCTCGACGAGGTCGCCCAGCGCTTCATCGCCCGCCACCCTGACGCGGTCGGCCTTGACCTCGGGGCCGGCCTGGACAGCCGGGTGTTGCGCATCACTCCGCCGCCCACAGCCGACTGGTACGACATCGACTTCCCCGAGGTCATCGCCGCGCGGCGGGAACTCCTGCCCGCCGCCGCGACACCCCATGGCATCGCCGCCGACCTGACCGGCTCCACGTGGCTGGACCCGCTGCCTACCGACCGGCCGGTGGTGGCCGTCGCCGACGGGCTGATCGCGTTCCTCTCAGAAGAGGAGATGATCTCCCTGGTGGGCCGCGTCATCGACCATTTCCCCAGTGGGGTGATCGCCTTCAACGGCTACAGCACCTTCGCCGTCCGGATGCAGAAGATCGCGCCCGTCGGCAAGGCGATCAGGGAGGTCAGCAAGTTCCCCGGCTTCAACGATCCCCGGACGCCCGAACGCTGGCATCCCAAGCTGAAGCTGGCCGAAGAGATCCTGTGCACGCGCGAGCCCGAGGTGGACCGATTCCCGCTGGGTCTTCGCCTGATGAACCGCCTGGCGGCGCCGAGCGCGGTGCTGTCCCGCCCGGGCAACACCGTCCTCGTCTACCGCTTCTAGCCCGATCCTCAGGGCCGCTCCCATCTCAGAGCCCACCCATAGCGCATTTCATCGCAAGGACACCCACCATGACGCAGACCAATGCCATCACCGTGGCCGGATTGGTCAAATCCTTCGGCGCCACCCGGGCGCTGAACGGCCTGGACCTCACCGTGCGAACCGGTGAGGTGCACGGCTTCCTCGGGCCGAACGGCGCGGGCAAGAGCACCACCCTCCGCATCCTGCTCGGCCTGATGCGGGCCGAGGCGGGCACCGCCCGGTTACTCGACGGCGACCCCTGGACGCGGGCGGCCGAGCTGCACCGCCGCCTGGCGTACGTGCCCGGCGACGTCACCCTGTGGCCCAACCTGTCCGGCGGAGAGGCCATCGACCTGCTCGGCCGCCTGCGCGGCGGCGTGGACCGGCGGCGCCGGGACGAGCTGATCGAGCGCTTCGACCTCGACCCGCGCAAGAAGGGCCGCGCCTACTCCAAGGGCAACCGGCAGAAGGTGGCCCTGGTCGCCGCGCTGGCCTCCGACGTCGAGTTGCTCATTCTCGACGAGCCCACTTCCGGCCTGGACCCGCTGATGGAGGAGGTGTTCCGGGACTGCGTCGCGGAGCAGCGCCGCACCGTGCTGCTGTCCAGCCACATCCTGTCCGAGGTCGAGGCGCTGTGCGACCGGGTCACCATCATCCGCGACGGCCGCACCGTCGAGAGCGGCACCATGGCCGAGCTACGCCACCTCACCCGCACCTCCATCGAGGCCGAGTTGGCGAACCCGCCGGCCGGGCTGGCCGGGCTGCCGGGTGTGCACGGCCTGCGCGCCGACGACAACCGGGTACGCTTCAGCGTCGACGCCATCGCGCTCGACGAGGCGCTGCGCCGGCTCACCGCGGCGGGCGTGCGCAGCCTGGTCAGCCGCCCGCCGACGCTGGAGGAGTTGTTCCTGCGGCACTACGACCGCTCCGCGCAGAGCACCGCGAGCAGGCACGCGAAGGCGGCACGATGAACGCGCTCACCGGCACCGGAACGCTCATCCGCCTGGCGCTGCGGCGCGACCGCGTCCTGATGCCCCTGTGGATCTTCTATGTGGTCCTGATCGCGGCGGTGTTCGTCGAAGCCTTCAACGGCGCGTACCCGACGGCCGAGGCCCGCCAGGCCTACTACGAGACCAGCATCCACTCCAGGGCCTTCATCTTCGCCTACGGCGCGCTGAACGGCTCCAGCCTCGGCGAGATGATCGCCTGGCGGACCGGGGTCCTGCCCTGCATGGTCGCGGTGTTCGCGCTGCTCACGGTCATCCGGCACACCCGTACGGAAGAGGAGGCCGGGCGGCGCGAACTGGTGGGCGCCACCGCCGTGTCCCGGCACGCGGACCTGGCGGCGGCCCTGATCGTCACCTGCGGGGCCGGCCTTGTCGTGGGCCTCCTGTCGGCGCTGGCGCTGATCGCCCAAGGTCTGCCGATCGCCGGCTCCCTGGCGCTCGGGCTCGGCTTCTGGATCGCCGGCTGCGTGTTCGCGGCGGTCGGCGCCGTGGTCGCGCAACTCACCACCGGCGCGGGCGGCGCACGCATGATCGCGATCGTCGTCCTCGCCGTGGCCATCATGTTGCGCGGTGTCGGCGACATCGCGGCCCAGTCCGGCGACGGGCCGGCCTGGGTGTCCTGGCTGACGCCGTTGGGCTGGGTGGAAGCGCTGCGACCGTACGGCGGTGAGCGCTGGTGGGTGCTCGCGCTCGCCGCCGTCGCGGTCGCCGCGCTCACCGCGCAGGCCGTGGCGCTGTCGGGACGGCGCGACCTCGGCGGCGGCCTGCTGCCCGCCCGTCTGGGTCCGGCCGCTGCCGAGCCGGGGCTGCGCAGCCCGCTGGCGCTGGCCTGGCGGCTGCATCGCGGGCCGATGGTCGGCCGCACCGCGGGCCTGGCCCTGGTCGGGCTCGCGGGCGGCGCCATGACGCAGAGCCTGGGCGAGTTGATGAACAACAGCGGGCCCGGGGCACGGGAGGCGCTCGCCCGGATCGGCGGTCCAGGATCGCTCGCCGAGCAGTTCCTCGTTCCCCTGATGACCGTGCTCGGCCTGGTCTGCGCCATCTTCGCGATCCAGGGCACGCTGCTGCTCCGCAACGAGGAACGCGACGGGCGGGCCGAACCGCTGCTGGCCACGCCGGTCGACCGGCTGCGATGGGCCGGCGCCCATCTCTTCCTGACACTGCTCGGCTCGGCGCTCGGCCTGGCGGCGTTCGGCGCGGCGGCCGGGCTGGCGCACGGCCTCAACAGCGGCGACGTCGCCCGTGAGCTGCCCCGCCTGCTGACCGCCGCGCTCGTGCAACTCCCTGCGGTGTGGGTGTTCACCGGCCTCGCCTTCGCGCTGTTCGGGCTGCTGCCCCGGCTGGTCGCCGGAGCCTTCGCCGTGCTCACGGTGAGCATGCTGGCCGGGTTCATCGGCCTGGAGCTGCAACTCGACGAATGGGTGGCGAAGCTGTCGGTCTTCGAGCACCTGCCCAAGCTCCCCGGCGGGGACTTGGCGGTCCCGCCGCTGATCCTCATGACCGCCGTCGCGGCCGCCCTGATCGTGATCGGCTTGACCGGCCTCCGGCGCCGGGACATGCCCGCCTCCTGACCTCTGGCCGGCCGGGCGGCCTCCCGCCTCCCGGCCGGGGCGCGCCGCATGATGAACCCCCGGCTCGGATGCGCCCATTACTGCGCAAGACTTCGGCGCTGGCCTGGGTAAACACTGGTGATCCGACGTCCGGCATCTCCTCCCGGACGCAACCTGTCGATCAATCTGTGACCACGCGAGTACAATACGTGTGCATCTTTGTTCGAGAGGTGAGCGTGATGTCCCGTGAGGGCTATCGAGTTCTGCTTCTGTCCCGTTCGTGAAGCAAGCGCCTACGTGAGAAGGGCTTCACGTGGGATCAGATCGCCGACGTCCTCGCACTAACGCAGAACGTCAGCCCGCTGCGCCGCTACCGGCTGGCCCACGGCCGGACCGCCGCCGAGGTGGTGGCCATGGTGAACGACGCCGACCCGGCGGGCACGGCCTGCATGCGAGACGCCCGGCTGTACTCCTTCGAGACATGGCCGCAAGCGGGGCCGCCGCCCGTCCGCGCGGCTCCTCACGATGCTGGCCAAGATCTACCAGACCGCCGCCGCCCACCTGGTCGCCGGTGACGTCCTGGGCTCCTACGGCGGCGTCGATCGGGACCAGATAGACGGCGCGGATTTCCGCGACCTGGACGGTAATCGTCCTCGCGAAGCTCGTGTCACCATGAAACCGAGCGCAGCGGCCACTCCCACCGACACGTCGCTCTTGGACGCTTCGGCATGCGTGCGACTGCTGCGCGCCATCGACGTCGAGGAGACCGACGTGAAACGACGGGAACTGCTTTTCCAACTGGCCCTGGTCCTGGGCGGCAGCAAGGCACTGGACTTCCGCGCATCTTCACTCCCGACGAGGAAACACGCCTGGCCGGGGTGCTCCGCGGCACGTGGCGGGTGGACGAGGCGACGGCGCGCACCTTCGAGAAACTCACCTTGCACGCCCGCCAGGCCGACGACAAGTTCGGGCCGGCCACGCTGCTTTCCGTGGTGAACGGGCATCGCACGGCGCTCGCCCAGATACTGGCTCGCGAGTCGATGCCCCCCATGCTGCGAGGCCGACTCCTCGGCTCATACGCGCAAATGTCCCAGCTCTATGACCTGCTCGATTACCCAGCAGCCGAGCAGGCCTACAACGGTGGGCTGCGAGCCGCGCTTGAGCTCGGCGACCCAACGTCGATCGGCTTCCTGCATTCCCGGATGAGCACCATGGCCGCCTACCGGCAGCAGGCGACCACGGCTCTGGACCATGCCTTCGCCGCGAGGGGTTGGGCGGCACGATCCCCGAGCAAGTTGTTGCGCGCGCACGCCGAATCGGTGACCTCGCAGGCCCATGTCCTTGGAGGCAATGCCTTGGCGAGCGGCCAGGCGCGGGACAGCGCCATCGCGATAGCCAGCAAGCCGGGGGACACCGAGCCCGCGTTCCTCTACTGGGTGTCGCCTTCCATGATCGAGAGTTTGGCGGCCCGGTCGCTGGTCTGGTTGCGACAGGCTGGGCCTGCTGTGGCGGTGGCTCAGCGGTCGCTGGCAGGGCTCGATCCGCGTTTCAAGCGGGACCGTGCGCTCACACTCGTCAAATACGCCGAGGCCGCGTGATCCTTGCCAAGGAGATCCCCGAGGCGACGGGCAGGCTGACAGAGGCCGCCGGCCTCGCCGCGAAGCACAGTTCGGCCCGCCTGACCGATCAGCTCAGAAGGGTGCGGGCCCGGCTGGAGCCGTGGGCCAGAGACTGCCACGTTCGCCGGTTGGACGAGACCCTGCGGTTTCACGGGCTGAAGGCGCAGGTTATCTCGGACTGACAAGTGACCGTACGCCGCCGTGGAGACGCTTCCGTCTCCACGGCGGCTTCCGTTTTCGCGCCCCACTGCAGATCGGCAGGGCGGAATCGTCAGTGATCCAGAAGGATCCGCGGAACTGCGACCAGTTGAGAATGACGTGACACGTCTGTGATTCGCCCAAGTGTTGGGTGGGCCTCTGGGGTGAACCGCCGAATACCGCACGGCGTATCTGCTCGATCTGGTGGCTCTCGTTCAGATCGGTGATCTCGATGGGTTCGCCCAGCCAGCCGTCCTGGCTGACCGTGTCCAGTTCCGGATAGATGGCCTTCGACTTGCCGGCCTCGGCTTCGATGGCCTCAACTCAGCGGCCTCGGCCACGCAGAATCTCCTCCAAGAGTCGTAGGCGTGAAACCGCGGCGAAGTTGCAGAGCACAGTGTTGTCGGGGAACCAGTACCAGGTCATGACGCCAGCGGGGGTTCCTCTCCGGCTTGTTCGAGCGCTTGACGGATGGTCTCGCTGTCCATGCCGATCAGGTTGGCGAAGGGACGCAGGGTCGAGGCGCCGTCGAGGTAGGCATGGAAGGTGTCGCGCAACAGCAACTGCGGGATCCGGCGGTGGGAGGCGGCGGCGATCCACTCGGTGAACGAACCCAGCTCACTGGCCAGCAGAGCCGCCGACTCAGTGGTCATGCCTCGATACCGGTCGCAGAGGTCCTTGGGGATCAGGTTCAGGTTGTGCAGCCGCCAGGCCAATGCGCTGGGTGATACCCACCACCGGAAGGACAGCTTGGCGAAGGCCTCGTTCGTCCAGACCATTCCGCTCGTCTCCGACTTCAGCATGTCTTCGGGTAGGAGAAAGGCGGTGGCGAAGGCGTTGGCCCGAATCTCGGAGGACTGCCGACTGTGGCGTTTGTCGTAAATGTCGGCTTCTGCAAGCAGGCCCTGATCGTCACCGGCAAGCACATGCCCCAGTTCATGGGCGAGTGTGAACCGCTGGCGGCTGGGGACCGTCGAGGTCCCGACAACGATCAGCCGAGCATGCTCCTTGCTGCAGGCCAGGCCGTCGAATCCGTTAGGTAGGTCGCTGATCGCCACGTCGATCGCGAAGGCATTCTCAATCAGCTCGGCCAGATCGCGTGTGTGGCTGGGATCGGCTCCGGCATTGCGTGCCAGGTCAAGGGCCCATGCGGCGAGTTGCCGCCCTTGCCCGATCCACCTGTCGCTGATCGGTTGGGTTCGAGGGAGAGCAGAGTGTTGCTCATAGCCGAGGAAGGCAAGGTCAGCGCGTAGATGAGTGAGCCGGTCGGCCTCCAGAGTGACACTCCCCGCAGAACTGTCCAGCGGGGACGAGAGTCGTGCCGCCAGCACAGGGGTTTCATCGGCACCGAGCAGCCAGTCAACCGTCACGCCGCCGAGTTCAGCGAGCCGTGCCAGGTCGAGAGAGGTGAACCTCCGGGTTCCGGAGAGCGATTTGGACATCTTGGACGGGTCGAGCCCGGCCGACGTCGCGAACTCGCCCTGGCTCCGTCCGCTCCGTGTGATCAGTTGGCGGACACGCTGCGCCACGACATCCCTGTTCATGGCTCCACGAAAATCGCAACAGAGGCTAAGAGGGTTGGTCTCGCCGGGGCGGAAACGTCGTTTGAAGATCGCTAACATGCGGAAAACGAGGCTAGCCCGCCGAAGCCGGCACAACCTAGCGGGTCGAGCTGATGACGAACGTTCAGGGCGCGTGGCTCGACAAATTCACAATCAAATGTTTCGTGGGCACAAGCCACGGCTGATGGCCGACGACGTGACTCTGGAGACCGCTTCATCGATCCTCGTGGAGCAAGGGGGTCGCCCGGCCGTTCTCAGCGCCGAGGGCGGCATCTTCGCCGCTCTCAGCGGCCCCGGCCATACCCGCAACGGACCGAGAATCTGCAGGCGCAGGTTATCTCCGGAGGAGGGCCGACCGTGGCTACCGGCACAGACCGGAGGCACTGAGCCATCCACGCTGGTTCCCACTGTGACGCGCAGTCGACGCGCAGACACCAGCCGACAGGGAAGTCGCCGTTCACTCCTCTCGGGTTTCGTTCAGTGCTAGTCAAGTTCGCTTTCGTACGTTGAGGCTGCTGAGGATCGAGCTCGCGTTGGAGGGGCCAGCCGGCACATGACCTGCCTCCCACACCAGCCCATGCGTAACCCGAGCCACAAGGAGCGTTGGATGCCAACTCGCGTGAACCGGCAGACCGTCGATCTGTCCGCCTATCCAGACCTGCTCGTCCTGTACCTCGGCATGCGGGTGAATCATCTGTACGGGATCCGGACCTTCTTCAGCTTCGGCCGGAAGATCAGTGAGTCGGTCGCGGGCAAGCCGGACGGGCTCCTGCTGCACGAGCCCGTTTACTACTCGTTCTTCCCGATGAACATGGGGATGCGTCAGTACTGGCGGGATCTGCCGTCGCTGCTCGCCTTTGCCCGGTCCGAGCCGCATCGGGAGTGGTGGTTGGACTTCCTGCGGGACTCGGGCGGCACCGGTTTCTGGCATGAGACGTACTCGGTCAAGGGTGGCATGGAGGCCGTCTACGACGACGTGCCCAAGCCGATCGGTTTTGGACGGTTCGCTGGGATCCAGCGCGCTCGTGGGCCCATGTTCGGTTCCGCGGCCCGCCTGGGACGCTCCGACGACAGCAGCCCGGTCCTGAGCGAGACGGACCTCTACGGGTCCTAGCCGCTCGGGCCATCGTCGGTGATCGCAGAGGGTGTGCGCCTGGTAACACCGACGGTGGCGAAATTCATGGGTGCTACAAATGCCCGCGAATGAAGCGATCGTGGCGGCGGAACGTGCCCGGCAGGCTCCGCCCGATGGCGCGCCGGAACAGCCCGCCTCGGTGGGCATGACCATCAGTGCGGCGATGGACCGGCCCCGGTTGGCGGGAGCGCCGTCGAGGTGGGCGAGGCCCTCGACACAGAGGCGGGAGTTCAGCGGCACGACCTGGCCTTGCCGAGCCGGACCCGCAGGTCATCGTCGGTGGGAATGCGCGTCAGGTGCCTTGCCGGGGAGCTCGCCGAGGAAGCCGCCATTGGCCTTCGTACGCACGCTGATGCATCGTCTCCTCCTCCAGACGATCAACGGAGATCAGGGGCGGCCCCGCAGGCGCCGCCCGCGGGGCCGTCAGGCGATATCGGTACGGCCCTGATCCGGCGTCAGCGCGCGGCGCGTTTGATGAGGTCGGCAGTCACGGCGGGCTGCGAGATCATCGCGACGTGCGAGGCTCCGACCTCGCGGACCTGTGCCCCGGCCCGCCGCGCCATGAACCGCTGTGCCGCGGCGGGGAGCACCTGATCGTTCCGAGCGACGAGGTAATAGGAGGGAATGGTCTTCCACGCCGGAGCGCCGGACGGCTCCCCGAGCGTGCGCGCGTCAGCGGGCCGCTGGCCGGCCTGCATCAGGTCGGTGGTCGCCCTCGGCACGTCCCCGGCGAAGACGTCGTGGAAGAACTCCTTCTTGATGTATCCGTCGACGAGGTTCTCACCGTAGGGACGGAAGTCCAGCGCCGCCTCATTGAGCTTGCTTCCCGGATACTTCGTCTGTAGGCCCAGCAGCGACTCACCCTGGTCGGGGGCGAACGCGGCCACGTAGACCAGTGCTTTCACGTTCGGGTTGCCGGTCGCGGCGTTCGTGATGACGATCCCGCCATAGGAGTGCGCGGCGAGGACGATCGGGCCGCTGAGTGTGGCGAGGATGGAGGCCAGGTAGGCGGAGTCGGCGGCCACGCTGCGCAGTGGGTTCGCCGGGGCGATCACCGGATAGTTCTCGCGGATGAGCCTGGCGCTGACGTCGTTCCAGCCGGAGGAATCGGCGAACGCGCCGTGCACGAGCACCACGGTGGGTTTGGGCCTGCCTTCCAGCCGGGGCTGCGCCTGCGCCTCGGACGTTCCCAGCAGGGTACCGGCCGCGACCGCGGCGGATCCGGCCAGCACCGCTCGGCGGGTCGTCGTCATAATGTGGTCCTTTCAACGTGGGCAGCTTGCATCTCAATTGCGGGTCAGAGTAGATCCCGGTAGTTGACGATCGCTGAGCCCGGTAATTCAGTCTTTGGTAAGTACGCCGACCTAGCCTGCAGGCATGAGAACAAAGAAGAGCGAGACCGCCCGGAAGTGGGGTCTGCGGATTCACCTGCTCTTTTATGTGCTGTCCAATGTGGTCCAGGTCGTGGTGTGGTCTCTCTACGACTCGGGAAGCCACTTCTGGCCTGTGTGGTCGATAGTCTTCTGGGGCATCGGGCTGGCCTTTCACGCCTGGAGCGTCTATTCACCGCCCCAATCGAATACCGCGCACTGAGCCGAGCAGTCAGCGAAGTGGGGATGGCCGACGTCATTCTCGACTGGTCCGCCACCCGGGGCGGCCGGTCAGTGGGCACAGGCCGGCGGTCGAATTATGGGGACCGGAGCCAGGAAGCTCGAATCCGACCCGGCACTGGCTGACGCCGGTGAGTCGGACGAAGGTGGTGGCGGAAGGCGCCAGCCCCGCGGTCAGGTCCTCAGCGTCGCCGCAACTGAGCAGGACGGAGGTTGCGGTTTCCAGGTGACCGCGGCCGTGATGTCCGGCACGCGCGCCAAGCTGAACGAGCACCTGACCGCCGAGCGGGACATCCGTGACGATCCTGCCTGGCAGGTGGATCCCTTCTACGACCAATCCTGGGCCCATATACTCGGTGCACGCTGCGGTCCGAAACGGGTCGCAAGCGGACCAATCTGTCATGTCCATCCGGGAGTCGACGTGACTGGGCCCGCCCATCCCGTTCGGCCCGACGGCGAAGATCCGCCGACCGGTGCCGGTTCGCTGCGCCTGCAGGTCCTCGGTCCGTTGCGGCTGTGGCGCGATGGCGCCGAGCTGGACGCCGGCCCCCGGCAGCAGGCGCAGCTGTTGGCCCTGCTCCTGGCGCGCGTGGGCCATCCGGTCAGTACGAGGGAATTGATCGACCTGATCTGGGCCGATGACGCTCCTGCCAGCGCGCTCAACCTCATCCAGAAGTACATCGGGGCACTGCGGCGGGTGCTCGAACCCGCGGTCCCCGCCCGGGCGGCCGGTACGTACCTGCACCGCCGCGGCAACACGTACGCGTTCAGCGCCGGCCCCGGCACGCTGGACCTCGTCACGTTCCGGGAACTCCTCGAAGCCGCCCAGACCGCCCTCGCCCAGCAGGCTCCCGAAGTGGCGCTCGACCACCACATCGAAGCGCTCGGCCTCTGGCGTGGCCCCGCGGGGGACGGGTTGTCCTATGGACCGACCGCGATCTCGATCCTGGCCACCCTCGACGACGAGTTCTACGCCGCCTGCGCGGCGGCGGCCGAACTGGCCGTGTCGTTACGCCGGCCGGAGCGGGTGATCCCGCCGTTGCAGCTGGCCGCGTCGATGGCACCGTTCCACGAACCCGTACATGCCGGCCTGATCACCGCCCTCGGCGCCGCCGGACGGCAGGCGGAGGCGTTGTCGGCGTTCCACGCGGTCCGTGGCCGCCTCGCCGAGGAGCTCGGCATCGACCCCGGCCCGGCGCTGCAGGCCGCGCACCTGCGAGTGCTGACCCAAACCCCGACGTCGCCGACGGTGCCGAGCACGGAAAGTGAGAGTGACCGCGCACCGGGGAGCCTGGTCGGCCGGGACGAGGAACTCGGCGTGCTGCGGCAGACCATCGAAGCGGCGCTCACCGGCCGCACCGGACTCGCCATCGTCGAAGGCGAACCGGGCGCGGGCAAGACACGACTGCTGGAAGAGGCCACCGCCGCCGCGGACCGGCGTGGCGCGCTCGTCGTCTGGGCATCCTGTTTGGAAGGCGACGGAACACCATCGATGTGGCCATGGGAGCAGGCGCTCACCGTTGTCCTCGACAGCCTGCCCGCGTTGGCGCGCGAGAAGTGGCTGGCCAGCGAACTCGGCCGCCTCCTCGAATCTCGGGACGATGACGCCGCGCCACCGGTTTCCGGCGGCCGCGCCCAGTTCCGCCTGTTCGAGCAGGTCGTCACCTTTATCGGCCAGGCCTCGGCAGAACGGCCGATGCTGCTCGTCATGGACGATCTTCAATGGATCGATGCCACCTCGCTCCAGCTGTTCAACCACCTGGCGGGCCGGCTACCCACCGGCACCGCGATCGTCGGCGCCCTTCGCGACCGCGCGCCCACACCCGGTCCCGACCTTTCGCGGGTACTGGCCGCCGCCAGCCGGCTGCCCAACCACCGCAGGATCCAACTCGGCCCGCTCAGCCTGACCGACGTGGCCGAACTCATCCGCCGCGAGACCGGCCACGAACCCGGTACGGACATCGCCCGCAACATCCACGTTCGCACCGCCGGCAATCCTTTCTTCGTCCGCGAACTGTCGCGGCTCCTCAGCGACCGCGGCGCGCTCAGCGACGGCGACGCGTCGGCCCGGGCCGGGGTGCCGTCCACCGTGCGAGACGTCGTCCGCGACCGGATGGCGGGCCTCGACGACAGCGCTCGCGACCTGCTGCGGGTCGCCGCGCTGATCGGCCGCGACGTCGACCTCGGCCTGCTCGCCCGCGCCGCCGGTGTCGACTTCGCAGACTGCCTCGAACACCTTGAACCGCTGCGCGCACTGGGCCTGCTCGAAACGGGGCCGGAGGACCCGTTCTCGTGGCGCTTCGCGCACGACCTGGTTCGCGAATCGATCATGGAGACAACGGAGCAACTGCGGACCATCCGGCTGCACCTGCGTATCGCGGACGCGCTCGAAGAGAGCCAGGCGGACGACGAGTCCATCACCGAACGTCTCGCCTTCCACCTGTCCGCCGCCGGTCCCCTCGCCGACCCGGTTCGTACCGTGGAGGCGCTGAAGCGCGCGGGTCGTCGCGCGACGACCAAGCTCGCGTTCGCCGCCGCCGACCGGCACCTGCAATCGGCCGCCCAGATCGCACGGAACGCCGGGCTCCCGGAACTCGAACTCTCCGCCCTCTCGCTACTCGCCATCGCCCCGCGCCGGCAAGCCGGGTTCGGGGGCACGACGTTCGATCTGCTGGAGCGTGCGGAGCACCTGGCCCGCCAACTCGGCCGGGAGGTGGAGGCCGCCGGCCTCCTCTTCGCGCGCCTGTTCGGGGCTTACACCTTCCTGGAGTGGGACCGCGTTCGTCTGGTCCGCCGGCTGTACGAGCAAGGGGAGGTGTCCTCCGATCCGGTCGTCCGGGTGTACGGCCGGCAGGCCTGGGGCCTGCACCAGTGGGACATCGGCAACATCGGCGCGGCATACCGGTGCTTCAGCGAGAACAACCCCGCCCTTCTCGACGGGGTTGTCTCCGCGCACAGCGAGACCCCGATCCGGCGTGACGTGTCGGGTGAGTGGCCCGGCTGGCAGGCCGTCATAACGGCACTGCACGGTGACGCCGGGACGGCGGAGACCATGATCGACAAATGGAACGGCCCCGACGACTCGTATGCGGTCGCGACCTGGGCCTACTACACCACGATCATTGCTTCGATGGCCGGTGACGCGGGCTGGGTGATACGCACGATCGAGCGGTGGATGGCCGTGGGCACTGGCCGCGCCGCCGTCCAGCAGGAGCACTACGTACGGCTGAACTGGTACTGGGCCCGTGCCCTCACCGGCGATGACCCGGCCGGTATCGCGGCCGAGGCCGACCAGCTCCTGGCCGGGACGCTGGTCGATCCGCCGCGGTGGGGCGTCGCGTACCACCACGCGCTGATCGCCGAGATGTGGCTGGCCGCCGGGATGCCGGACGAGGCGGGCGTCGCCCTCGACCGAGCGGACCAGGCCCTCGAGGCCTACGGCCAACGCTACGCCGAAGGACTGGTCCTGCTACTGCGGGCGCGCCTGCTCCACGCCCGCGGCGAACCGGCCGAAGTCGTACGAGCCGCCGCCGAAACGGCCCGCGACCGGTCCGACGAACGCGGGTCTCACCTCTTCGCCCGCCGCGCCGAGAAGTTCCTCACCGAGCTTTGATCGCACTCAGGCTCTGTGGATGCCGTCGAGCTCGGCTCCTGATCAACCAGCCGAATCCGGTCGCCGTGAAGAACATGACAATGCCGTACACCGCGCCCGGGATGGCGATCTCGGTACTGTTCAACAGCGTCGGGCTCAGCGCGATCGTGATGGCGAGCCCGGTGTTGTGGATGCCGATCTCGAACCCGGCCGCGGTGGCCGCGCGGTGGTCGACGCCGGCCAGGCGCGGCACGCCGTAGCCGATCAGCAGGCTCACGATGTTGAAGACCAACGCGGCGAGCCCGACCGAGACGAAATAGCCGACGAGGTTCTCCCGCTCCGCGTACAGAACGGCGTAGATGACCCCGACGAGGACCACGACCGACAGCGCCCGGACGGGGAGGTTGAGCCGCCGCGCCGCCTCCGGCGCCCATGCGCGTACGAGCATCCCGATCGCGACCGGTACGAGCACCATCACGAAGACCTGCAGTATCTTGTCGAACTGCAGCCCGAGGGCGGCCCCATCGGGTAGGAAGTACCCGGCCGAGAGGTTCACCACGACCGGCAGGACGACCACGGCCAGCACCGAGTTGATCGCGGTGAGCGTGACGTTCAGCGCGACGTTCCCGCCGAACAGGTGGCTGAACAGGTTGGCCGCGGGGCCACCGGGCGACGCCGCGACCAGCAGCAACCCGACCGCCAGCTCCGGCGGAAGCCGGAAGGCGAGCACCACGCCGAAGCAGATCGCCGGCAGCAGCACGATCTGGCACAGCAGCGCGACCACGGCCGCCTTCGGATACTGACCCACCCGCCGGAAGTCGTCCAGCGTCAGGCTGAGGCCCAGGCCGAGCATGACGATGCCGATGGCGAAGGGCAGACTGGCCAAGATCAATGCGGACCCCATAGCGGACATTCTCGGGCATACCTACAAAGTTCTGCTAGGTCGCCGCAAGGTTTGTCGGGCGGGGGACGGTGGCTACCACTCGTCAGCAGCCTGGCCACTGCTCAGGTCGGCCATGCGTGATCAGCGTGAGGCATTCCGAGCCGCGGGGACTGTGACGGCGACCGTCCCAGCCGCCTCGCCGACCTGCGCTGCCCAAGGACATGCACGAGGTGCCGGTCAGCCTCGGGCGAGGACGGCGCGGGCGGCCGCGAGCTGCCGATCCTTGGTCTCCTGAAGCGCATGGAACTCGGCGGGGTGAGCCGCGACGGCATCGTCCTGGATGCGTTTCTCCACGGCGGACCAGATGGAGACGAGGTCGGTCCGCGCCTTGCACCCCACGTCCGCCTGCGCCGCGCGGATCTCCTCCTGGGAGGCGGGGCCGCCCTTCATCCACCGCCGGTCGGTGATGGCGGCGAGCGGGTCGGCGTACTGCAGGCCCTGCTCCCGCATGCACGTGCTCCAGGCCCGGAAGACCTGGACGACCTCCGGATCCCCCTGAGAGCGCTCGAAGGTCTCCGAGATGAGCCTGTTGAACAGGGCCTCGTCGACCTGCGGGGTGCCCTGCTCCAGGTGGTTCCGCGCCTGTCGCAGGCAGCCGTCCTTCTCGTCGTACGCGGCCTGCCGTTCCTTCGCCGACAGGCTTCGCATGCGTTCGGCACGTGCGGCGGCTCGCTGGGCCACGGTTGGACGGTCCGGCGGGTTGTGATAGCCGAAGAGGCGAGCGATCTCCGGTTCGACGACACCGTAGCGGCGGCGGTTGGCCGGCTCCACGTCCTCCGCCGCGCTCTGCGGCAGCACCTCCCACGCCATGCCCCGCCGCCGCATGCAGTCGCGGATGAGGAGCTCTTCGGCGCCCTCAAGGATGCCGACGTCTGACGGCGAGAAGTTGTACCGGTCGAAGGGGATCGAGAGCTCGCGCGCCTCCACCCCCGGCGTCGGCACCGGAACCCGCGGCTCCGTCGCCGCCGCCGTCGAACAGGCGGCTGTCGCCGCGGTCAGGAGCACCCCGACCGCTCCCCGCAGCCGAACAGACACGCTGATTCCTCCGATCGGCCGCGGGGCGGGGGTACCGAACTCGGTGTCCTGCGAGCGGTTCAGGACCTTACGGCCTGACGTACCTGATGGAGCTGGTCTTGTTGTCGAACCCGTTGTTCGTCAGGTCGCCGTCCGAGGAGGAGGGCTTTGCCGCGTAGCCGTACGCGCCGGAGCAGTTGGCGGAGTTGTAGAACTGCACCCTGGCGGCGCTGTCGTTCCGCATGGAGCTCGCCTTGTTGTTCACTTTGAGCACGTGTAGCACAGGCCCCAGCCGTCGAACATGAACTCCTCTTCTGCGCCCTTGAACTTGTCGTGCTCGTACAGGCAGAAGGCCAGCTCACAGGAGCTCACCGCCGGGTCCACCTCGGCCTGCGCAGTGGAGCCGACCCCCACCAGGCTGACCAGGGCCAACGCCACCACACCGGCGCTGCGCACCCTCGCTCGCTTCATGCACACCTCATTCTCGTGGAGCCGAAATTGTTGTGATCATAGTCAGGTACATGCCGGAAAATTCCACGAATTGGGTTAAGTGGCGAGCATGCCCAACCTCGTGTATGCGGCCAACGGGTCACCCCCACGTACCCCTGTGGGGGTGCCGTGGGCGGCCGGGCACAAAGCGAGAGGCCCGTCACCGCGTTTCCGCTGGTGACGGGCCTGATCACGAGAGCTCAGCCCGCACCCGTCTGCCCCAGGATCGCCGATCCAGGGGCAACGGGGTCTTCACTGGTGAGCAGCACCCAAACGCCTTCGGCGTACTCCTGGCGGGAGATCCTGCCGTCGCCGTCGGTGTCCAGTTGGGCGAAAGCACCCTCGGCCACCTCATGGGGGATACCCATCCCGCTGAAGAAGTGATCGAGTTCCGGCGCTGAGATGAACCCGTCTTCGTCGGTGTCGGCGGCGTCGAAGGCGGCGCACGACAGCGCGCTGGTCATCTGCTGGAAGTGCGGATGGCTCGCGACCAGGTGGTCCACCGCCTGGGCGAACTCCGCCTCGCTCACCGCGGCATCGCCATCGAGGTCGGCGTCCTCGCGGATGTGTTCCCACCAGTCCGCGCACAACTGCTGAATGGCCTGATGCTGACGCGAGCCCGGGTCGGGGGCCACCGCGGCACATACCTTGTCCGCGATGTGCTTGAAGTCATCGGCAGCGATCTGCCCGTCGCCAGTGCTGTCAAGCAGAGCGAACAGGGCAGCGACGTTGGACTCGTGCAGAGAGCGGGTCACAGGTGTACCTCCCGGATCGAACGGCGTGGATCGCGACCGATCCCTAAGTATCCGGATGGCTCCGCTCAGTGACAGATGGCGTCATGGTGGCGACGCGGCAACACTAATGTGCCTTGAGAGACCGCGTGGGAGCAGTACGCCGGTGCTCGCGAAATAACGGCCTCCGGGAGAGAGTCCGACCACTGTCAAGCCATGTGGATCGTCAGTCACGCCTCAACACTCGACATCATCACTCATGACCCCGAACCTTCCTCCGATGCCGACAACACCACCCGGCGGCACAGCACCCACAACGGGCCACCGCCCATCACATAGCCGAGCCGTACAAGCTGGTGACCAGGAGCGATGCCGCTATTCGATCGTGCGGAGCGCGCCCTCGGCCAGCACGTGCGCCGCCTTGATGCCGTCGGGCACGCCCGGGGCCTCCAGCCACTTCGGTTCCAGGTGATCCGCCCAGTCGATGATCTCGGAGGCGAGAGCCAGTGCCTGCGCGTCGCGGCCGTGCACGAGCTCCACGGCGAGCCGCAGGTACGCACCCTGCCGCGTCCCGTCGAGCTCGGCGGCCAACGCAGCGATCCGGTCGGCGGCCCGCACACCGTGCCCGGGATGCTGCGCGGCAAGGACCGCGAGCACGAAACGGATTCCCGGCGGCTCGGCGTCCCACCGGTCCAGCAGCACCGGAACCTGGTCACCGACGGTCCGGAACACCTCCTCGGTCCACGCACCCGGCTGGAGTGGCTCCTCCTCGTCCAGCGCGAGGTCGGCGAACGCGACCAGGTTGTCGTTGCGGCGGCCACCGGCGGCCATCAGCCACAGATAGAGGTCCCGGCGCTGACGCGCGGGCACCACGTCGGCGACGATCAACTGGGTGAGGAACGGCAGCGCGGGGGCGGTGGCCTCATAGCAGTCGCCCTGGTGCAGCAGGTCGTCGCCGAACAACTCGTCGAGGACCTCGTCCCACTCCCCCGTCCCGTCCGCCAGCTCGCGCAGCAGGTCGGGGACGTCGTCGGCGGAACCGTGCGCATGCTCCAGATCACGCCACGGCACGTCGTCGAGACCGGCCAGCTCCACGATCCCCGGGGCGGCGAAGTCCGGTGTGAGCGCCAGTGGTTCCAGAGGCGGCGCCGGGACGACGGTGACCTCCGGGACCGGCGGACGCGCCTTTGTCCCTCTCACCTCGATCGGGGCGGTCCAGCTGCGATACTCGGCAATCCTGCCGACGTCGAACCGGCTGCCGCCACTGGGCCGGCCACCATGCATCCGCGCGATCGCCGCGGCTTCCCGGCTCACCGCCTCGATCTGCCGGTGACCCACGGTGTCGAGCGGGTAGGGCCCCTCGTCGAGCGCCATCACCAGCCAGCCACTGTCCGGGTGCGGACGGGCGAAAACGCAGGGGAACCCGTACTCCGCGAGCTGCTCGGCGAACGCCTGCGCCGTCCCCTCGTCGGGCACGACGAAGTCGTGCATCCCCGCCATCGCGCTCCAACCGGCCACGCGCTCGTCTCCGTCCTGCCGCTTCTGCCGTCCTCCTCCTGCCAGCCTGCCAGATCGCCCGTTCTCGTTTTCCGCGACTGCCCGGCCTCCCGCGGAAGGCGAGCTCGAATGACCGCGTTCGACGCCTCGCTCTACAACGCTCCCGGGCGCCTGCCGAGCCGGGGCGAGTCCGCCGCCGCCCACCACGACCTCGACGTCCGCACCATTCTCCTCGAGGTCGGCGCCCGCAACCTCGTAGGCGGCCAGGAAGACCTGATCATCGACATCGCGGCGCAACGCTGAATCACAGCCGCACCGAACAGCGGGCAGTGGGTTCGGCGGGATCGACCCGGCGACGGCCAGGGGGTTCGCGCAGGTACTGGACTGCGCTGAGGAGCAACTCGACCTGGCGATGAGCACCGCCCACAGCGCGTTCCGGGCCCGGCGGCGTGACGATGACAAACGGCGGGCCGTACTGCGCGAGGCCGCAGCCACGGTCGGGGCGCTCCCAAGCTGGTCGTGCACCAGCTTGTCCTCGATCTGCACGACAAGGGCCTGGTGAGCGTCACAGAGAGCCTCGCCTGCCAACAGGCGGCGCCTCGGGCGTAGCGGGCCGGCTGCCTGTGGGTTTGTCCGCTGCCGGGAAAGATCATCCTGCGTATATCCCACGAGGCAGCGGCAGGCAGGATCATCCCTTCACACCACCAGGCTCGACGCCACCAACGCGTGATTTCAAGATCCAGTAGACGTCTTGAGCATCTTCGCCTGCTGGTCTTACCGTCGTGGCCATGCGACAGATTGACGACCCGGACGTGCTCAAGGTCTTGACCAGCCGGTTTCGATGGAAGCTCTTCAGCCTCCTCTTCCGGATCGGCCCGGTCACGGTGAGCGAGCTCGCCAGACGGATGGATGCCGACCCCGGCCAGGTGAGCTATCACCTGCGGCAGCTGCAGAAACATGACTTGATCGAGGACGTGCCGGAGCTCGCCCGCGACAGCCGGGAACGCTGGGTGCGGTCAGCCATGGGCGGGTTGGCGGTGGTGAAAGACTTCGAAGCCCCGCAAGACAGAGCCGTGGTGCGGGCGTGGACTTCACAGTGGGTGATCGACCAGTTCGAGCGGCTGCGCGACTTCGAACGCACTCACATGACGCTTCCTGAGGACTGGCAGAACGCGGGCTTCGGAAGCAGCCGCCACCTACGGCTCACCAAGGATGAGCTCGCGGAGCTCGGCGACCAGCTCAATGCCGTGTTGCAGCCGTGGCGCGAGCTGACCAATTCGCGCGTCGAATCGAGCGAGGCTCCGCCGGACACCCGCCCGATCTTCCTCTTCTACCACGCATTCCCCGAGGAACCCTGAGGAGCCTTCCATGCATCACATGTATGAAGAGCTCGTCCGTGCGGACCTGGCCGAGCAGCGAGCCGAGGCCGCACGGTTACGCGTGATCCCGCAGCGCCCGCGCCGACCTGTTCTTCTGCGCCTCCGCGGCCGGTTCGCGATCACCCTCCGCCGCCTCGCCGACCACCTCGAACCTGCCTGACCAGTACCACCTGGCGGTTGCTCCGGGCACGAAGGTCGGCAGATGGATCGACTGGTTCCCATCTCCCGAGACGGTCACATGCGGTCACGGTCATGAGATGGCGCACCTGCTGACCATCGCCAAGTTGGGAGCACGATCCCGGATCCGCGACGAGGTGGGTACCGCTTGAGGAGCGGCCCCTCCTCAGCTCGGACTTCGACCCAGAGCAGATGGGTCCCTCCGGGCCCATGATCGGCGATGCCGGACGACACCCGGGGATGCGTAGGAAACGGTAACCTTCGGGCCCAACGTCGCGGCCCGAGCGGCTCGGGCAATGCCACGCTGAGGCTCCCACTGTCCACCTACGGCCGAGTCAGCGCCCACATGCGTGGCCACGCGATCTAAGAACACCGTTATCCGAATCTTCGATCGCCCCCGACCACGAATGGAGACCGGCCATCACCAGACGGTTGTAGGGCTGCATATGTGAGGCGGCGGCGCGAGCACCGAGCCGGTCGCGATCCCGCCGGCGTCGGTCGGTTCATCTCGCCCCACCGCCTTGCCGAGAGGACCTGTCATCCAGCTCGCCGACGCCCAAGCTCAGTGCTGATCCGCCCACTCCAGTCACGTGTCCCGACACCTGATCGGAACCGATCACTGCCGATGATGGCCGTACGCGGTGACCCGCTGCCGGACGGCTCAAGGTTGGGCGGCGGCCATGACGCCGTGTACGGCCTGATCGATGCGCTGAGCGGCCTGGTCGGGGTCGGGCTGGCCGGCATCCAGCCAGGCGATGACGGCCTCGAGGGTCAGGGTGGGGATCAGGTTCGCGGCCCAGTCCAGCCAAGGGCCCGCGGGGATCCTCCTGGCCAGGTTGCGGCGGGCGACCTCCCGGGAAGCAGCGGTCATGGAGTCGATCAGCTCGCGGAAGTCGGGCTCGCGGGCCGCGTAGCGGAACAGCAGCCTGAAACCGTCGGGGTCGGCCGCAGCAGCGCGCACGAGGGCGGGGAGAGCGCGCTCGTCGAAGTCGTCGGTGCCGGTGGCCTCGGCCAGCCGCACGCACGCCCGGTCGAGCACGGCTCGGTACAGGTCGGCCTTGGAGTCGAAGTGCCGATACAGCATCGCCCGGGTCAGCTCGGCCTCGGCGGCGATGTCGTCGAGGCCGGTGGCGGCGTAGCCGGCGCGGGCGAAGGCGCGGGTGGCGGCGTCCAGGATCTGCTCACGCCGCTCGGCGCGCCGCAGCCGCCGCACCGGTGAAGCCGGGACGGCCTCAGGGCCGGTGCCGCCTGCTTCGGGGTTGCTCATCCCGCCTCCACTTGTAGAAGCGGAAGTATACATGTAGCTTTTTAGACATTGGAGTATACAAATCCGCGTCTACCTCTTGGGGGAGCCGTGTCCGAACCCGTCCGGCTGCCGTTCCAGCAGCCCGGCCCGATGCAGCCGGCGCCGCTGCTGCGCCGGCTGCAGGCCCAAGGCCCGATCCACGCCATCCGCACCGCCGTCGGCGACCCGGCCTGGCTGGTGACCGACTATGAGCAGGTACGCGCTCTGCTGGATGACGACCGGCTCGGTCGCGCTCACCGCGAGCCCGAGCGCGCTTCCCGCACCGGCGAGTCAGCACTGTTCGGCGGTCCGCTGGGCGACTTCGACACCGAGCAGACCGACCACCGGCGGATGCGTGCGCTGCTGCAGCCGCATTTCTCGCCCAAGCGCATGCGCGCGCTGCGCGGCCGCGTCGAGGCGCTCACGGCGAACCTGCTGGACGAGATGGCCGCCGCCGGCCCGCCCGCCGACCTGCACGCCGCGCTTGCCCTGCCGCTGCCGATCGCGGTCATCTGCGAGCTGCTCGGCGTCCCGTTCGAGGATCGGACGCAGTTTCGCGCCTGGACGCAGGCTGCCGCCGACATCACCGACCGGGCCCGCTCCGAGCAGGGGCTGGCCGAACTGTTCAGCTACGGGCAGCAGCTGGTGGCCCGCAAGCGCGCCGCAGGGGAAGCGGACGCCGATGTGATTTCCCGGCTGGCCGCCACCGACGGCGTCAGCGACGACGATGCCGCCGCGATGGGCATGACTCTGCTGTTCGCCGGGCACGAGACCACGGTCACCGTGATCGGCAACGGTGCGCTGTGGCTGCTGACCGCCCCCGGCCAGTGGCAGGCCCTCGTGGACGACCCGTCCCGGATCGACGCTGCCGTGGAAGAGATTCTGCGCGCGCCTGGTCTGGGCGGCAACGGCATCCCCCGCTACGCCCGCACCGACCTGGCGATCGCCGGAGTCCACGTCTGGGCCGGAGACCTGGTGCTGCTGGACACCGGCGCGGCCAACCACGACGCCGCCGTCTTCGCCGATCCCGACCGCTTCGATCTCGACCGGCCGCCGGCGTCGCACCTGACCTTCGGCCACGGCGCCCGCTACTGTATCGGCGCGCCACTGGCCCGCATCGAACTGCAGGTCGTCTTCTCCCAGCTCGTCGCCCGCTTCCCCACCCTGAAGCTCGGCTGCGCGGTGGAGGAGCTGACGTTCAACCCGAACGTGCTCACCGGCGGCCTCACCGCCCTGCCCGTCACCTGGTGAAGGCGACCGTACGGCGGCCGTCCAGTCGATGACGACGAGGCGTCCGTCGTCGTCGATCAGGGCGCCGTGGCACATCACTCCGCGAATGCTTGACCAGCGGGCGAGGTCGGCCGGGATCGCCCGCTTGATCAGCCCCAGCTGATCCGTTCCTCCAGCAGCGCCTGCTGGGCCGGGTTGGCGGTCAGCTCCAGCGCCCGCTCATCGGCCCGGCGCGCCTCGTCGCGGCGTCCCAGCTCGCGCAGCAGCTCGGCCAGGGTGGCGTGGAACAACGGGTAGCGCTCCAGCGCCGCGCCGACCTCCTTCAGCTCCGCCAGCGCCGCCTCCACTCCTTGCGCATAGCGCACCGCGATCGCCCGATGCAGGCGGGCGACCGGCGACGGCGCCAGATACAGCAGCATGTCGTACAGCATCATGATCTGCGGCCAATCGGTGTCGGCGAAGGTCGTGGCCTCGGCGTGACAGGCCACGATCGCCGCCTGCACCTGGTACGGTCCCGGCCGGTGGTAGGCGCGCGCCGTACGAGTCAGGAGCGCGGTCGCCTCCTCGATGGCCTGCCGATCCCACAGCGAACGGTCTTGATCGGCCAGCAGCACCAGCCGGCCCTCTGCATCGAAGCGGGCCGCGCCGCGCGCCCGGTGCAGCCGGATCAGCGCCAGCAGCCCGGCCGCCTCCGGCTCCTTCGGCATCAGATTCGTCAGCAGCGCCGCCAGCCAATCGGCGTCGTCGACGAGGTCGCGCGCGTGCGCTCGTTCGCCTGTGCTGGACAGATAGCCCTCGTTGAACAGCAGGTAGATGACCGCCAGCACCTCGCCCAGCCGCTGCGGCAGCTCTTCCTGCGCCGGGATGCGGTAGGGGATCCCGGCCTCGCCGATCTTCCGCTTGGCCCGCGTGATCCGCTGCGCCACCGTGGTCTCGGGCACCACGAACGCCGCGGCGATCTGCGCCGTGCTCAGCCCGCACACCACCCGCAACGTCAGCGCGATCTGGGCCGAGCGCGACAGGGCCGGGTGACAGCAGGTGAAGATCAGCCGCAGCCGGTCGTCGAGCGGAGCGGGTTCCGGCCAGGTGAGCTGGGCGAGCTTGGCGCGGTAGTTGGACTCGCGCCGCAGCACGTCCAGGCCGCGCCGCCGGGCCACGGTGAACAGCCAGGCGTCGGGCCGCTCCGGCACGCCTTCGACCGGCCAGCGACGCAAGGCCGTCTCGACCGCGTCCTGCACCAGGTCCTCGGCGGCGGAGAAGTCGCCGAGCAGCGACACCAGGGACGCGGCCAGCCGGCCCGCGTGCTCACGCACGGTTCGGGCCAGCATCTCCGCGCTTGCCTGCTCAGTCATGACGCCGGGCGGATCTCCACGATCGGGCAGGCGGGCCAGGTACGGGCCAGCTTCAGCGCCTCGTCCAGGTCTGCCACCTCCACTTCGGCGAATCCGCTGACCACCTCCTTGCCCTCGACGAACGGCCCGTCGGTGACCACCGGCTCGCCCACGCCCAGCCGCATCGTGGTGGCGGTGTGCACCGGATGCAGGTGCGTGTGGTGGGTGATCTTGTCGGCGTTCTCGGCGAACCAGCGGCCCACCGCCTCATAGGCGGCCTCGCGTTCCAGCTCGCCCATCTCCTCCAGTTCCTTGGCGAACTGCTCGGTCTCGACGAACATCAGCACGTACTTCACGATCGGTTCCTCCCCTTCCGTGTCAGCTTGCCGGGAGCGTCGCGTACAAGTCCACGCCGTTGCCGTCCGGGTCGGCGACCGTGGCGTACCGCATACCCCAGAACGCGTCGAACGGCTCGGCGATCCCGCGATAGCCGGCCTCGATCAGCTCGGCGTACTTGGCGTCCACCCCCGCCGGGCTGTCGAACTCGAAGCACAACAACGTGCGCGGGCCGCCGGTCGGCGCGGTCCAGCCGGGCAGGAACGGCGTGCGGAACGGCTCGGTGTCGAGCATGACGTGCAGCCCGTTGGGCAGGTCGCAGCCGGCGTGTTCGGGGCTGTGCGGGTCGAGCTTGAACTCCAGCCCGAGGTGGGCATAGAACGCGATCGTCGCGTCCATGTCGGACACCACGATGTCGATCGTGTTCAGCGTCGGGTTCATGACGGCTCCGTTTCCTGGATCGGTTCTTGGCCTTCATCAGGAAGACGATCGGCACCCGACCTGACACGACATCACCGGCCGGACATTTGCCAGGGCAGGCCGCTGCGGTGCATCTACCACCGGCATTCCAACTCCGGGCAGCACGCCAAATGGCACCTTAGTACAGCAGATCCTGAATCAAGTCTGTACTTGATTCAGGATCGACTGTATCGTCGAGAACATGGAGACGACCGACTCCCCTACCTTCGCGGTGGCCGTCAACGCCGAGGCGCTGGCCCGCGTGGGCACCGCACTGGCCGACGAGAACCGGCGCCGGCTGCTGCTGGAGCTGCTGAACGAGCCCGCCTACCCCGCCGACCTGGCCGAGCGGCTCGGCATGACCCGCGGCAACGTGTCCAACCACCTGGCCTGCCTGCGCGGCTGCGGGCTGGTGCGCACCGTGCCGGTGGGCCGCCGCGTGCGCTACGAGTTGGCTGACCCCAAGCTGGCGCACGCCCTGGCCGAGCTGGCCTCCCTCGTACTGCTCGTCGACCAGGCCGAGACCACCCCCTCCGGCGAGCCCTGCACGCCCGGCGACTACTCCTGCACGGCGCAGAGCGACCCGCTCCCAGGGGAAGAGGCAGGCCATGTCTGACGCATGCTGCGCCACCACCACCCCGGACATCGAGACCGCAACGACTCCCTCGGCGATCTGGCAGGTGCGCGAACTGCAGGCGGCCGCCACCTCCGGGGTGCTGTTGCTGGCCGCCCTGCCGGCGTCGGACAGGTGGGCGACGGCACTGCGACTGGCGGCGCTGGTGGTCGGCGCGGCCACCTTCGTCCCCGGCACTCTGCGCGCTCTGATGCGGGGACGGCTCGGCGTCGGCCTGCTCATGACCATCGCCGCCATCGGCGCCGTCGCATTGGGCGAGTACGGCGAGGCCGCCACGCTGGCGTTCCTGTTCTCCATCGCCGAAGGGCTGGAAGGCTACGCGGTGGCCCGCACCCGGCACGGCCTGCGCGCCCTGCTGGACCTGGTGCCCCCGACCGCGCGCGTGCTGCGCGACGGCGCCGAATCCGAGGTCTCGCCCACCGACCTGCGCGTCGGCGACGTGCTGCTGGTACGGCCGGGCGAGAAGATCGCCACCGACGGCGTGGTCACCTCCGGCCGCAGCGCCCTCGACACCTCGGTCGTCACCGGCGAATCGGTGCCCGTCGAGGTCGGTCCCGGTACGGAGGTCTTCGCCGGGACGGTCAACGGCACCGGAGCACTGGAGATCATCGTCACCGCCACCGCCCGCGACAACTCGCTGGCCCGCCTCGTCCACATCGTGCACGAGGCCCAGGAGCGCAAGGGCACCAGCCAGCGCCTGGCCGAGCGCTTCGCCCGCCCACTGGTGCCCGGCGTGCTCGTGCTGGCCGCGCTGGTGGCCGGCCTGGGCAGCCTGCTGGGCGAACCCGACGTGTGGATCGAGCGCGCCCTGGTGGTGCTGGTCGCCGCCGCCCCCTGCGCGTTCGCCCTGTCCGTACCGGTCGCCGTGATCGCCGCCATCGGCTCCGCCTCCAAGGCAGGCGTGCTCGTCAAGGGCGGCGCCGCGGTCGAGGCGCTGGGCAAGGTCAAGATCGTGGCCCTGGACAAGACCGGCACCCTGACCCGCAACGAGCCCGCCGTCATCGACGTCATCACAGCTCCGGCCACCGAACGCGACCACGTCCTGGATGTGGCCGCCGCGCTGGAGGCCCGCAGCGAGCATCCGCTGGCCACCGCGATCCTCGCCGCCCGCCCCGCCCCACGACCGGCCGACGAGGTGGCGGCCGTACCCGGCAGTGGGCTGCGCGGCACGGTCGGCGGCCGTCCCGCCCGGCTGGGCAAACCTGGTTTCATCGAGCCCGGCCCGCTCGCCGACGACGTGACCCGGCTGCAGGACGCCGGCGCGACCGTCGTCCTCGTCGAACACGACAACATCCTGCTTGGCGCAGTCGCCGTACGCGATGAAGTCCGCCCCGAAGCCGCCGAAGCCGTCGCCCAGCTCAAGCGGCAAGGCGTCGAGGTCGTCATGCTCACCGGCGACAACGCCCGCACCGCCGCCGCGATCGCCGCCGACGCCGGCATCACCGACGTCCACGCCGAACTCCTGCCCGCCGACAAGGCCCGCATCGTCACCGAACTGCAGGCCCGCGGACCGGTGGCCATGGTCGGCGACGGAATCAACGACGCCCCCGCCCTGGCCACCGCCGAGGTCGGCATCGCCATGGGCGCCATGGGCAGCGACGTCGCCATCGAGGCCGCCGACATCGCCCTCATGGGCGAGGACCTGCGCCGCCTGCCCGACGCCATCGCCCACACCCGGGCCGCCCGCGCCATCTTCATCCAGAACCTGCTGATGTCCGGCGGCATCCTCATCACCCTCGTGCCGCTGGCCGCCACCGGCGTGCTCGGCCTGGCCACCGTGGTCGCCACGCACGAACTGGCCGAGGTCCTGGTCATCGCCAACGGCCTGCGCGCCGGACGGCGCACCCGCCTGCCCCACCACGCCGCACTGCGCGCCGCCGCCCGCGCCGCGCGTACAGCCCCGCAGCCGACACCGCAACCGGTCGCCGCACCGCTCGCCCCGGCCGGCAGGACACTCCTGCCGATCGCGGCCGGCGCCTGCACCGACGGTTGCTGCTCGCCCATCTCAGAGGATTCCCTATGATCGGCCGCCCGATGCCCGCCCGCATACGCGCCGCCTACCGCTTCGAGATGCGCGCCGCCCGCACCGCCACCGACGATGCGGCGCGCTGGCGGCACCTGGAACGGGCGCACATCATCTCCCAGCCGTGGCCCTGGCCGCACACCGCCAACCATGTCGCCATGTTCGCCCTCGCCGTACGCCAACGTGACCGGCGTGAGGCGATCGGCCAAGTGATCCGGATCATCGTCGCCGCGCCCGGCTCCGCGCTCGGCCGCTACCCGGAGGGCAACACCGGCCGCGCCACCGTCGGGCTCACCCAACCCATGCCCATCCCGAAAGACCTGGCCCTACTGACGCTGCGGCCTGCGATGAACGGTCCTCGGTGATGTCAGCGCACCCACCGAAATTCCATCAAACCAGTTTGATGTATTATCCGAAGCATGGTGCCCGGTCAAACCGTTCCGCCGCCGTTCGTCCGGTTGGCCGCCCATGAGGTGCGCTGGCGGCTCCTGAGCGAACTGGCACGCAGCGATCTGCGCGTGCGGGAGCTCGTCACCCTGCTCGGCCAGCCGCAGAACCTGGTCTCCTACCATCTGCGGCTCCTGCGCTCGGCCGGGCTGGTCGAGGCCCGCCGCAGCAGTTTCGACGGCCGCGACAGCTACTACCACCTGGACCTGGAGCAATGTGCGCACGCAATGGCCGCCGCCGGTGCCGCCCTGCATCCCGCGCTGCGTCTGCTCCCCGCCGAGCCGGCGAAAGCGGCAGGAACATCGGCGGTGCCTTCCGTGCTGTTCATGTGCACCGGTAACAGCGCCCGTTCACCCATCGCCGAGGCCCTGCTGCGCCACCGCGTCGGCAACCGCGCCGAGGTGACCAGCGCCGGCAGCCACCCCAAAACGCACCTGCACCCCGACGCCGTGCGAGTGCTGCGCCAGAAGTACGGCATCGACATCGCCGACCAGCGCCCACGGCGTCTGGACACGATGACCGGCCGCCGCTTCGACTATGTGATCAGCCTGTGCGACAAGGTCCGCGAGGTCTGCCGCGACTTCGACGACCACCCGCAACGCCTGCACTGGAGCATCCCCGACCCCGCCGCCGCCAACGGCGACAACACGGCCCGGGACAGCTATCCCGCCTTCGACCGTACCGCCGCGGAGATCGACCGCCGCATCCGATACCTGCAGCCCATCCTTTTGCCCACCCCGCACCGGGAGGTTCAGCCATGACAGCAGCCGACCAGGTCGCCAGCGTCCGTTACATCGTCGACGACGTCCAAGCGGCCATCGACTTCTACACCACTCACCTCGGCTTCACCCTGAACTTCAGCGCGGCGCCCGCCTTCGCCGACGTGGTACGCGGGCCGCTGCGGCTGTTGCTGTCCGGGCCCACCAGCTCCGGTGCCCGTGCCACCCCCGACCAGGCCGCAGGCGCGGGCCGCAACCGCATCCACCTGATCGTCGACGACCTGGACACCGAGATCGCCCGGCTGCGCGACGCGGATCTGTCGTTCCACAGCGACGTGGTCTCCGGCCCCGGCGGGCGCCAGATCCTGCTCGCCGACCCCGCCGGCAACCTGATCGAACTGTTCCAGCCCGCCCATCGGCCCGCGTCCTGAGCGACGCCTCTGAACAACGGGCCCGAAGCCATATGTCCCATGGGTGAGCCGATCGGCTCACCGCACGTACCTAGATGCTGTTCGTCGGCGTGCACAACGCCGCACCCCCAGCCAAGCAGTCTCGTGACCCGAGATCGGGATCCGTTCCAATGGGAGGTCGCCGTGGCAGGCACACCCGCCCCCACCGGTCAGGGGCAACTGGAGCGCCGCCTGGGCCTGGCCGACGCGGTCGTCATCGGACTCGGCTCGATGATCGGCGCCGGCGTCTTCGCCGCCTTCGCGCCGGCCGCCCGCGCCGCCGGTTCGGGGCTGCTGCTCGGGCTGATGCTCGCCGCGGTGGTCGCGTACTGCAACGCGACCTCCTCGGCCCGTCTGGCCGCCCGCTACCCCGCCTCCGGCGGCACCTACGTCTACGGGCGAGAGCGTCTGGGGGACTTCTGGGGCTACCTGGCCGGATGGGGATTCGTGGTCGGCAAGACCGCCTCGTGCGCGGCGATGGCGCTGACCGTCGGCTCCTACCTCTGGCCCGAGCACGCGCACGCTGTCGCGGTGACCGCCGTGGTGGCGCTCACCGCGGTCAACTACGCCGGGATGCACAAGACGGTCTGGCTGACCAGAGCGATCGTCGCCGTGGTGGTGGCCGTGCTGGCTGCGGTTGCGGTCATCTGCCTCACCTCCGGCGCCGCGAACGCCACACGCTTGGATGTGGCCTCTGATGCCACTGTCGCCGGGACACTGCAGGCGGCAGGTCTGCTGTTCTTCGCCTTCGCCGGGTATGCCCGCATCGCCACGCTGGGCGAGGAGGTCCGCGACCCGGCCCGGATCATCCCCAGGGCCATCCCGCTCGCGCTCGGCCTGACCCTGGTGGTGTACGCAGCGGTCGCGGTGGCGGCGCTGACCGTGCTGGGCAGCACAGGTCTGGGCCGGGCGACCGCCCCGCTGGCCGAGGCCGTGCGCGCCGCCGGGCTGCCCGCCCTGGCACCGCTGGTCAGCGTGGGCGCGGCGGTGGCCGCGACCGGCTCGCTGCTGGCGCTGATCCTGGGTGTCTCCCGCACCACGCTGGCCATGGCCCGCGACCGGCACCTGCCGCACGTGCTGGCCGCCGTCCACCCCCGCTTCAAGGTCCCCCACCGCGCCGAGCTGGTCATCGGCGCCATCGTGGCGATCCTGGCCGGTACGGCTGACCTGCGCGGCGCGATCGGCTTCTCCTCCTTCGGCGTGCTGGTCTACTACGCCATCGCCAACGCCAGCGCCTGGACCCTCACACCCGGCGAGGGCCGCCCCGTGCGGCTGATACCCGCCGTCGGCTTGGCCGGCTGTTTGACCCTCGCTTTCGCCTTGCCGCTTTCCTCAGTGATCGCGGGAGTAGCGGTGCTGACCGTTGGCGCCGCCACATACGGCCTACGACGGGCGATCCAGCGACCTGCCTAAGTTCGCTGTCAATAGAGACCAGGCGGGCCGTGATGCGCGCTTTTGGATGTATGTCCGCATGAGGGGAAGTGGTCAGGCGGCTACGGAAAGTAACGCGCCACGCCGCTCGATGGGGAGATCTCCCTGGCCAAGTACGTCGACGCGGTGCCGCGCCTGCCGATACCGGAGCCGCAGCGGTCGGCATACCCCGGGGCGGACTACTACGAGCTGACGATGCTGCAGGCTCCCTGGCGTTTCCACCGTGACCTGCCGCCCGGGCAGGCCTGGGGATATTGGGCCGCGGGCGAAGACGGACCGATCGGCCTGGGCTACCTGGGGCCGACGCTGGTAGCGCGACGGAACCGCCCGGTGGTGGTCCGCTACCGCAACCACCTGCCCACCACGCACCTGCTGCAGCCGGCGGTCGACGTCACCTTGTGGCGCACCGTTCCCGGGGACCCGCCCGGCGTCCGGATGCCCCAGGACTTCCCTTCGGCCAGGAACGTCTGGGCCGTCCCTCACCTGCACGGCGCCTTCAACCCACCGCAGGCCGAACAGGCCGGAATCAACCTCCAGACCCTGCGCTACTACGAACGCCGCGGGCTGATCGCCGAACCGGCGCGCAGCCCCGGCGGGCACCGCGCCTACCCACCCGAAACCGTCGCCCTGCTGACCGTGATCAAAGCCGCCCAGCGGCTCGGCTTCACCCTGGCGGAGGTGGCCGAGCTGATCGACACCGGCCGGCCCGGCCACCCCACCCCCGACCTGCGCGCCCGCGCCCAGGCCAAGATCACCGAGGTGGACGCACGAATCGCCGACTTGACCACCATCCGGGAAGCGCTGACCCAGGTGGTCAGCGCCGGTCATGGTGCCTGGTGAAGCGGATGTTGGGTGCCTGCCGGAGGTGTGGTCGGACCTCCGGGGACGTTGCTGCGCAGGAGATGAACGCCCACCGCGGTGATCCAGCCAAAGCCGGTCAGCAAAGAGAGGTGTTCAAGCAGGCCCGCGGGGGCCGGACGCCACAGGCCCAGGACATCGAGGCGGTAGGCGATGCCCGCGGCGAAGGCGAAGGTGATGATCAGGGAGCCGGACAGGCGCGAGTTGACAACCCAGGCGCGACTCTGCCGTCCCAGGCGCCGGGCCAGCACGAACGCGGCGGCGCTTAACCCGGCGAACAGGGCGAAGCCGGCTGCCTGGTGGATGAGGCCGCTGGTGGTGAGCCCGCCGGTGGTCGAGGCCGGCTGCCCGGGCGGATAACCCAGGGCTGGATCGGTGGGCACCAGCCCGGCCACGATCATCCCGGTCGCCGCGACCGCGATCAGTACCGGTCCCCAGGTGGCGCCGTGGCCGCCGCGCAAGACCCGGCGTAGCCCGGCCGCGAAGGCCAGCAGGAGCAGCCCGCCGAGCACGAAGTTGGCCGTCTGCAGCCAAGCACGTTCGCCGGTGCCGAGCTGGCTGGCGCCGTGGTGCCAGAGGCTGTAGCCGGGGCGGGTGGCGCCGTCGGCCCATAACAGCACCGGTACGAGCACACCGGCGGCGACGCCGCTGCCGATCAGCACCGTGAGAGTACGCGTGGCCATAGGAAAGTCCTCCGTTCTCCGCAACCGCAGGTCACGGGCCGACCAGGCTTCCCGGCTCACCAACAGCACGCCCCTTGGTTGAGGCGTATCTTTGATCAATACATGGATTTTAGCGCATACTGAAATAACTGCAATGGGAGGCGGATCGGGCGTGACCGAACAAGAGCAACTGCTGGAGTGGGTGGAGCGGGTCGCCATGTACCTGGCGCGCGACGGGGTGCCGCCGATCGCCGGGCGGGTGCTGGGCTGGCTGATGATCTGCGATCCGCCCGAGCAGTCCGCCGGGCAGATCAGCGACGCCATCGGCGCCAGCCGCGCCTCGCTGACCTCGAACCTGCGGCTCCTGACCAGCATGGGCTTCCTCGACTGGCGGACCCGGCCAGGCGAGCGGACCGTCTACTACCGGATGGCCGAGGACGCTTGGACGGTTGTGGTGCGTCGGCAGGTCGCCGGGATCGCCGCGTTCTTGGACATCACCCGGGATGGACTGGCGCTGACCGGCCAGGAGGAGGACCGTGCCGGGCGGATGCATCAGGCGCACGCCACGTTCGAGTGGATGGCAAAGGTGTTCGACGACGCCCCACTGCCACCATCGCAGGCACGGGCCGATCGGAGGGATGAGGCATGACGCGGCGGCCCGCGGCGGCGCAGACCGCGCTCGGCCCCATGATGATCGCCGCCGCCGAGCAGTACGAGCCGCCCGGCCGGCGCCTGATCGAGGACGGGCTGGCGATCGGGCTCCTGCCCATGACCATGCGCGCAGCCGTCCGGGCATGCCGATGGCCTGCCGTGCGCCGATGGATGATCGCAGCATCGGAGAAACGCGCACCGGGGATCTGGGGCGCCGTGCTGTGCCGCAAGCGGTACGCCGACGACAAGGTCACTGAGGCCTTCCATACCGGGATCACGCAGGTGGTGGTGCTCGGGGCGGGGCTGGACACCCGTGCCTGCCATCTGACGCCGTCCGGCGGGCGCGCCTATGAGCTGGACCTGCCGGCGAACGTCGAGGACAAACAGCAGCGGCTGCAAACACTGTCCGGCGGCGTGCCGGAACACGTGCGGCTGATCGGTGTCGACTTCGAGACCGACGATCTGGGGGAAGTGCTGGCCGAGCACGGGTTCCAGACTGGGAGGCCGGCGGTGTTCGTGTGGGAGGCGGTCACGCAGTACCTGACCGAGGAGGGGGTTCTCGCCACCTTGGCGTTCTTGTCCCAGGCCGCGGCAGGCAGCCGGCTGCTGTTCACCTACGTGCTGCGGGATTTCTTGGACGGTGGCGGCCACGGGGCTATGGCGCTGCACGAGGAGTTCGTGGTCAAGCGGCGGCTGTGGCGGTTCGGTCTGGCTCCGGGAGAGGTCGGCGGCCTGCTGGCGAGCTATGGCTGGGTGGAGCGTGAGCAGGTCGGCGCCGCCGAATATCGGGCCCGCTACCTGGAGCCGGTGGGTCGTGAGCTGCTGGTGTCCGACCTCGAACGCTTCGTCTATGCCGAGAAGCGGTAGCCGCGCTCAGCCTGCGGCGAGGAAATCACGGATCTTCGCGGCGATGCGGGGGTGGTCAGGGCCGAACCAGATCATGTGGCTGTCGGCCCGGGTGTCCACCAGTTCGGCATTCGGCATCGCCGCAGCCAAGGACTCGGCGTGAGCGAAGGGCACTGACCGGTCGTTGCGGGTGGCGATGACCAGCGTGGGCTGGCTGACCTGCGCGGCGCAGTCCGGCACGGGGAGCATGTCGGCGACGAAGCCGCTTCCGGAGCGCATCACTGTGAACAGTCCGGCCAGCGTGGCCCGCTCGGCGGCAGACAGGCCCGCCAGGACCTGGCGGGCGGGCAGGATTGACAGGTCATGGAGCAGCAGGCGCAGCCCCAGGGACGGTGCGAGGCGGACCAGGGACCGCAGGATCGCCCAGGTACCGGCCTCCACCCGGGCATTGAACACCACCCGGCCGCCCAGCGGGGTCAGCCGGTCGGGCCAGGGCAGGAATCCGACGGCGCTTTGCAGGATGACGCGCTCGACCAGGTGCGGGTGGCGGGCGACCATGGTCAGCGCGGTACGCCCGCCGGCCGAAATCCCCACCACTGCGGCCAGGCGTTCGATGCCTAAGGTCTGGCACAGCTGGGCGGTGGCGTCGGCGAAGCCGGCCGGCGTGGTGCCCGTGGTCATCGGCGTACGCCCGTAACCGGGGCGCGAGGGCGCCAGCACCGTGAGACCGGCGTCGGCGAAGACCTCCTCCCCCAGCGCCAGCCCTGCCCGCATGTGACCGCCGTGGAACACCACGACCGTCCTGGGACCATCGCCCTCCAGCCGGTATTCCACCGGGCCCGCCGGCAGGCGCGCGACGACGGTAGCGCGCTCGGAAAAGGCTGCGCGGGAAGTGGACACCATGACACCTCCTTGTGTGAAAGGGGGACGGGCAGATATCCGGGACGAGCCGGCGGATCAGCCCCGGCACGGTCACTCCCGTCGGCGCATCTTGCGGGTGACGCTCCCGTACCAGGCCGGCACCTCACGCTCGTCATCGAACCAGCGCGCCACCACGATGTCGGTCGAGGAGTGCAGCAGGATCGAGGCCACGATGGTCACCGCGACGAGCTGGAACACCTGCTCGGCGGGCGCGATGCCGGAGCCGAGCACGAGCAGCCCGTACACGACGGAGGCGAAGCCCTTGGGGCCGAACCAGGCCACCGCCGCCTGCTCGCGCACCGACAGCCCCGATCGCAGGAACGACAACCAGATGGCCGCCGGCCGGGCGAGCACGAGGGCGAGGATCGCGAACAGCCATCCCTGCCAACCGACCGACCCGAGCAGGGACGGGGTGATGAGCGCGCCGAACACCAGCAGCGCGGCCAGCTTGAAAACTTCGGCGATGAGCTCGCCGAAGTGCTCGAACGACTCACGTTGCCGCTGCCCGATGGTGGCGACGGTGATGCCGGCGAAGAAGGCGGCCAGGAACAGGTTGCCGTGTGTGGCCTTGCCGACGGCGAGCACGAGCAGGCCGATGGCCAGGGCGTTGAGCGGTTCGTACTGCGTCGAGGCGGAGAACCAGCGCGTCTGCTCCAGTTTGATCGCCGCCCAGGGGATGACGACTCCGATGAGCACGCCAAGGCCGAGCTCCAGACTGAGCTCGCCCAGGTGCAGGTTCTGCGCTCCGGAGGCGATGGCCAGGAAGAGAATGACGAACGGCAGCGCGAGCCCGTCGTTGACCCCCGACTCGACGTTGAGCAGCTGCCGCAGCCGGGGTGGCACCTTCTCGTTGCCGACCAGGGCGGCGGCGAAGACCGGGTCGGTGGGCGCCAGGATGGCGCCGATCAGCAGAGATTCGACCCAGCCCAGCCCCACAAGGTAGTGCGCACCCACGGCGGTGATGACCAGGGTGAGCGGCAGTCCCCAGCCGAGCGCCCGCCCCGGCAGTCTCCAGGCGCTGCGCAGCTCCGGCCAGCCCACCCGCATTCCGTCGGTGAACAGCACGGTGAACAGAGCCAGCTCGGCCAGCGTCGCCACCAGCTCGTCGCCCGGCTTGAGCGAGACCACGCCCAACACCCCGTCGCCGAGGACGAACCCGGCCACCAGGAACAGCGCGGCCGTGGACAGGATGGTGCGGTGGGCCAGGCTGGACAGCAGCACAGCCAGCAGCAGCACGCCCGCGAACGCCGTCAGTAACGCGCTCATCAGGGGCACCGCGAAGAACACATCATGGAACGCCTCCGGTCGGTCCAGCTATCGCGATCTTGCCGACCAGACTTCCCGGCGCACCGACGCTCACCTTAGCAGCGGCCGTGTCAAGCGAACAGACGGATTCTTGACGGCGCCGACGGCCGCCTTCACGGTGAACGGGGCGGTGAACTGCCGATCCGCTCGCGGCGATCTTGACAGGCCTTGATACGTTGTCTACAGGTGAGCCGGGAAGTCTGGTCGGCACGTTCTGTCCCCGTTGAGCGAAGGATGTGCCGGTGCGCGCCCGAGAGTTGCTTACCGACTTCCCCACGGTCCGCCTGGATTCTCCCGTGATCGACGCGGCCAGGTTGCTGGCCGAGCAGGACCTGCCGGGTCTCATCGTGGTCGACGGCGGAGACTCGCCGGTCACGATCCTGCCCGGCACGCAGGTGCTGCGTCTGGCCGTGCCCGGCTACTGCCAGGACGATCCGGCGCTGGCGCGGGTGGTGGACGAGGCCCACGCCGACGCCTTCCTGCGCGAGCTGCACGACCGTACCGTACGCGACGCCCTGCCACGGCAGCCGCGCGAACTCCCGGTCGCCGACCCTGAGGCGACCGTGTTGGAACTGGCCGCGCTGATGGCCCGCACCCACAGCCCGCTGGTCGCCGTCGTCGACGAGTACCGGCGGCTGATCGGGGCGGTGACGCTGCAGGCACTGCTGGACCGGGTGCTCCCGATATGAGCGTGCTCGCGTGGGTGAGCGTGGCGGTCTTCCTGGTCGCGTACGCACTGATCGCCACCGAAAAGGTCCACCGAGTCGCGGCCGCGCTCGGCGGCGCGGGAATCATGCTGCTGATCCATGCCACCAAGGGCGAGGCGGCGTTCTTCTCCCGGCACGCCGGGATCGACTGGAACGTCATCTTCCTCCTGCTGGGCATGATGATCATCGTCGGTGTCCTCAAGCAGACCGGCGTCTTCGAATACCTCGCCATCTGGGCCGCCAAGCGTGCCCGGGGCCGGCCGTTCCGGTTGATGGTGCTGCTGGTGCTGATCACCGCTGTGGCCTCGGCGCTGCTGGACAACGTGACCACCGTGCTGCTGGTCGCACCGGTGACGTTCCTGGTGTGCGAACGGCTCGCCGTCAACCCGGTGCCCTTCCTGATCGCCGAGGCGATGGCCTCCAACATCGGCGGCGCGGCCACCCTGGTCGGCGACCCGCCGAACATCATCATCGCCAGCCGCGGGGGCCTGACCTTCAACGACTTCCTTGCCCACATGGCCCCGATGGTCATCGTTCTGACGGCGGTGTTCGTGGGGTTGTGCTGGCTGATGTTCGGCCGGTCATTCCGCTACGACCCCGAACGCGCCGAGTCCGTCATGGCGCTGGACGAGCGGGAGGCGATCGCCGACCGGCGGCTGCTGTGGCAGTCGCTGGCCGTGCTGGCGTTGGTGATGGCCGCGTTCGTGCTGCACCCGGTGCTGCACTACGAGCCCTCGGTGGTCGCGCTGCTGGGCGCGGGCGTGCTGGTGGCCGCGACCAAGGTGACCACCGAAGAGGCCATCGCCGAGGTCGAGTGGCCCACGCTGGTGTTCTTCGCCGGTCTGTTCGTCATGGTCGGCGCTCTGGTCGAGACCGGCGTCATCAAGGAACTGTCGCGAGCCGCCGTCTCGGTCACCAGCGGGCAACCGGAGGCCACCGCCCTGGGACTGCTGGGCGTCTCGGCCGCGCTGTCGGCCATCGTGGACAACATCCCCTATGTCGCCACGATGAGCCCCATCGTGGAGCAACTCGTCCAGGCCAACGGTGGGCACGACGTGCTGTGGTGGGCGCTGGCCTTCGGTGCCGACCTCGGCGGCAACGCCACCGCGGTCGGTGCCGCGGCCAACGTCGTCGTTCTCGGCATCGCCGCCCGCAACGGCACGCCGATCAGCTTCTGGCAGTTCACCAAGTACGGCCTGATCGTCACGGCGGTCACCGTCGCCCTGGTCGCCCCGTACCTGTGGCTGCGCTACCTCCTCTGACCAGCGTCAGCACCCACAGGTGGACAGAGTGGGCCACAGCGACCCCTCATCTGCAGCAAGACACCCCCTCTGGACACACCGGAGTAGTTGATGGATTATGTTTACGATCCCGTTCCGTTAATAAATTGAGGCTGATCATGGAGACCGATGTTCTGGTGGTCGGCGCCGGGCCGGTGGGCCTGGCGACGGCGTGCGCGTTGCTGCAGTACGGCGTCTCGGTACGCGTGATCGACAAGGCAGCGGGACCGGCCACCACGTCCCGGGCGAACTTCGTGCACGCTCGCGGCTCGGAGGTGCTGGACCGGCTGGATGCTCTCGGCGATCTGCCGGAGGAGTCGGTGCGGGCGATGGCCATCACCACGTACGCGGGGGACCGTCCGATGATGAAGATCCGGTTCGGCGACCCAGGGCTGGGCACCGCGGCTCCGCCGATGGTGATCTCTCAGGCCAGGGTCGAGGCGCGGCTGCGTGAGCGACTTGCCGAACTGGGCGGACAGCCGGAATGGGACAAGAGACTGACAACCTTGGACCAGGACGCGGCCGGGGTCACCGCGGTGCTGGCCGATGGGAGCACCGCCCGGGCGGGCTGGCTGGTGGGCTGCGACGGAAGCGGCAGCGCGGTTCGTAAGCTGGCGGGGATTCGCTTTCCCGGGGTGAAGGTCAGCGAGCGGTTCCTGCTAGTCGACGGCCGCCTCGACCCCGAGCTGGACCGGTCGGGCACCAGCGGCTGGGCGCACCCCGACGGCGTGCTGGGCGCCATGCCGATGCCGGGCGATCAGTGGCGGCTGCTCGCCTACGACGCCACCTTCCGCGACGACAAACCCGGCGAGGAACAGATCGCCGAACGCATGCGACGCATCCTGCCCGAACGCACCGGCCTGACCGGTCTGCGTCTGCACGACGTCACCTGGGCGTCGTTGTTCAGCGTCCACCGGCGGCTGGCCGACACCTATCGCGACGGGCGCATCCTGCTGGCCGGGGATGCCGCACACGTGCATGCTCCGTTCGGCGGGCAGGGCATGCTGACCGGGCTCGGCGACGCCGAGAACCTCGCCTGGAAGCTGGCCCTGGTCGTGCAGGGGTTGGCCGCGGAGCGCCTGCTCGACACCTACCAGGCCGAACGCCGCCCGCTGGCCACCCAGGTCTTGCGCGGCAGCACCGCCGCCACCAAGGTCAACATCGCCGGCAGCCCGCTCGGCCGCCTCCTGCGCGACCAGGTGCTGATGCGGGTGTTCAACCAGGCATGGATCCAGCGCTGGACCACGTACACGACCTCCCAGCTGTGGGTGAGCTACCGGCGCGGCCCGCTCGGTGGGCGCGGTCGCAAGCCCCGCCCCGGCGACCGCATCGGCGACCTGGCCTGCGAACGCCCCGACGGCAGCCGCACACGCTTGCACGCCGAGCTGCGCGGGAAGTGGGCCGTGCTCGGCGATCAGCCCGCCTTCGAGGCAGCCCGGCAGCGGCTCGGCGACCAGGTGGTCAGCCTCCGCGCCGCAGGGCCCGCAGGCGGGCTCGCCATGCTCGTACGCCCGGACGCCCACCTGGCCTGCAAGGGCGGCCCCGCCGAGCTCGCCCGCTGGCTGGACGGAGCCCTCGGATGACCGCCACCCGAGGGCGCGGACGCCCGCGCGACCCCGAGACCGACACCGCGATCCTGAACGCCGCGCTGGAGCTGTTCGTCGAGCGCGGCGTCGAGGGCACCAGCATCGAACAGATCGCCAAGCGCGCCGGGGTGGGAAAGCTGACCGTCTACCGCCGCTGGAGCACCAAAGAGGACCTGCTCGCCCAGGCCATCGAACGGTGGGTCAGCGACGAGGTGACACCGTCGGCCGCCGACGTCTCCGCCCTACCGCCGCAGGCCATCGTCGAGCACATCCTTCCCGCAGCGGCCGAGATGGCCGCGAGCCCCGACTTCCGCGCACTGGTCGCCCGCATCATGGGCTCCGCCGTGAGCCATCCATCGCTGATGGCCGTCTACTGGAAGCACTACATCCTGCCCCGCCGAGAGCTGGCCGCCGCCATGCTCCGGCGCGCCCAGCAGGACGGCATGGTGGCCCCCGACACCGACCTGGACGTGCTGATCGACATGATGGCCGGGGCCGTGACCTATCGCGTGCTGCAGCCGGATCCGCCGGACGCCGCCGAGATGCTGCGCTACCTCACCGCCGTCTACCGCCAGGCCGGCCTGTATCCGCCCACCCAGCAGACGCATTCATGACAGCAACCTCCCCTGGGCCTGGAGGCCGGGGTACCGGTCCGGGCGGGGTGCTTGTGCAGCGGGCGAAGAACTAGGGCTGCTGGTAGAGGTCGGGAATCCCGTCGTGGTCGGAGTCGGCGGTCTCGGCCTGGTGGATCCGCCGGTAGACGCGGGCACGCAGCCGAAGGATCATCGTGGCCAGCAAGGCGGCGGCCAGGGAACCGGCCAGGATCGCGATCTTGACCCGTGCGTCGGCCTCGCCCGTGCCGAACGCCAGTTCCCCGATCAACAGCGACACGGTGAACCCGATGCCGGCTAGGACGGCCAGCCCGGCCATGTCGATCCAGGCCAGCCCTTCGTCCAAGGTGGCGCGGGTGAAGCGGGCCACCAACCAGGTGGCGGCCAGGATGCCGACCGGCTTGCCGACCAGCAGTCCCGTCACGATCCCCATCGCCACAGGGTCGCTCAGCGCTCCGGCCAGCCCGCTGAGGCCACCGAGGCTGACCCCGGCGGAGAAGAACGCGAAAACGGGCACGGCCACACCGGCGGACAGCGGCCGGAACAGGTGCTCGAAGTGCTCGGCCAGCCCCCGCCTGTCCGCCGTACCGGTCCCGGTGCCGCCCGGCGGTGTCCGGGACAGCACGGGGACGGTCAACGCCAGCAACACGCCGGCCACGGTGGCGTGCACCCCTGAGGCGTGCACCAGTGCCCAGCAGGCGAACGCCAGGGGCAGCAGCAGCCACCACGCGCGTACGCCCCGTCGTACCAGTACGGCGAAGACCGCCAGCGGCACGACAGCTGCCAGCAGCGGGAGCACCGACAGGTGCGAGGTGTAGAAGATGGCGATGATGATGATGGCGATCAGGTCGTCCACCACCGCCAGGGTCAGCAGGAACGTGCGCAGCGCGTCCGGCAGGGAGCGGCCGATCACCGCGAGCACCGCCAGCGCGAAGGCGATGTCGGTGGCCGTCGGGATCGCCCACCCCCTGGCCGCCGTTCCGCCGGCGACCGCCAGATACACCAGTGCGGGCGCCACCACGCCGCCGACGGCCGCGGCCA
>NZ_JBFAWA010000062.1:0-45267 GCF_040680035.1 Nonomuraea sp. NPDC052116 | reverse complement strand
CCGGACAGCAACGCGCTGAGGAGCGCTGCCAGGGGGAGGGAGCGTAACAACCTCTTCACCATGCTCACCTTTTGGGGGGTTAGGAAGTGGCATGTAACGCGCAGTTAACATTGGATGTTTTTGAGAGTCAAGAGCTAATTAATGGATAAGAAACCTACAAAATCCATCAATATTCATCACATAAGCCCTGCTGGCAGCGACATTCTCGGGAAAGGGCTATGGATATGTAGTGACATATGCGACGAATAGAGGGGCTGTAGTGGTCGGAGGTTTGCGGTGACGTTGCCTCAGCTCTGCGGGAGCCGAGTGCCGGACGCTGGACCGCTGCTCTCCGCGGCGGCCCGCGCCTCCAGGCCGGACATCGTGCGCAGCGGCACCTCTTTGGTCCATGCCGCCACCAGGAAGGCGAGGATCATCACAGCGGCCACGATCAGGAAGACGACGTGGAGTGAGTCCGTGAAGCCGACTTTGAACGGCTCGGCGAGCCGGGGGTCGAGGTGCTGGATGAATGAGGAGTTCTCCAGCACTCCCGAGCCTGGCCTGCCGGAGCTCTGGGGGCGCTGGAGCATGTCCAGCACCGGGGCGTTCGCCGGGTTGGAGAGCACGGCGGGGTCGTGGAGCGCTTCGCTCACCCCACCCCTCTGGTACGCCGCCCGGAAGGCCGAGCTGATCTTGTCGCCGACGGTGCTGAACAGCACGGAGAGGAAGATCGCCGCGGCGGCGGTGCCGCCCATCTGCCGGAAGAAGGTGGCTGATGCGGTCGCGACCCCCATGTCCTTGGGCCCGACGGCGTTCTGCATGGCCAGCATGAGGACCTGAAAGCAGCCGCCCAGTCCGGCGCCGAACAGGACCATGTAGCCCACGGTCTCCGGCAGTGCGGTGTCCCACTGCACCCGGTAGTGCAGGAGCACCATCGCCGTGGCCATCAGCGCGGAGCCGACGACGGGGAAGATCTTGTACTTGCCGGTCTTACGGATAATGCGACCCGCTACCAGGATGGAGAGGAGCATGCCGACCGAAAGTGGCAGCATCAGCAGCCCCGACTGGGTGGGGGTGACACCCCTCACGATCTGCAGGTACAGCGGGATCGTGATCATTCCACCGAACATGCCCATCCCGACAAGCACGGAGAGCAGGCTCATTTTGCTGAACATGGCGCTGCCGAAGAGTCGCATCGGCAGGAGCGCCTCGTCACCCATCGCCCGTTCGACGCAGACCCACACCACCAGGCCGATCGCGGCAACCGTGTAGCAGACGATCGATTGGGCCGAGGTCCAGCCCCAGCTCTGGCCCTGCTCGGCGACGAGCAGCAGCGGCACGACGCCGACGGCGAAGGTGGCGGCGCCCCACCAGTCGATGCGGTGCTCGCGTCGGGCGTGCGGAAGGTCCAGCACCCTTGCGACCACGTAGAGGGCGACGAGGCCGACCGGGACGTTGACGAGGAAGACCCACCGCCAGCCTGTGATGGCGAGAATGTGTCCCTGTCCCGCCAGGAAGCCCCCGATCAGCGGGCCGAGCACGCTCGAGCAGCCGAACGTCGCAAGGATGTAGCCCTGGTACCGGGCGCGCTCGCGCGGCGAGACCATATCGCCGATGATCGCCATCGCCAGCGACGTCAGGCCGCCCGCGCCGATGCCCTGGAAGGCGCGGAACCCTGCCAACTCGGTCATGGACGCGGAGAGTGTGCACGCGGCCGAGCCGACGATGAAGATGCTGATGGCGGCCAGGAAGAACGGTTTGCGCCCGTAGATGTCGGACAGCTTCCCGTACAACGGCGTGGTGATCGTCGACGTGATCAGGTATGCGGTGGTGACCCACGCCTGATGGCTGAGTCCATGCAGATCGTCGGAGATCGTCCGGATCGAGGTGCTCACGATGGTCTGATCGAGCGCCGCGAGGAACACCCCCAGCAACAGGCCGCTGAGGATGGTCAGAATCTGTCGGTGCGTCAGTTTGGCAGACGGCACGGGGACGGCCATGCCTGCGGCTCCTCCGGGAACTGCGGATGGAGTCATGGGGGTTGTTCTCCTTAATGCGCCGCCCATCGGGGGTTTGCTCGGCGCCCGGGCTGGTGCCTGCGATCCACAGGCCGTCATGTTTGAAATGCTTCGGAAGTCAGGTGAGCCGGCAAGGGCCCTCGGCCGTGGGAGGCCCACCTGCCGTTTAGATTATTATCATCATCTAAACGAAGTGGGAAAGTGGGGGCACCCCGGCGTCACCGGCCTGGTGGTCCTTGCAAGCCGAAGAAAGGGAAGGCATCCATGCCCCGCATGTCACGAGCCGCGGCCGAGGAGCACAAGCGGCAGGTGATCGACAACACCTCCAGGCTGATCCGTGAAAGGGGCGCTGACCAGGTCAGCGTCCCCCAGGCGATGGCCGCCGCCGGGCTGACCCACGGCGGCTTCTACCGCCACTTCTCCTCCAAGGACGACCTGATCGCCCAAGCGATCACGGCGGCGTTCGCCGAGCGCAGCCGGGCCATGGAGCAGCTCGTCGACCAGGTTCAGGCCGCCGGTGCACACTCGGCCGAACGGTCGGCCCGGACCACGTACCTGGCGACCTACCTGTCCGAGCTCCACCGCGACCATCCCGCCAAAGGCTGCGCCGCCGCCGGTCTTGTCGTCGATGCCGCTCGTGCCGAGCCCGGCGCCCCGGTACGCACTGCCTTCACCGCCGGCCTGCGTAACCTCTTCGACGACTTCCAGCGGCTCGACGACAACGACGATGCCGACACGAACAGGAGTCTTGCGCTCGCCGAACTGTCCACTCTCGTCGGCGCCCTCCTCCTCGCCCGAGCCAGCGACGACGCTGCTCTCTCCCGGGACATTCTCGACGCCGCGCGCCAGTACCTGAACGGCCGAACCGGCGATTCCCCATGAAGGTCGTTGAGCCGCGTCAGGCAGGTAGACACCGGCATGCCGAGCATGGCCGCCTCCGCGGCGCGCGTGACAGGGCCACGGGCGCCGAATAGGGCTTCGGCAGTCGAGGGCATAGAGGCCTTACCGGCAGTTACGTGATGGCCAACGAGGAATCCGAGGAAATGATCATGTCTGGCGCACCGCTGAGCTGGAGCGTTCACACGGCACCGTCGATCCCGACGGAGATCTCAGACCTGCCGCCCGACCTGCCCAGACGCATGTGGTCGCCGATCACGGCGACACTGATCACAGGCGAGCGGGACGCGGTGCTGGTCGACGCGCTGATGACCGACGAGCAGGCCGGCCGGTTGGCGGACTGGGTCGCCGCGAGCGGCAAAAATCTCACCACGGTCTTCGTCACCCATGGGCACGGTGATCACTGGTTCGGGCTGGGTGTCCTCCTCGACCGCTTCCCGCGTGCCCGCGCCGTCGCCACACCGGCCGTGGTGGCACAGATGAAGAAGCAGATGGCGCCGGAGTTCGTCGCGTCGTTCTGGAACACCCGCTTCCCCGGCCAGATCCCCGACAAGCTCGTCGCGGCCGAGCCGCTGGCCGGCGACCGGCTGGAGCTGGAAGGCGACGAACTCGTCGTCGTGGGGCTCGGGCACACCGACACCGACGACACCACGTGCCTGTACGCGCGGTCCATCGGGTTGGTCGTGGCCGGCGACGCCGTCTACAACGATGTCCACCTCTACCTCGCCGAATCGCCCGCCGAAGGCCGCCGGGCCTGGCTACGGGCACTTGACATCATCGCCGCGCTGGACCCTCAGGCGGTCGTCGCAGGACACAAGCGCCCCGACCGCCCCGACGACCCGAGGAACATCCGAAGTACATCCACGACTTCGAGACGCTCGCCGAGCGCACCACGACCACCCTCGACCTCTACCGCGGCATGCTGGAACTGCACCCGACCCGAGTCAACCCGGGAGCGCTCTGGGGCTCGGCCAGATCTGCCAAAGGCTGACCGGCGCCCGGCTCGGGTTCCTCACCTCGCGAGTAAGGAGGGGTCTTTTGGGGAGTAGTGGCCCGTAGGGCCATTCGCTTCTTCGGGGGGAAGTGGTGATGTCCGTGATCGAGCGTGTCGGCGGCGCAACGTCGACTACTGTAAGCGATCTTTCATATACGGCGCCGGACCTGAAGAGGTGTCCGATCCGTGAGTCGACCGGGCGGCCGGGATATGCGAGGCGCGCCGTCGACGGCTACGACTCCGGCGATCGGGGGGCTGAGAGATGAAAGCCATCCGAATCGCTCAACATGGTGAGCCGTCCAAGGTTCTCGAAACCGAGGACGTGCCTTTCCCGGAGCCGGGGAACGGGCAAGTAAGGGTTCGTATTCTGGCGACCCCGGTGAACCCGTCCGATCTCCTGTATGTACGGGGATACTACGCAGGCGTCGAAGCTCGGTTTCCAGCGCCGGTCGGATTTGAAGGCGTCGGCATCGTGGACGCTGTCGGGCCCGGCGTGAAGAACCTCGCTGTCGGACAGCGGCTGTCGGTTGTCAATGGCCAAGGGGGAAACTGGGCGGAATATGCGGTCGTCCCCGCGGGTGACCTGTTCCCGGTACCCGATGAGATCCCCGATGAGCAGGTGGCCTCCTTCGTCATCAATCCGGCCTCCGCGATCCTCATGGTCCGCCGAGTGCTGGCGGTCCCCAGAGGTGAGTGGCTCCTCCAGTCCGCGGCAGGCTCCGAACTGGGACGCATGGTCATCAGGTTGGCCAAGCGCGACGGCATCCGTACCGTGAATGTCGTCCGCAGACGCGAAGCGGCGGCCGAACTGGAACGCCTGGGAGCCGACGCCGTCATCGTGTCCACCGAGGGGCCGATCGACGAACAGGTCCGGAGTATCGTCGGGCCGGAAGGCGTCAAGTACGCCATCGATCCCGTGGTCGGAGAAACCGGCACCCAGATTTTCCAGGCGCTCCATGAGGATGGCCGCATGCTGGTCTACGGATCCCTTACGGGGGAGCCGATCCGGGTCGGTCAGGATCCGCGCTACATCCTGGCGGGCCGCCGTACTCTCGAGGTCTTCTGGCTCGGCTACTGGCTCCCGAGACTCACCGACGCAGAACGACGGCAGCTGGGGGAAGACATCGTTTCGCTGATGCGCGAGGGAACCATTGAAACCTCCCTCGGGCGTAAATACTCGCTCGACGAGATCGAAGACGCCGTAGCCCAGGCCGAGCAGAAGGGCAGGCAGGGAAAGGTGTTCCTTGTCCCCGGAAAGATGTAGCGAGGATCGGGCTTGCGGCTCCCGAAGCAGCAGATCATCGCCCGCCTCTACTCGTGGCGAGCGGTCACAGAGCCCGGAGGTGTGACGTGACGGAGCTGCGCTACGACGTTCTGGTCGCCGACGGGGTGCCCCGTCAACGATCCATGCGATTGCCCGACGGAGGTCCGATCGTGTCCTCGCCACTGGCATCCACCCTGATCCTGGGCCAGACGGACGCTGTCCTGGTCGACCCGCCCTTCACGCGCGAGCAGGTGCAGGCGGTCGGCGACTGGATCGAGCAGTGGGGCAAACGGCTGGCCTATGTCTACGCCACCCACGGGCACGGCGACCACTGGTTCGGTACCGATCTGCTGCTGAAAAGGTTCCCCGGCGCCGTGCCGTATGCGACCGAGGGCACGATCCGCCTGATGCGCAAGCAGGCGACCGAAGGACGCGAACAAATGTGGGACGTGGACTTTCCCGGGCTCATTCCCGACAGTCCCGTGGTGTACCAGGTGATTCCCGCAGGAGGGTTCGAGCTGGAGGGCCACCGCCTGCTGGCGGTGGAGACCGGCCACACCGACACCGACGACACCACTGTCCTGCACGTGCCGTCGATCGGCCTCGTCGTGGCCGGTGACGTCGCATACAACGGAGTTCACCAGTACCTGCTGGAAAGCGCCGGCGGCGGGTTCGAGAAGTGGCTCGCCGCACTTGACACCGTTGCCGCCCTGCGCCCGCGCGCAGTCGTCGCCGGCCACAAGAACAGAGATCTACCCGACGACCCTTCGATCCTGGAGCAGACCCGCGCCTACCTGCTTGACGCGCGGCGCCTACTGGCGGCAAAACCAAGCCCGCGAGAGTTTTACGACCAGATGCTGCAGCTCTATCCGGATCGGCTCAACGTGAGCCCGCTCTGGTACAGCGCGTTGGCACTCCTGTCATGAGAGGAGCTCCACGGCCACCGCGCCAGGCTCGATGACGTGGCGCCGGCGTTCGTGGAGACCGGACTCGGCGAGCGTCGTGCGAAGGAGTGAACCCCATGCGGATCGATCGCATCGCTGACACAGACATCAGGTTCCAGCGGAACGGCGCGGGTGATCGGGCACTGGTCTTCGTCCACGGATTCCTCGACGACCAGTATGTCTGGGACGCGGTAATCGCGGAGCTCGGGAGCGAGGGTGTCGAGACGGTGCATCTCGACCTGGCCGGTATGGGTGAGCGCACGGATGCGAGCGGCCCGTTCACGCTGGACCGGTTCGCCTCGGAGGTCGGGGCCGTGGTCGATGTCCTCGGCACGCCGGCGGTGCTCATCGGGCAGAGCATGGCCGCGCCGGTCGTGGAACTGGTGGCCGCCGCCCGTCCCGAGCGCACCCTCGGCCTGGTACTGGTGTCGCCCGTTCCGCTCGCCGGCACACGGTTGCCCGATGAGGCGGTCGAGCCCTTCCGCAGGCTGGGCGGCGACCCTCAGGCGCAGCGAGCGCTCCGGCAGCAGCTGTCCACCGGCCTCGGCGAGGCAGATCTGGACAGGCTCGCCGTGATCGGCGGCCGGGTGCGGCCCGAGGTGGTGCGCGCGCTGGTGGACTGCTGGAACGCCGGCCACCCGGACGGGGAGCGGCCGAGCCGCTACCTGGGTCCCGTGCTGGCGATCCGCGGCGCCGACGACGGATTCGTCACCGAGGACATGGTCGCCGACAGGGTGTTGAAGCGGTTCGGCACAGGCGAGAAGGTCACGGTCGACAGGGCCGGGCACTGGGTGCACATCGAGCGGCCGGCTGCCGTCGCTGCTCTGCTGGACGCGCTCCTGGCCAAGGCACATCCCGTGGGCGACAGGACGCGCAGTGTGCGGCCTCAGCAGTGGATCTCGGCCTTCGCCGAGAAGTCCGCTGCCTCTTTCGCGAAAGCTTTCGCCGAGGACGTCGTACTGGAGGGTAGCGCGCTCACGCGGCCGATCGAGGGCCGTGGGCAGGTCGAGCAGGTGATGGAAGCGGCCAGCGACATCTACGACTCGCTGGTGTTCACCCGCGAGGGCTCCAGCGGGCCGCACACCTTCCTGGAGTGGGAGGCCACGGCATTCGGCGGGACGCAGATCCGGGGCGTGACCATCCTGACCAAGAACGAGCGCGGCCGGATTGTTCGCGCGGCGATCCACCATCGCCCGCTCGGCGCCGTACTCCGCTTCTCCGCCGAGCTGCGGGAGCGCCTGCGCGGTCGCATCGACCCGGCGAACTTCCTTGCCGACGACCGATAGCCGGCGCCGCAGGCTGAGGCCTTACGAGAGGGAAGGCGCATGACGCAACGCACCGACATCGCATTCAGCGCGGAGGGCCGCGTCACGCTGCGCGGCTGGCTGTTCGCTCCGGACGGCCCCGGGCCGCACCCGGCGGTCACCATGGCCCACGGTTTCGCCGGGGTGAAGGAGCACGGGCTGGAGCGCTTCGCCGAGGCCATCGCCGGGGACGGCTTCGTGGTGCTCCTTCACGACCACCGCACGTTCGGAGCCAGCGAGGGGCTGCCCCGCCAGGATGTGGACCCTTGGCAGCAGATCGCCGACTGGCGCCGCGCCATCTCCTTCCTGGAGAGCCGGCCCGAGGTCGACGCCGACCGGATCGGCCTGTGGGGCACCAGCTACGCCGGCGGCCACGCCATCGTCCTCGGCGCCACGGATCGGCGCCTGCGGTGCGTGGTCGCGCAGGTGCCCACGATCAGCGGATACGAGCAGGGCCTGCGCCGCGTCCCGCCGGATGCCGTCGCCGGCCTGGAGGAGGCGTTCGCCGAGGACGAGCGGGCTCAGTTCCGCGGCGAGCCGCCCAGCACGCAGGCGGTCGTCAGCGACGACCCCGCCGTGGCGGCGGCGTACCGGGGCAAGGAGGCGATCGACCTCTACCTCCAGCCGCTGCCCCCGGGTGCCTGGGAGAACCAGGTGACCCTGCGCTCCACGCGCGCCGCCCGCATGTACGAGCCCGGCGCCTGGATCAGCCGGGTCTCGCCCACCCCGCTGCTGCTCGTGGTCGCCGACCACGACACCATCACCCTCACGGACCTGGCGCTCGCGGCCTACGAGCGCGCGCTTGAGCCGAAGCAGCTGGCGTTGCTGCCAGGCGGCCACTTCGATCCCTATCTGTCCAGGTTCCAGGAGTCCAGCGCGGCGGCGCGCGACTGGTTCCGCAGGCACCTGTCCTGACGCCACGCCGCCAGACGGCCCACGGCGGAAGCAGGCGTCGTCAACCGCGTGCGGCAGGACCTGTGCCCAGGTCTGCTCAGCGGGGGCTCGCTACCGCAACATCGGGATACAGCAGGTCAAGTCCGCCGGACAGGGCAGCCTTGACCTGGCGGGTTCTGTCGCCGACGAGGACCTCGGGCGCGCGTGCCTGGACACCGTCGAGCGCGGCCGCGGCCACCGCCGCGGGGTCGAGCTTGCCGGCAGGGGCGACGTCTTCGGCCATGTCCGTGTCCATGTAGCCGACATGGAGTGCAGTCACCTCGATGCCGGCGGGTGACAGCTCCTGCCGGATCACGTTCGTCATCGCCCATTCGGCGGCCTTGGCCGCGCAGTACCCGCCGTAGTCGGGGTGGTGGATCCAGGAGAGCACGGAGAGCACGTTGAGGATCGCACCGCCGCCGTTCCTGGCCAGTATCGGGGCGAACGCGCGGGTTACCGCCAGGGTGCCGAAGAAGTGTGTGTCCATCTCCCGCTTGATGTCCGCGAGGTCGCCTTTGACCAGGCCCACGCGGGTACTGATGCCCGCGTTATTGATCAACAGCGTGACATCGGGAGCAGCCCGTGCAGCCTCGGCTACGGAAGCTTGATCCGTGATGTCCAGCCGCAGCGGTACGACGCCAGGCAGGTCCACGGTGGATGGATCGCGGGCGGTGGCATACACCTTGGCGGCTCCACGGACGAGCAGTTGTGCGGCGAGATGCCGGCCGAAGCCGCGGTTGGCGCCGGTCACGAGCGCGGTCGAGTTCTTGATGTCCACAGCGTCTTCCTCCTCGTGTCGGCTTGGAAGAGCGAAGCGGCAGCCACTGGGCATTTCTGACCTTTTGCGGCTTTTGTGCTGATCATACCTGTTCTGCGAGGTTCGGCTCCCGCTGGGGCGCGCGCGGACGATCGCATGTATGACGTCACCACCAGCGGGTAGTCCGCCTAGAAGGGTGCCAAATAAGGACCTTCTGTCCGGGCCGGGGTCGGTCTCGGCCCGTCATTTCGGGTGACATCCCTGGGAAGCGGGAAACGCCGGCCAGCTCGTTGCCGACATTTGAGAAGGTCTTGAAGAGAAGAGATGGTCATGTCGACGAAAACCGAAGAGATGATCATGGCGACCTGCGATATCGCGCTGACTGCCCCGAACCAGTCGGTTGAGGCAGACAACGGGGTCAGCTACGCCTACCGGCGGTTCGGCACTTCGCCCTCCGGCGTACTCCCGCTGGTGATGCTGCAGCACTTCCGCGGCAACCTGGACGACTGGGATCCGCTGCTGCTGGGCGCCCTCGCGTCCGACCGCGAGGTCATCACGGTGGACAACGCCGGGATCGGCCTGTCCTCGGGGACGGTGCCGCGCACCATCACCGAGATGGCCCGTGACATCATCGCCTTCACCGACGCGCTCGGGCTGCCCCGGATCGACCTGCTCGGGTTCTCCATCGGCGGGATGATCGCCCAGGAACTGACCCTGCTCCGCCCCCAGCTGGTCCGCCGGCTCGTGCTGGCCGGCACCGGACCGCAGAGCGGCGAGCTCATGCACGGCTGGATCAACGACGTCGCGGCCCTCGCCAACGTCGCGCACAACCGTCCGGAGGACCTGCTGCCCCTGTTCTTCGAGATCACCCCGACCAGCCAGCAGGAAGGCCGGGAGTTCCTGCGACGGTGCGCCGCCCGCGAGGACGGCCGCGACAAGCCCGCCGGCCTGCAGGCCCGGGACGCCCAGTTCGACGCCATCACCGAATGGGGCATCTCCGCCCCGTCCAGGTTGAGCCGGCTGGCCGGGATCACCCAGCCGGTTCTGATCGCCGCCGGTGACAACGACATCATGATCCCGACCCCGAACGCCTGGCTGATGGCCAGGCACCTGCCCAACGCGCGCGTCCGGATCTACCCCGACTCCGGCCACGGCTTCTTGTTCCAGTGGCCCGAGCAATTCGCCGAGCTGGTACACAGCTTCCTGTCCGGGGCCGGCGAGGAAAGAGCCGCGTGATGGACATCGCCCACCGGCTGCTGCACGCGCGACCACGAGGGTCTGGTCCGGCGCTCGTGGCCGGGCTACGGGTGCTGCTGTGGTGGCTCGGACATGGGCTCGCGCTGGCGTCCCGGTTCAGTGCCGCGGTCCGGTCGCAGATCACGCGCAGCCTCACGGTCGAGATCTCCACCGACGACGGTGTCGCGAGGCACTGGGTTTTCGACAGCCGGCGGCGCCTCGTGTCCGTGAGGCCCGGACGGGCCGAGGCTCCCGACCTCGCCGTCCGGTTCACCAGCAGCGGCCAGGCGCTTCGTGCCCTGACCTCGCCACGTGCGATCGACCGCATCATGGGCGACCTGATGCACGGAGCCGTCCGCATCGAGGGCAGCGCGATGATCCTGGTGTGGTTCCATGGCCTGACCCGGAAGCTGGTGGCCGTCGGCCGGACGGGTCCTCGTCGGCGGGCTCTGCCGGGCGCGTACCTGGCACACGACCCAGCCTCGAACGGCGCCGAGAAGATCACGATTGAGCCGGCGGTGCGGCAACTGGATCCGCGCTGGACCGGTGCCTGGAACTCGCGCGCCAAGCTGTGGATCGTACGCGGAGCCAACGGCGAACCGCTGCGGGAGCCGTGATGAGCAGGCGTGCCGAGACGCTCGTGGCCGGAAAGCCGGCGGCCGGCCTGAACGACCGTACGCTGGGGTGGCTGCGGTTCATGTGGGACAAGGCGACGACTGATGACGACTGGAGCGACCTGGGCGAACCTCACGCGTGGTGGGATCGCTACAGCGTGCCACCGATGTGCGCCTTCCCCCGGTTCGACGTCGCATATATGGGGTACGTCCTTCCGCTGATGCTCGAAGCGACCCCGGCGTGGCGGGAGGCTTACACCCGGATCGCGGACGAGCTCATCCGCCGCTATGTCTCGTTCTGGGGCGCAGTTGACTGGTGCACGCTGATCGGGCCCGATCCCGGCGTGGACCGCTACCCGCCCGAGTGGCTGGCCAATATCCCCGAGCCGCTTCGCGGCCGCTACGCGATGCCGGGATGGACCGGAAACGGGGTCGAGCCGTGGGGACTGCAGCCGGATCCGGTCGGCGCCGACGGCAACCTGTTCTACCGGGGCTGGCTGAACCTGTTGCTCGGAATACGCCGCTACGTATCCGATGAGCCCGGCGAGGGCCGGCCACTCGACATCACCGGGTACCAGAACCGCCAGTTCACCTGGACCCACAAGCGCATGGCGGAGTTCATCTCCGCCCAGTTCCGGACCCGTCCGCAGGGCCCGCACTGCGAGAACACCAAGATCTGGCCATTCTGCGTCAGCGCCGCCGGGCTCGGGCTGAAGCTCTACGACGCGCTGTTCGGAACCACCCTGCACGAGCCGTTCCCACGTTGGGTCGACTACGCCCGCCGACACTACATTAGCCTGACGCGCACCGGCGAGCTGGACACGTTCGCGTTCTACTACGATCCGGTGGAACAACGCCGCATGTCGCTGCCTGGGCCCTTGGTGGCCTACGACGCGCTTCCTTGCCTGTTGTACCTGTACCCGCAGGACCGCGAGTTCGCCGCCTGGCTGTACGAGCTGTCGATGCGCAGACTCGGCTGGAACGACCCGGATGAACCCCTGAGCAAGCTCGACCTCGACCCGCACCAGCTGTGCACGGCCTTGTGGATGGCACGCGAGGTCGGGGACACCGGCACCGAGGACCGCATCCGGGCCATCGCCGAACGTGACTTCCAGCCCCGGTTCTTCGGCGAAGAGAACGACCGTTTCGCCTTCTGGTTCGGCTACGACTCCACCTGGCCCCGCGGACAGCTCAACGCCACGATGATGCTGACCGAGTGCGCCGGCCCGGGAGCCTGGTGGCGGGTCTTCAACGAGCCCCAACCCGCCTCGGCCTCGGAACCGGTTCTCCGCGGTATCGACTACCCGAGCATCGGCGTCCGCCGGGCCCAGAACGACATGGCCCGGCACGTGCTCACCATCGAGACCACGGCCGCCACACCCTCCCGGCGAGGAGATCCCACCAGCTTCACCATCGACCGACTGCCCGGCCCGGCTGAGGTATCGATCACCGTCGACGGCCACGACTGGTCCGGCTGGCACGTCACCAGCGGCAACTCCATCCAGCTCGACCTGGACATCGGCGAGCACCAGATCCGCATCGCCTTTCCGGGCGACGGCTCCGGAGAACGCGAGTCCCGCGCATGAAAGGTGCCGCACCATGACGCAGATGCCCGCTCTGGCGGCCTCGCTCATCGAACTCCTCGGCCTGACTCATCCGCCGGTCGCGATCACGTTCGGCACAGAGCCCGCCACCGCCGGCGGCGAGGGGCTCGCCGCACAGCCCGCAGGCTGCTGCTTCTGGGAACCGGCCCAGCGGCGCCCCCTCGACACGCGCCCTGCGGACCACGCCAATTGCAGCACCGGAAGCTACACACACGGCCTCATCGACCTGGCCGCCGCGGTGTCCGGGCCTGACACCGCAGCCCTGATCAGCAGCGGATGGATCACCCCGGAAGACCTCGCGGCCGTCGCGCACCTGCCGATCCGGCCGGCGTCGATCCGCTACGAGCCACTCGCGGCGGCCACCAGCCCGGATGTCGTGCTCGTCCGGCTCTCGCCGTCCTCGCTCATGACACTCCAGGGCGCATGCCCAGACCTGCGGTTCGCCACCAGGCCGCAATGCCAGATCATTCCACTCGCCTACAGCGGCCAGATCGCGGTCAGCCCGGGATGCGCGATCAGCCGGGTCCGCACTGGTCTGCCCGCGAGTGAGATGACCTGCGCGCTGCCCGCCGCAAGCCTTCCTGCGCTCATCGACCGCTTGCGCCAGGCCGTGGCCGCCGATCAGGCAGTCGTCGACTATGCCGGCGCCGAACTCCGACGCTACGACACGCTCACCTGATCAGCCACCGGCCGCGCACAGCGGCGGAGGGCCGTCCAAAGGCCGTTCCCGCAGCTACTGCGGTAGTTGGACAAGGGCCTCAGCGTTGGCCACTATGGACGGCACGGGTCCGATGATCGGGCTCAACCGTGCCAGGGGAAAGCGGAAGCCGGCCCCCTCCTCAGCACCTAGGGTTGACCAGTGGACGAGCTGTTCGGACGGGACGAGGAATGCGGTCGGCTGGCGGCGGCGCTCGACGATGCCCGGCAGGGGATGAGCGCGGTCGCCGTACTGCGAGGCGGGCCCGGGACCGGCAAGAGCGCGCTGCTCGATCACCTTCAGTCCACGGCCGCCGGCTTCGAGCTCATGCGCTTCGACGCCGTGGAATCCGAGGCCGAGCTCGGGTTCGCCGCGCTGCACCACCTGCTCAGGCCGCATCTGGCGCAACTGCCCAAGCTGCCCGATCCGCAGCGCGACGCGCTCTGTCAGGTCTTCGGACTTCAGGAACGGACCGATCCGCCCGACCGTTTCCTCGTCGCGCTCGCCTCGCTCGGGTTGCTGGCCGTGCGCGCCGACGACAGGCCCCTGCTGTGTCTGGTCGATGACGCCCACTGGCTCGACGAGGAGTCCGCCGCGGTGCTCACTTTCGTGGCCCGCCGGCTGTACGCGGACTCCGTCGCGATGGTGTTCGCCGTCCGGGACCGGACGGACCGCGTCGACCACCTGGCTGGGCTGCCTGAGCTGCCCGTAACCGGCCTGGCCACCGAACCGGCCGGGCGGCTGCTGGAATCGGTGGTCTCCGGGGTCCTCGATCCGGACGTCCGCGGCCGAGTTGTCGCCTCCACCGGGGGCAACCCCCTCGCCTTGATCGAGGCGGCCCGGGAACTGAGTACCGATCAGCTCAGCGGTCAGGCGCCGCTGCCCGAGCCCGTTCCGCTCGGCCGCGCCCTCGAAAAGGCCTACCTACGCGAAGCGGTGGCGCTGCCACCGCAGACGCGGACTTTGCTACTCGCCTCCGCGGCCGATCCCACCAGTGATCCGAACGTCCTGTGGCGGGCCGGTCCAGAGCTCGGCTTCGACGCGAGTGCCGCGGCGGCCGCTGAGGAGCGCGAGCTCCTGTCGATCCGGGAGACGGTCAGGTTCCGCCACCCATTGATCCGTTCGGCCGTCTACTACGGCGCCCCGCTGGCGCAGCGCGCGAGGGTTCACGCCGCCCTGGCCGATGTCGCGGGAGACCTCGGCGAGATCGACCTGCGCGCCTGGCACCTGGCGGCTGCGGCCACCGGCCCGGACGACAACGTGGCCACCGAACTCGAGCGCGCCGCAGAGCGCGCCCGCGACCGCGGTGGCTGGTCCGGCAGTTCGACGCTGCTGGCACGAGCCGCGTCCTTGTCGTCGGACCTGCCCACCCGCTCGCGTCGCCTCCTGGGGGCGGCGGAGACCGGCGCCGTGGGCGGCTCACCCGGACGGGCCCAGGCCCTGCTCGACGAAGCGGCCGCCTACCGCGCGGACCGGCGTTACAACAGCCTGGTACAACGCGTTCAAGCGCGGATCCACCGTCTTACCGGCGCGCCGGCGGCGGCGACCCATGCCCTGTTGACGGCGGCTCGGGAGCTGGGCCCCGTCGACATCCGTCTTGCCCGCGACATCCTCGTGGAAGCGCTCGTCCAGGCGCAGATCAGCGGCTCGCTCGCGCCGCAGGGGGCATCGCGGCTCGGCGTGGTAGAGACGGCCCGCTCTCTCCCGCTGCCCGCCGGGATGCCGGTCACAACGGGCGACGTGGTCCTCGAAGCCGACACGGCGGTACATCTCGAAGGACTCGGGAGCGCAGGCCCGAGGCTGCGGCAGGCCATCGAGGCGGTACGGCACGAGGAATCGACGGCGCCCGAACTCTTCCAGTGGCTGGCCGCGGCCTGCTCGCACGCGACCATCCTCGGCGACGACATCGCACTGCACGAACTCGCCTGGCGCCTGAAGACGGAAGCCCGGCGGCAGAGGGCCGTCATCCCGATGGCCCTGGCGCTCAGCCACACGGCGCTGTCCGAGCTGATCGCCGGACGCCTCGCGGAGTCGGAGCGCCTGTTCGACCAGCATGCGGCGCTGGAAGAGGCGCGAGGCTCGCAGCTCTACCTCGGTGCCCTGCTCGTCGCCGCGTGGCGCGGCCGATTCGAGGAGGCACGTACGCTGGCTGAAGCCGTCCAGGAGCACACCATCCGCACCGGCCAGGGGTACCAGCTGGTCTTCTGTGACTACGCTCGCAGCGTGATCGAGCTGAGCCAGGGCCGGTATCACGAGGCATTCCTGAGCCTGGAAGACAAGATCGGGGACACCAGCCAGCTCAAGTTCGCCCTCGTCGACATGGTGGAGGCGGCGACCCGCTGCGGCAAGGCCGACGACGCGGCCGAGCTGCTGGAACGCCTGTCCCGGCTCGCCGGCACGACCCCCGTTCCAGGCCTGCTCGGTGACCTTGCCCGCGCGCAGGCGCTGACGGCAGCCGACGCCTCGGCGGCGGAAGAGCTGTATCTGCGGGCCATACAGCATCATGAGAACACCCGGGGCCCGTTGCGCAGGGCGCGGAGCCATCAGCTCTACGGGGAGTGGCTGCGCCGTGAGCGCAGAACCAAGGATGCGCGGTACGAACTGCGGCTCGCCTACGAGCTCTTCGACGCCATGGGCGCTCAAGGCTACGCGGCCAGAACGGCACAGGAGCTTTCCGCGGCCGGCGATCCGGTGCAGCACGGCGGGGACGCACACAGCCGTGGCAGCGACCTGACCACCCAGGAAGCGCGGGTCGCCCGCCTGGCGGCCGGCGGGGCCACGAACGCGGAGATCGCGACCCAGCTTTACCTCAGCGTGCACACCGTGGACTACCACCTGCGAAAGGTGTTCAGGAAACTCGACGTCCATTCCCGGCGTCAGCTGGCCGACCGGCGAGATCGCATCGCCTCGGTGTAAGGCGAACGCGTGTCCAGGTGCTGTGGTTGAAACACCTTCAGCGCGGGACGACCCGCAAGGGGTCCGCTGCCGAGATCGCCCGTGATCAGAGGTCGTAATGGCACGGTTGGGAGCGCGCCATGTTGCTCGGCCGCGCCTCGTCCGGCTACGTCGCGTAACTGAAGCGCTACAAAGTCAGCCGCCCGGCCGGTGACCAGCGGGTCCGTGATCTGTACGCCACCGTTGTCGTGACCGGCCACGATCCCGGCGAGCGCCGCGCCGGGCTCGTCCATCGCCGCTGATCCGACCGTCCACCGGGCCGCTCCGGACGCGCTGTGCGCTCGTGGAGTTCACGAAAGGCATCGTCATGGCACAGGCCAGCCTCTACCAGCAGATCCTCGACCCCGCCAACCGAGCCCCGGCGTGACCGAGGCCACGGCCGGCGGGCCCGCCCTGCTCCTGCCCTTCATCAACCTTGACCCGCCCGACCACGACCGGCTGCGGGAACTGGCGATGCGCCCGTTCGGGCCGCCGGAGTCGCCCGGGCGCGTCGACGCCCTCCGCCCCTGGCTCGCCGGGGTCACCGACGGCCTGATCGACGGCTTCGCCGGCAAGAACCGCATCGACGCCGTCGCGGAGTTCGCCTACCCGCTGCCCGTGGCCGCGATCTGCCACCTGCTCGGCGTGCCACGCGAGGACGAGCCGCGCTTCCACCACTGGGCCGACGCCACCGTCGAGGCCTTCGACCCGACCACCGGAACGTTCGAGGAGCGGCAGAAGAGGAGAAGCGAGATCACCCGCGAACTGGGCGAATTCCTCAACACGCTCGCCGACGCCCGCGTCCTCCGACCGGGCGACGACCTGATCTCCGGCCTGCTCACCGACGCCGGCCCGCACGGGCCGATGGCCCGTACCGACCTGCTCAACACCGCCGGACTGCTGCTGGTCGCCGGCCACGAGACCACCGTCAACCTCATCGCCAACGGCCTGCTCACCCTGCTGCGCCACCCCGACGTGCTCGAGTCGCTGCGCCACGAACCCGACCTGAGCATCCCGCTGGTCGAGGAACTTCTGCGCTACGAACCACCGGTGCACATGCTGACCGCCCGCAGCACCCTGGCCGACATCGACATCGCCGGCACCACCATCCCGAAAGGCGCACCCCTTGCGCTCGTCCTCGCCTCCGGCAGCCGCGACCCCGAACGCTTCACCGACCCGGACCGTTTCGACCCCGACCGTGCCGACAATGCGCACCTCGGCTTCGGCAACGGCATCCACAACTGCTTCGGCGCGCCGCTGGCCCGGATCGAGACGCAGGTGGCACTCTCCGCGCTGGCCCGCCGGCTGGTCAATCCCCGGCTGGTCACCGATCCGCCACCGTACCGGCCCAACCCGACACTGCGCTGCCCCCGCCATCTCATGATCGAGGTCGATGCCATCGCGCCGGCATAGTATTGATCATCAGAGGATCTGCTGCTCCTCCAGGTCGAGCCTGCGCTGCACGGCCTGGAGAGCCTCGTCGCCGATCTCGCCGCGCTGCCACAGGCGCACCGCCTCCTCGCGCTCCACCCGCAGCAGCTCTCTGCGTGCCTCGGCGTAGGTCGCCGCAGCGGTGACCGCCCCCTCGACGAGCTCAGGCAGGTGCTCGTCGTCCGCGCCGGGCCCCAGTACGGCGTGCGCCTTGCGGGCCCGCTCCTCCAGGTCCCTGCGCAGGCGCAGCTCCACGTCGGCGGGCAGCGCACCCTCGGCCACGATCTGGTCCAGGCGCATCAGGGCCAGTCTGGCCGTGGTGTGCTCCGCGCTCGCCTGCTCCAGCGCGGGCAGGTCGTCCTCCCTGCCTGCGATGCGCAGACGGCGGCTGACCCACGGCAGGGTCAGCCCCTGCAGCACCAGCGTCGCCACGATCACCGCGAAGGTCAGGAACAGGATCAGGTCCCGCCCGGGGAACGGGGCGCTGCCCGCGGTCAGCGGAATGGCGAACGCGGCGGCCAGCGACACCACGCCGCGCAGCCCCGCCCAGGACACGATGACAGCCGCCTGCCACGGCGGAGACGGATCACGGGCACGGATGCTCGGGAAGAGCAGCCGCGGCAGGTAAATGGTCGGGAACACCCACATGATGCGTACGACGATCAGCGTGAGCGTCACCGCGCCCGCGTACAGCGCGAGTTCGACGGCGGAGTAACCGTGCAGCCCCGCCAGGATCTGCCGCAGCTGCAGGCCGATGAGCGCGAACACGACGCCCTGCAGCAGGTACGCGATCATCTCCCAGACCGCCTGCCCCTGCAGCCGGGTGGTGCTGGACACGATCAGTGGCGCCGCCCGCGCCACCACCAGTCCTGTCACCACCACCGCGAGCACGCCCGAGCCGTGCAGCGTCTCCGCGCCCAGGTAGGCCGCGAACGGGGTGACCAGCGACACGGTGTTCTCCGTCAGCGGGTCCTCGATCCGGCGCCGCACCTGGACGACGAGGAATCCCACGGCCAGCCCGAACCCGACACCGATCACGCTGACCAGCAGGAACCCGAGCACCGCGTCGCCGTAGGAGAACACACCGGTGACCACGGCGGCGATCGCGATGCGGTACGCCACCAGGGCGGTGGCGTCGTTGAGCAGGCTCTCGCCCTCCAGTACGGTGACCACCCGGCGCGGCAGCCCCACCCGGTTCGCGATCGCGGCCGCCGCGAGCGCGTCCGGCGGCGCGACGATCGCGCCGAGCACGAACCCGGCCGCCAGCGGCAGCCCGGGCACGAGCGCGTGCGCCAGATACCCGACCGCGATCGTGCTGGCCAGCACCAGACCGACCGACAGCAGCGTGATCGAGCGCATGTTGGCCCGCAGGTCCCGCAGGCTCGTGTCGAGCGCCTCGGCGTACAGCAGCGGCGGCAGGAACCCGAACAGCACCAGCTCCGGATCCAGCTGGTAGTCGGGCAGGCCTGGCACCAGGCTGACCAGGATCCCGGCGATCACCAGCGCGATCGGTGACGGCACGCCCAGCCGCCTGGCCAGCGCCGACACGACCGTGGCGCCCACCACGAGGACCAGCGTGAGTGTCACCACGTACCCTGACCTGCCTTCCTCAGCCTCCCTCGTCTCAGTGTGTCAGCACGCCGGACGAGGCCGTCAGACGCGGTCAGAGTAGCGCTTATCGCCGCCGTGGCCCGTGGCGCCGGGACCTAGAGGCCGTACTTCTCGAGCAGCCGCAGCCAGACCTCGCTGACCGTGGGAAACGGAGGCACCGCCTGCCACAGCGTGTCGAGCGACGTCTCGCCGACGATCGCGATGGTGGCCGAGTGCAGCAACTCCTGCATGCCGGGCCCGGTGAAGGTGGCACCGGCCAGCACCTTGCGGTCGGCGTCGACGACGAGCTTGCTCGTGCCGGTGATCCCCACACCCAGCACCCGGGCCCCATCGACGTCGCCAGTGCCGGTGGTCACGGTCCGCACCGCCAGGCCGCGCTCGCGGGCCTGCTTCTCGGTCAGTCCGACCGCGCAGACCTGGGGATCGGTGAAGATCACGCGCGGCACCACGTCGGTCGCCCCGGGCACGTCCTTACCCATGATCACATCGGCGGCGAGCCGGCCCTGGTACTTGCCCATGTGGGTCAGCAGCGCGCGGCCGTTGCAGTCGCCGACGGCGTACAGCCAGCCACCCGGCACGCCCGTGGCCCGCATCCAGCCGTCGACCTCGACGAATCCGCCGGCTGTCAGGCCGATGACCTCCAGGCCGAGGCCCTCGGTCTCCGGCCGGCGGCCGACCGCGACGAGGATCGCATCGGCGGTGACCCGGCGGCCGTCGCCGAGTGTCGCGGTCAGTGGCCCCTCGGAGTCCGTCCGCGCGACGGCGGTCACGCGGACGCCCGTCACGACATCGATGTCCTCGGCCTCGAACGCCGCGCGTACCTGCTCACCGGCGAACGGTTCCTCCGCCATCAGCAGCCGCTCGGCCTCCTCCACCACCGTCACCTCGGGACAGCCCAGCCGCCGGAACGCCTGCGTCATCTCCGCGCCGACGAATCCGCCGCCGATCACCAGCAGCCGTTCGGGCAGGTCTTTCGCCGCCGTCGCTTCCTGGTTGCTCCACACCTCGATGTGGCGTAGGCCGTCGATGGGCGGGATGGCCGGACTGGTGCCGGTGGCCAGCACCACCGCCCGGCGCGCCGCCATCCGTCGCGTGGGGCCCTCGGCGGTCGAGACGTCGACCACCCGGTCGTCGGCGATTCGGCCCGCCCCGCGGACGAACGTGACCCCCTTCTCCTCGAAATAGGGCAACTGCGCCGAGTCGTCCCACCTGCCGACCAGTTGATCACGGCGCGCGAACGCCTCCCGGGAATCAAGGGCGCCGGTGACCGCCTCCGCCGCCCCCGGTACCCGGCGGGTGGCCGCGAGCACGTCTCCCGGCCGGATCAGCGCCTTGCTCGGGATGCATCCGTAGTACAGGCACTCGCCTCCCACCAGCCGCTGTTCCACCAACGCCACCGACAGCCCACCGTCGGCACACCTGCCCGCGACCGTCTCGCCCGCGGGACCCGCACCGATCACGACCACGTCGAATTCGTCCAATGCCCCCACCCCCGGTGGGACTTACCCGCCGTCCAAGTGGCAACACGCACGGTGCACGTCGCGGCCCGTTGACCGGCGACCTCGCCGGCGCTCGCCCGCGAGGGGGCCTTCGTCGCGCGGAGCGTAGCGGGCGACAGGACATGATCACGCGCCCTGGATCACGCGGTAGAGGTGGCCGTCGACTACGCACCGCGCGGGATGACGGACGATGCCTGTCGTCAGAGGGTGATCGCGGGAGCAGTCTCTTCGACAAGGTGCGAGCGGTGCCCGCCCACACCCGACCCGGTGAACCGCCGCAGGGCCACGGTCGCCGGGAGAAGCGAGAGGAGAAAGACCATGACGTCACCCGTATCGTCCGCCACCGTGGTTCTCGTGCACGGCGCGTTCGCGGACGCTTCGAGCTGGTCACGGGTCGTAAGCCGCCTGAGTGCGGCCGGCGTGGCGACGGTCGCGGCACCCAACCCGCTGCGGGGGCTGACCGCCGACGGTGAGTACATCGCGAGTCTCGTGCGGCAGATCGAGGAACCCGTGCTGCTGGTCGGTCACTCCTACGGCGGCCCGGTGATCACCTACGCGTCGGCGAAGGCCGAGAACGTCAAGGGCCTGGTGTTCGTGGCCTCGTTCGGCGTCGACCAGGGCGTGTCCACCCTGGGTTCGAACGAGGGCTTCCCGCCCGCCGAGCTGGATGCGGCGCTCCTGCCGCGTACGTTCCCACGCGGCGAGGAGACCGGAACGGAATTCCAGATTCAGCCCGAGCACTTCCACTCGGTGTTCTGCGCGGATCTGCCGGTCGACGAGGCAGCCGTGCTGGCGATCAGCCAGCGACCTGCGGCCGACGTCGCGTTCGGAGAGCTGCTGGCGGTCGAGCCGGGCTGGAAGAAGGTCCCGAGCTGGTTCATCGTCGCCGGCGCGGACCATGCCATCAACCCGGACGCCGAGCGTGCCGCGGCCAAGAGGATCGGGGCGACCGTCACCGAGATCGAGGGCGGCTCCCATGCCATCGCGCTTTCCCACCCGGACGAAGTGGCACAGGTCATCCTCGGCGCGCTCGGCGAGATCGGGTGATCCCAGGAGTGCCGGGGGAGAAGGAGCTGCGGAACGAGTCACGACCGGGCGATGGCACGACATCGCGGAAACGGGCGGGATCGAGTGCCCCACCAAGCGCCGCGCGTACTTGCGCGGTGCTTGGCGGGCGTCTCCTCCACGATCACGTGATGGTCAGGCTCGACCTGAGTGAGGTGCACCACTCCTGACAGCGATCGCCGGACGACGCGAGGAGGGTTCTTACTCCTTGCCGAGGAGTCTGCGCACGTGCTGGACGATTTCGTCGTTGGTGTAGGCGTGACCGCCGATGCCCCAGCCCCCGGGGACCGCCTCGGTCAGGGTGACCCAGGTCCGTTCCGACAGCGAAGGGTCTCCGGATGCCTTGGCCACCAGTTCGGAGATCTCCTTGACCAGTCCGAGTTGCTGCTCCCTGTCGAGGGCGCCGGCGTTGGTGGTCACGGTGACACGTACGTGGTCGGCACTGCCACCCGCGGTGGAAAAGGCATCCGCGTCCAGCTCGTGGACGAACGCGGCCGTGTTGTCGGTGAAGAACGGAATGACGGGAACCTTCTCCCAGCGCATGACTGCTTGAGCGAGCTCCTGCGCCAGTCCCTTTCGGTCCTTGATGACTCCCCGGGAGGTGTATACGTCGATCATGGGCATGAGAGGGATCCTCGCTCTGATAAGTGTGTCGGTAGGGCTGCGAATGACAGGCTTTTACGCCGATCATTCCCGTCCTGGGGAGGAGCGGAGATCCCGCGACCCACGTAGTCCCATCGCACCAGTACGTAGGGACGGTATTGGGGAAGCCGAGATCGGCTGAGGAGACCGGGAGGGGGGCCGGTGCGCGGGCCGGTCGAGTAGGGCGAGGCGAGGGCGCTCGCCGAAGTGAGAGTGATCCCCGTCATCGAGGGCCTGCCGCCGAGCTGCCCGGCTTCGGCCTCGACCGTCGCGAAGAGGGTGGCGGCGCCCGAGCGGCCGTGATGTAAATCCATCGTCTGGAGTTAGTCGATGGGGTCGCGCCGCGCGATCTGTGACGAGGACGAGCAGGCTGCTGAGGCAGAAGGCGTCAATGCGCCTGCTCATAACTGGGTAGTTCGTCTATCATATTGACTAACTTTTGCAGCGGCTGGGACAGTACGCGGTCGCGGAGGTGGCGCGGTGGGTGGCGGGCGAGCCGGCGAAGTCACCCGCCAAGCGCTACCGCACCTGGCGTGACCGACACCCGACCTCTTGGATTCGCATACTCGCGCCGACCACGAACAGGCATGGGAGATCCGCCGCTCATGAACCGCATCCCCGCCGAGGACCGCGCCCACTGGGAGCGGACGGCGGACCAGCTGCTGCTCGCCGTACGCCCGTACGCCACCGGCGGGCATTCACTGATCCAGCTGCCCGGTCCGCCGAGCGTCAGCGGTGTACTCAGCGACGGGCTTGAGGGCTTCGCCCGCACCTTCCTGCTGGCGGGCTTCCGTCTGGCTGGCGCGGAGGGCAAGGACCCGCACGACTTCGCCGGGTGGTACGCGGCCGGGCTGGCCGCCGGCACCGACCCGGACAATCCGGAGCGCTGGCCCACGTTCGCCGAGTGCAACCAGGCCAAGGTCGAGGCCGCGTCGATCGTGCTCGCGCTGCACGAGACGCGGCCACTGATCTGGGACCGCCTCGACGACCAGGTCAGACAGCGGGTACTGGACTGGCTCGCTCCGATGGTCGGCGATCCGATGCCCGGCAACAACTGGATCTGGTTCCAGGGCGTCACCGAGGCGTTCGCCCGCACCGCCGGAGGCCAGTGGCGCCAGCAGGACCTCGACCGGATCATCGCGCTGACCGACGGCTGGTACGCGGGAGACGGCTGGTACTCCGACGGGCTCACGGGCGGCGAGCGGCGCAACTTCGACCACTACAACGGCTGGGCGATGCACCTGTACCCGCTGTGGTTCTGCCGCATCCTGGGCGATGCGGCGCCCGGCGGGCTCCTCGACCGCTACCGGGCCCGGCTGCGCCGCTTCCTCGAAGACCAGCGGCTGTTGGTCGGCGCCAACGGCTCACCGCTGATCCAGGGCCGCTCGCTCACCTACCGGCACGCCGCGCTGGCCCCGCTGTGGACGGGCGCGCTGTTCGACGCCACGCCGCTGGCGCCCGGGGAGACCCGGGCGATCGCGAGCCGGATGCTCGACCACTTCACGGAGCACGGGGCCACCGACGACGAGGGGCTGCTGACGCTCGGCTGGCACCGGCCCTACCGGGGAGTCCTGCAGGTGTACTCGGGGCCCGCCTCGCCGTACTGGGCCAGCAAGGGCTTCATCGGCCTCGCCCTGCCGCCGGACCATCCGGTGTGGACCGAGGAGGAGAGCCCGCTCGCCGTCGAACGGGGCGACTTCACGCGGACCCTCCAAGCCCCCGGCTGGCTCGTCTCCGGCACCGCCGCCGACGGTGTCGTACGGGTGGTCAACCACGGCGGCGACCACGCCGACCCGGCCCGCCCGCACGCCGACGACCCCTGCTACGCGCGTTTCGCCTACTCCACGCACACGGCACCCGAAACCCAGGGCGACCCCACTGCGGGCCCCGGCGCCTGCGCGGTCGCTGACCCGCTGGACAACGCGGTCGTGCTGCTGGACGCCGCTGGACGCGCCTCGCACCGGCGTCCGGCGACCAGGGTCTCCGTGGACGGCGTCACGGCGGTCTCCCGCTCGCGGGCGCACTGGCCCGAGGACGCGACCTGGGATCCGTTCGGCGGGCCCGACACCCGGTACGCTCTCGGCCCCTGGATCACGGTCGGCTCCGCGCTGCGCGGATCGGTCGAGGTACGGGCCGTACGCATCGACCCGGTACCGGGCGCCGAGACAACGGCACAAATCCTGCGCGTCGGCGGCTGGGCGCTGGCCGTCGATCCGCAGTCGCCACCCGGCCGCGCCGACGGCGCCACCGCACGGGTCGAGGACGCGGCGGGGCTGGTCTCCGTCGTCGTCGGGGCGCGGGAACTGCCCAGGGCGGCCGTGGTGTCCGGCTCGGACAGCAACGCGCTCGGCGCCGCGTCCGCCACCCCCGTCGTGGAGAGCAACGGACCCGTCGCCCACGGTACGGTGCACATCGCGCTCGTCCACCTCGGCGGCACCGACCCCGCCGCGCTGCCGCTGGTCGCCACCCGCGCGGAAGGCACCACCCTGCTCGCGGACGTGACGTGGCCCGACGGCGTACGGGACACGATCCGGCTGCCTGCGCCCGAGGCCGCGTACCGCACTTGGGAGGAGCGACGTCGACGAGCGTGACGGCGAGCGCGGGCATGCCCGCCATCCGGCGTGGTACCAACCTGCCGCGCGTCGGCGACTTCAACGAGTCCGTGATCCTGGACGCCATTCGGCGGCACACCACCGGGCTGAGCCGCGTCGAACTCGCCCAGGCCACGAGGCTGTCCCCGCAGACCGTCTCCAACATCACCCGTCGGCTGCTCGACCAGGGCCTGGCGCGCGAGTCGGGCAAGCGCAGCAGCGGCAACGGCAAGCCCCGCACCCTCCTTGAGATCGTCCCGGCGGCGCGTTACGCGGTGGGCGTGCACCTCGACCCGGCCGTCATCACCTGCGTCCTGGTGGACCTGCTCGGCACCGTCGTGGCGCAGCGCAGCCGGCGTACTCCGCGAGGCGGCGACACCGACGGGATCGCCGCCGACATGGCGAGCTCCGTGTCCGCGCTCGTGGCGGAGTCCGGCGCGGACCGCAAGCGGATCCTGGGCCTCGGGATCGCCGCGCCCGGACCGATCGACGTCACCGCCGGCTGGGTCGTGGACCCGCCCGAACTGCCCGGCTGGGGCCGCTATCCGCTGCGCGACCGGCTCAGCGCGGCGACCGGCCTTCCCGCCCTCCTCGACAAGGACGTCACGGCCGCCGTCGTCGCCGAACGCTGGACCGGGGCCGCCACCGACAGCCGCAACCTCCTCTTCTTCTACCTCGGCACCGGCTCCGGAATGGGCCTGGTGGTGGAGGACACCGTGCTGCGCGGCGTGTCCGGCAACGCCGGCGAGGTGGGTGGGATCGGCGCGGCCTGCTCGACGCGGGCGCTCGTGGAGGAGGCCATCGCGCTGGGCGTGCTCGGCAGCGAGTACACGGTGACGGATCCGGCCGCGGCGCAGGGCGGATTGCGGCGGCTGGCGGAGCTCGCCGCCGCGGGGCAGGCGCAGGCGGACGGCATCATCGAGCGGCTGGCGATCCGCATCGCCCGGGGCGTGTGCGCGGCGGCGACGCTGCTGGACGTCGACACCGTCGTCTTCGGCGGGCCGACCTGGCAGTTGCTCGCCGACCGGCTTCTCGCCGTCATCGAGCCGATGGTCGCCGGGTCGCCGTTCGTGAAGGCCACGCATCCGACGGTGGTCGTCTCCACCACCCTCGGCGAGAACGTCGCCGCCGTCGGCGCGGCCTCCCTGGTCCTCGACCAGGCGCTGTCCGCCCAGCCCTGGTCGCTGCTGCTCGTCTGACCCCGTAAGGCCAGGGCCGCCCTGTGGGGGAGCGCGGGGCGGCGACGGCTGTCAGACGAACCGGCCGGAGGCCTGCGAGGACCGCCACAGGGCGTTGCTGCCCAGCCGCGGGGTGAACGTCGCGTGGAAGATGGTGGAGGCCGCGCCGACCGCCGCCGCCTCCGGGCCCAGCACCGACGCCTCGACCTCGACATGCCGCAGCCGCCGCGCGGTGGGGAAGTCGTTGACCATCGCCCCGATGTGGTCGAGGTACAGCGGGGCCGCCTCGTCGGTGAAGAAGGGGCCGCCCAGAACCACCAGATCGATGTCCAGCAGATCGACCAGACCGATGGCGCCCTGCCCGATGGCCCGCGCCAGATCGCGTACGGCAGCGCGCGCGGCCGGATCGCCGCCGGCGGCCGCCTCGGTGATCGCACGGTACGCGGCGGTGCTGCCCGGCTGATCCGCGCCGGCGGCGCAGCCGCGCCGGGCCGCCAGCTGCGACAGGCCGACCGGCGGATTGCACTCGGGGAGGATCTCCGGCTGACCGTCGGGCTCCGTACGGCCCAGGGCCACGGCACACAGCTGGCCGAACTCACCGGCGTTGGCGCTGGTACCCCGGTACAGGTCGCCGTTCAGATACAGCCCGGAGCCCACACCCGTACCGAGATAGAGGTACGCGAAGTCGCGGGCACGACGGTCACGTCCGATCCACCGCTCGCCGGCGGCGGCGGCAGCTGCGTCCTTCTCCATGATCAGCGGGCACTGGAAGTGGTCCTTGAGCAGATACAGCAGCGGCAGATCGGTCCACACCGACATCAGCGGCGGATCGAGAACGGTGCCCGAGGCGATGTCCACCGGCCCCGGGACCGCGACGCCGATGCCGAGGAAGCCGTCCGTGCGCACAGCACCGCGGGCATCGGCAAGCACGTCGCCGCCCAGCTGCACCACCTGCTTGACCAGCACCTCCGGATCGGCGGTCCGGCGCACGGGCTGGGTGCGTACGGTGATGAGCGTGCCGTCGAGGTCGATGACGACGGCCGTGATGATCTCCGGGTCGATGTGGATGCCCACCGCGTGCGCCGCGTCGCCGCGCAGCCGCACCGGGGTACGGGGCTTGCCCGAGGTGGCGTGCCGCTGGGCGTCCTCGACGAGGATGCCGCGGGCGAGCAGCGACCGGGAGATCCGGGACACCGACTGCTGTGTCAGGCCGGTGCGGTGGGCTATCTCGCCACGGGTGATGGTGCCGGACAGCCGGACGACCTCGATGACGACGCACTCGTTGAACGAGCCCAGGTCGATGTGGTTGGCTCCGCCCGACGTCTCGCGGCGCAGCGCCGCGTCCGGCTCCTCGCCGGACGGCACATGGCTCGCGATGCTCTCGCGCAGCCACTGCAGCGGCTCGCCGGGCAGCTCCGCCGCGTAGCGGCCGATGGCGCCCGCAAGGTCGAGGTAGACGCGGCGGGAGGACTCCGGGTGCCGGGTGCTGTCCAGGGCGACCAGGGCGAGCAGATAGCTGCGCCAGTGGGAGGAGCCCGGGATGCGATGGAACGTGACATCCGCCTCGTCGCTCGCGGCGTCAGGCGTCCCCCACAGCACGAGCGCGTGCAGCGGCACGTGCGGATGCCTCCGGCGGGCCCTGGTGAGGAAGCCGGCCAGGGCTCCGGTCTGTTCGGCGTCGCTCGGCAGAGCGGTGGCGGCGAGTGCCGCGCAGGCCCGGTCCAGCTCCGTCAGTACGTCGGCGCCGGCCCCGCTGCCCTCCGGCGGCCCGCCGGCCGACTCGGGGCGGGTCCCGGAGAGCAGCACGGTGCGCTCGGCGTCCGCGTACAGGCCGATGACCCACACGTCCGGGCTCTGCAGCGGCGGGTCCGCGGGCGGTCCGGCGGACCAGCGGCGGCGCACCGCCGCGACCGTGGCGTGCGACAGGCCGAGTTCGCGGGCGACGGCCCGGGACGCGGCGCCGCTGCCGGGGCCGAGGAGCGTACGCGCGATGACGTCGGCCTCGTCGACCATCGCGGGACGGCCGGGCCGGGCCCGGTCGCGCATCCCGTCCACACCCGACTCCGTCCAGCGGTGCCGCCATGCGCCGACGGTCTGGCGGGAGACGCCGAGCTGCCGGGCGATGTCGGCGTCGCGCATGCCCCCGGCGGCGAGCAGGACGATCCGGGCACGCAGGGCGAGAGGCCCGTCCTGGGCGGCCCACTGGCGGAGCGAAGCCTCATCGGCCGGCTGGAGCTCAGACATCGGCGTCCCGCAGCGGACGGGTCAGGCGCAGCGTGACGATCTCGAACGGGCGCAGCGACAGGGAGACTTCGCCGCCCTCGTCGGTGGGTTCGGCGAGGGGATATCCCCTGCCCCCGCGGGCGTGCGAGCTGGGGAACGGGTCCTCCAGCAGATCCGTCTCCCGCACATGCGCCACCGGGAAGTGCGCGGCGAGCGTGGCGAGGGCCTGGCCGCCTCGGGACTCGTAGAGCCGGACGATCACATCGCCCGACCGGTCGTCGGCGAGCTTGACGGCTTCCACCACCACGTCCGGGTTGTCCACCGTCAGCAGGGGCCGGCCGGCCACATCCGCGCCGGAGGCAGGACGCAGCGGCAGGTTCAGCCCGTAGCCCGTCTCGATCGCCGCGCCGACGTCGGCGCCGGGACGCAGCGCGTACCGGAAGCGGTGCGCGCCGCGGTCGGCGTACGGGTCGGGGCTGTGCGGGGAACGCAGCAGCGACAGCCGCACGGTGGTCGTGGTCCCGCCGCCCGCGCGGGTGCTGCGGCCGACGTCGTGGCCGTACGTGGAGTCCGTGGCCAGCGCCACGCCCCAGCGATGCTCGCCGACGTGGATCCAGCGGTGCGCCCAGAGCTCGAAGCGGGCCGCGTCCCAGCTGGTGTTCTCGTGGGTGGGGCGCTCGATGTGGCCGTACTGGATCTCGGCGCGCGCGTTCTCCGCGTGTACGTCCAGCGGCCACGCGGCCTTCAGGAGCATGTCCCGCTCGCGCCAGTCGATGTCGGAGTCGACCACGAGGGCGTGGCTGCCGGCCGTCAGGATCAGGTCCTGCACGATGGTGGACCGGCCGGTGGAGCGGGTGACCCGCACGCTCGCCTGCAGCGGGCCGCGGTCGCGCAGCTCCACCGAGACCGCGTCGGTGAGGTCGCGGTGGACGGTGCGGTACGTCGGATCGATGTTCCAGGCGCTCCAGCGCACCGGGTCGTCGGGATGCAGCTGAAGCAGGTTGCCCGCCTCCCCGGGCGCGATCGCGTCCCGGCAGGTGGCGAGGTCGACGGCGGAGCGTACGAGCCCGTCGGCGTCGATACGGATCCGGATCAGACCGTTGTCGAGGACGAAACCGTCGTCCTCGGTGACGGTGAGCGGGGCGGTGTCCCCCAACGGCAGGCCGGCCGGGCCTCGGCCGAGTGCCGGGGCCTCGGCCAGCACCGCCCAGCGGCCGTCGGCGAGCCGCTGGGCCTGCGCGGTGGCGGGGCTGTCGTCGAGGACGACGACCTCGCGGCGGTCGTGGGGGGCGGCGTTGAGCACCGTCGGCGGGCTGCCGTCCCCCTGCGCGCCGGTCGCGCGCTCGACCAGGCGTTCCAGCCGGCGGTGGATGCGGGCGTAGGTCTGCTCGGCCTCCTGGTGCACCCAGGCGATGGAGGAGCCGGGCAGGATGTCGTGGAACTGGTGGAGCAGCACCTGCTGCCACGTCTCGGTCAGTTCCTCGTACGGGTACGAGGCACCCTCCCGCACGGCGGCGGTCGCCGCCCACAGCTCGGCCTCGCGCAGCAACGCCTCGCTGCGGCGGTTGCCGCGCTTGGTGCGGGCCTGGCTGGTGTAGACGCCCCGGTGGGTCTCCAGATACAGCTCGCCCCGCCAGACCGGGGCCGTGTCCTCGTACTCCTCGCGCGCCTGGTGGAAGAAGGCCGATGGTTCCATGATCTCCACCCGTGCCGATCCCTCCAGGTCGGCCAGCCGGCGCGCCTTTTCCAGCATTCCGGCGGTGGGGCCGCCCCCGCCGTCGCCGTAGCCGAAAGGGACGAGGGAGCGGGTGCCGCCGCCCTTGTCGGCGTAGTTGGCGACGGCGTGGGCCAGTTCGGCGCCGGTCAGTTCGGCGTTGTAGGTGTCGACGGGCGGGAAGTGCGTGAAGATCCGGGTTCCGTCGATGCCCTCCCACCAGAACGTGTGGTGCGGCAGCCGGTTGGTTTCGTTCCACGACAGCTTCTGGGTGAGGAACCACTCGGCCCCGGCGAGCGTGGCGAGCTGCGGATAGGCCGCGGTGTAGCCGAAGGAGTCCGGCAGCCACACGCCGTCGGTCTCGACCCCGAGCTCGTTGCGGAAGAATCGGCGGCCGAAGACCAGCTGCCGGGCAAGGGCCTCACCACTGGGAAGGTTTCCGTCGGCCTCCACCCACATGCCGCCCACCGGCGCCCAGTTGCCGGCGGCGACGGCCTTGCGGACCCGGTCGAAGACCTCCGGCTGGTGCTCCTTCATCCAGGCGTATTGCTGGGCGGAGGAGCAGGCGAAGACGAACTCCGGGTACTCCTCGGCCATCGTGGCCATGTTCGAGAAGGTACGGGCGCATTTGCGCACGGTCTCGCGCAGCGGCCACAGCCAGGCGGAGTCGATGTGCGCGTGGCCCACGGCGACGGCGGTGTGCGCCGACTCGTGGGCGCGGCGGGCCAGGACGGGCGCGAGGACCTCGCGGGCGCGGGCCGCGGTGCCGGGGACGTCGTACGAGTCGATGGCGTCGATCGCGCGCTCCAGGGCGACGCGGATCTCGTGCCGGCGTGGCAGCGACCCGGGCAGCGCCAGCATCAGCTCGTACAGCACCTCCACGTCGTGGATGAGGTGCCAGACGTCCTCGTCCCGGACAACGATGTCAGCGCGGCGCAACTGGTACAGGGGCGCGCTTCCCGCCGTCACAGGATCACCGAAATGGGTGTTGATGCCCGCACTGCCCACAATGTGGGGGTTACCGGCGGCCTCCACCAGCAGATGGACCGGCTCTCCCACGGTGGCGCAACGGCTCAGCAGCAGAGTGCGGTTGTACGGGTGCAAGCCCTGTAGCGGCTTCCCGTGCTTGTCGTGGACGAAACCCTCCGCCTGGCCGCCGGGGCCGCGGGTGAGGTCGAAACCGAGGTCGAAGATCGCCTCGACTCGGCGGCCCGCCCAGCGCTGCGGAATCTCCGCCGTGAACCGGAACCAGGTGGTGGACCACGGCGCGCCCCATTCACCCCCGATCGGGAACGACCGGTATTCCCCCTTCAGTGCCGTCGATACGGGCACGGGCTCGCCCGGCAGGCTCCAGGCCGCGATGTCCATGGGCACACGGTGGGGGTACAGCGCGGAACGCAGCCGCTCTTTGAGGAACTTGGCTATGCGCTCCTCGCCGACCTGCTGGTGAGCATGCATGGGTTAGGCCTTCCTGTCCACCTTGTGTCGGCCATGTAAAACCAAGTGTGTTACTAAGTCAACTCTTGACCGCAGGTCGGGGGAAACGCCCAGGTGAAAGGTCAGGCTTATTAATTTACATTCGCCATTGTTTATGGCAGAGAATTCCCTGACATTGCCGGCAGCTCTTCGCTACGGCCGGTGCGGGGTGAGTCGCACCCCGGTAGGGTCTGACGGCGCGGGAGCTCCAAGGTGCGGATAGGCGTATGACGTACGGTCATCCGAACGCATGGAGTTCCGTCGGCCCTGTCAACGGCTGACGGCGGCCCCACCCCTCAGTGCTGGCCGAGCCGCTTGAGCAACGTCCGCAGCGAGTGCGCCGCCTCGGTCACCGCGAGCGCGATCTCCTCGGTGCGCCGGGCGTCCATCCGGCTGATGGGCGCCGAGCAACTCACGGCGTCGCCACCCCCGTGCTCCGCGCCCAGCGCCACCGCCACGCAGCGCACCCCGGGCGAGCTCTCGCCGTCGTCCAGCGCCCAGCCGCGCAGCCGCGCCTCGGCCACCTGGGCGGCCAACTCGGCGGGGTCGGTGACGGTGTCCGGGGTGAGCTTCTCCAGCGGCCAGTTGAGCCGCCGGTCGACCTCGCCCGGCCCGTACTGCGCGAGCATCGCCTTGCCCGGCGCGGTGGCGTGGGCGGGCGCCCGGCTGCCCACGGCCGAGTACATGCGCAGCGCGTGCCGCGACTCGCGCTTGGCGAGGTAGATGACGTCCGGGCCGGACAGCCGGGTCAGGTGCACCGCCTCGCCGGTCTCCTCCGCCAGTGCGTCGAGCACCGGGCCCGCCAGGCTCACGACGTCGTCGCCCTCCAGATAGGCCGTGCCGGTCATCAACGCCTTCAGGCCCAGGCTGTAGCGGGTGCCGGCGGCGTCGACGTCCACCCAGCCGCGCCCCTCCATGGTGCGCAGAACGGCGTGCAGGCTGCTCTTCGGCACCCGCATGGCGCTCGCCAGTTCGGCGAGCGAGAGCCTGGCTCCGCCCGCGCCCAGCAGCTCGAGGACCTCGAGCACCCGCGCTGCGGACTTGACCTCCTCGGGCTTGCGCTCGCCCGCCTCCGCTGCCACCGATTCCACCAGAACCTCCGCTTCCCGTGCCGGCGCCGACTGGCTCTCGTCCAGGGCTGATTCTCGCCGACTTCTTGACGCTTATATCACTGCGTCTCTATGTTCAGGTAACCAAACAACGTTCGACTACCTGAACGAAGCATAGCGAGGTAAGGGCGATGCGCATACGTCATTTCCGGACTGCCAGACTGGCGGCGGTGGCTGTCGCGGCCACGTTGACCCTGTCGACCCTGACCGCGTGCGGCGGTTCTGAGGATCCCGCCTCCGGGGGCTCGGGCGCTCTCGAGATGTGGACCTTCAAGCAGACCCATGTTCCCGGGCTCCAGCAGGCCGCGACCGATTTCGAGAAGGCCACCGGGATCAAGGTCAAGGTGCAGGCGTACACGCCCGACGACGCCTTCGCGACCAAGATCCAGAGCGCGGCCAAGACCGGCGACCTGCCGGACGTGATGGAGACTCACTCCGACGGTGAGGACCTGGGCTTCGGCGCCAGCGGGATCGCCGCCGAGCTCACGAACGTGGTGAACGGCGAATGGCTGAACCGCTTCCCGGAGAACGTGCGGGAGTCGGGCTATGTCAACGCCGCGAAGTTCAAGGAGTCCCAGGACGAGGGCAGCAAGATGCACGGCGTGAAGCAGGGCGCCCGGCACAGCGTCCCGTTCACCATCGGCACCTTCGGCATCGTCTACGCCAACAAGAAGATGCTCGCCGACGCCGGGATCACCAAGCCGCCGGCCAACTGGGCCGAGTTCGTCGACGGGCTGAAGGCCACGCACGCCAAGGACGCCAAGAACGGCGGCCTGGCACTCGGCCTGAAGATCCCGGACACCGGCATCACCTGGCTCGCCCAGCCGCTCGCCTACTCCATGCTCGGGCGCAGCGGCTACGAGGCCCTGTTCGGCAAGGACAAGGCCGCCAACTGGTCTTCCCCGAACGGCGTCAAGGTGCTCCAGGCGTACGACCTGGTCACCCCGTACTGGATGCCCGGCACCCAGACCCTCGGCATCGACGAGGCCGACCAGGCCTTCGCCCAGGGCAAGGCGGCCTGGCTGGTGGGCGGCACCTTCACGCTGTCCTTCCTGGAGCAGAACGGCATGAAGCCCGACGACGTCTACGCGTTCGGCCTGCCGGGGGACGCGGCGGGCCAGGTGCCCGACCTGGCGCTGGGCCCGCTCGCGCTGACCGGCCTCATCCTCTCGGCCACCTCCGAGCAGCCTGAGAACGCCAAGAAGTGGATGGAGTACCTCTCCCAGCCGGAGGTGGCCGCGAAGTTCTCCAAGGCGTCCAGCGATCTGCCCGCCACCGAGCTGGGTTCCGAGGTCTCCGACATCGTCGGCCCCACCCTCACCTCGCTGCTCGAAAGCTTCAAGGGCACGCCCGACACGACGTACGACCCGGCCCGCCGGGAGTTCTTCCCGCCGGGGTACAAGCAGGACAAGGCCGGCTCGATCCTCGTCGACATGAGCCCTCTGAAGAAGGCGTCGCCGGAGGAGACCGGCAAGAAGCTCACCGAGCTCACCGACAGCTTCTGGGCGGACGGTCAGTGACCACCGCGCATCGTCCCGCTCTGTCGGGAACCACCGGGGACGGCGGCGAGAGCCGCCGGCCCCCGGCCGGGGTCCCGGCACGCCGCCGGCGCTTCCGCACCGAAGCCGTCTCCGGCTACCTGTTCGTCGCCCCCGCGGTGATCCTCTTCGCCGTGATGGGCCTGTACACCATCGGCTACGGCTTCGCGCTCAGCTTCGCCACGTGGAACGGCTTCACCCCGAACTGGAAGTGGGTCGGCCTCGACAACTACGCCGACCTGCTCTGGCGCGACCCGGTGTACGCGCCCCCGGTGCAGGCCGCGGCACTCAACACCCTCTGGGTGATGATCTTCGTGCCGCTGCTCACCGTCGCCGTGTCGTTCCCCCTGGCCGTCCTGCTCAACCAGGTCAAGCGGCTACAGGGCGTGCTGCGCTCGATCTACTTCGTGCCGTACGTGACCAGCGGTATCGCCGTGTACTTCGCCTGGCGGTACATCCTGCAGCCCGACGGCGCCGTCAACTTCCTGCTCGGACAGCTGGGGCTCGGCTCCCTGCAGGAGCCGCAGGGCTGGCTCGGCAACCCCGACACCGCACTCGGCACCCTCATCGTGGTCATCGTCTGGGGCAACGTCCCGGTCGCGATGCTGCTGTACCTGACCGGACTGCAGGGCATCAACCCCAGCGTGCTGGAGGCCGCCCAGCTGGACGGCGCCGGCTGGTGGCGCACCAACGTGTCCGTCGTCTGGCCCCTGCTGATGCCGCTGACCGCCATCAACGTGCTGCTCAACCTGCGCGAGTCGCTCCACGGCTTCCAGACCTTCCTGGTGATGACCAACGGCGGACCCGGCACCCACACCAACGTCCTGGGCCTGGAGGCCTACCGGCTGGCCTTCCTGGAGAACCTCAACCCCACCCTGGGCCTGTCCAGCGCCCTGGGCTGGATCCTGTTCGCGGTGGCGATGGTGCTCGCCCTGATCAACCTGCGAGTGCTGAGGAGCCGCGTATGACCACCGCCGAGCTGGTCGCGCCCCGCCGCGCCGGCACCCGCGCGGCGGGCCGGACCGTTGCCCGCGCGATCGTCCTGCTGCTGCTGATCGGCTACGCGCTCGTCAGCCTGTACCCGTTCCTGTGGATGGTCTCGGCCGCCTTCAAGAACCAGATCGAAGTGGTCAGCGGCGGCCACCTCATCCCCGAGAGCCCGACCCTCGACACGCTCATCGAGACCTGGAACAAGCTCCACTTCTTCGACTACTTCCTCAACAGCGTGCTTGTCACCACCTACACGGTGGTGCTGACGCTGGCGGTCTACGCGGCTGCCGGCTACACCTTCGCCGTACTGCGCTTCAAGGGCCGCAAGGCGCTGTCGCGGATGTTCGTGGGGCTGCTGTTCGTGCCCGGTGTGACGGTGATGCTGCCGATCGTGATCCTGGAGAACAAGCTCGGTCTGCTCGGCACCCACTGGGGGCTGGTGCTGCCCTTCGTCAACGGGGGCGCACCGATGTCCATCCTGCTGATGACCGCGGCGTTCAGCGCCATTCCCGGTGAGCTGCGGGACTCCGCACGGGTCGACGGGGCTTCCGAGTTCCGGATCTTCGCCGGCATCTACCTGCCGCTGGCCAAGCCCGCGCTGGTCACGGTCGCGCTGCTGACCGCGGTCCCGACGTGGAACGAGTATCTGCTCACCCGGGTCTCACTCAACGACCAGGATACCTACACGCTGCCGCTCGGCCTGCAGACGCTCGCCGCGGAGAACATCCCGCAGTACAACAACCTGATGGCGGGCGCGCTCATCGTGGTCGTGCCGGTGATCCTGCTCCTCCTCTTCCTGCAGCGCTACTTCGTCAGCGGCCTGGTCGGTGCGGTGAAGGGCTGATGCGCGTACTCGTCACCGGAGCCGCCGGCCATATCGGCCCGTACGTGATCCGGGAACTGGCCGAACACGGCCACCGGATCACCGCCACCGATGTGGAGCCGGTCGAGGTCCCCGAGGCCGACAGGGTGCACGTCGGCGATCTGCGGGATCCGGAACTGGTGCGCTCCGCCATGGCCGGCGCCGACGCGGTCGTGCATCTGGGCGCCATCCCGCACCCCGTGTCGGATGACCCGAGCGGACTGTTCGCCACCAACTGCCTGACCGCGCACCAGGTGCTGGACGAGGCCGGCCGGACCGGGGTGCGGCGTGTCGTCGCCGCCTCCAGCCTGGCCGCCGTGGGCCTGGCCTGGGCTCCTCATCCACGCCGGCCCCGCTATCTGCCGCTGGACGAGGAGCACCCCATCCTGGTGGAGGACCCGTACGGGTTGTCGAAGCTCGTGCTGGAGGAGATCGCGCACGCCACCCACCGGCGCTGGGGCACGGACGTCGTTTCCCTGCGCATGCCGTTCACCGGCACCGACACCCGGCTGAAGGCCCAGTTGGCCGAGGTCGCAGCGGACCCCGAGGCGCACCGCAACGACCTGTGGGCATGGCTGGACACCCGCGACGCCGCGACGACGGTGCGGCACGCGCTGACCGCCCCGCTGCGCGGCAGCCACGTGGTGAACGTCGCCGCCCCGGACACCTCGGCGGCCCTGCCCACCATGGAGCTGCTCGACCGGTATCTGCCCGAAGCCCCGGTGCACACCGAGCTCACCGGCCACACCTCGCTGATCGACAGCTCGGCCTGCGCCAAGCTGCTGGGCTTCCGCCCGAGCCGCAGCCGGCGCACCTGACCCACGTCCCGACGACGTGCCTCAGGCAGGCAAGCACCGCCACCCCCGTGTGACCGGCGTCGGGACGCCATGCCCCGCCGCCCCGAGACCAGGAGGTCGCAAGTGTTACCCCATCCGCCCGTACGGCGCAGCGCACGCCGCGCCGTCGTCCTGCTGTCGGCCGCGCTGATGCTGTGGGCGCCCGCGCCGCACGCCACCGCGGCCTCGGCGCCCGTGATGTACCCGAGCGGCGTCGGCGCCGATCTCGGCGCGACTCCCAAGACGCTGGGCGTCCGCGCCGCCGCCGGACAGGACCCCGAGGGCCTTCGCACCGGTGAGGCGGACGGCAGGTCGTACTGGCAGACCGACCCGGCCGCGGGCACCTCCTTTCTGACCTTCGACCTCGACGACGAGTACGTGAAGCAGCTGGCCGCCGCCGACCTCGTCGTCAGCGTCACCTACCGCGACACCGGCGCCGGCGAACTGACCCTGCGCCAGGGTGCCGACGGCACCGACTCCGCCCTGTCCTTCACCGGCAGCGGCCGGTGGAAGACCGGCGCCTTCGCCCTGACCGACGCCGACCTGGCCGGCGGCGCCGACGTGCTGCGCCTGTCCGGCCGCAGCGGCGGCGCGGCGCGGGACATCACGATCGCCGCGATCCGCGTCGGCTCGGTCGGCGCGTTCGTCGCCCTGGGTGCTTCCCCGGAGACCGGCGGCATCTCGCCGCGCTCCGGCGACTCCTCCACCGGCCTCGTGACCGGCGAGCACGACGGGCGCGGCTACTGGCAGACGAACCGCAACGCGCCCGCGCCCGGCGCGAACTTCTTCTACATGAACGTCGCGGACACCTATCTCTACGACACCTCCGACACGGTATTCGTCAGCGTCGACTACCTCGACGAGGGCAACGGCACGTTCGGGCTGCACTACGACTCGCCGGGCACGGAGATCCCGCAGAAGTTCAAGAACTCGGAGGTCGTCTCGTACGGCGACTCCGGCACCTGGAAGACGTACACCTTCGCCCTCGACGACGCGATCCTGACCAACCGCTCCAACGGCTCCGACTTCCGTATCCACACCGCGGGCTCCGCCACGGAGCTGAAGGTCGCGGCCGTTCGGGTCGCGGTGGCACCCGCCGTGCTCAAGCCCGCGCAGGGCCTGAAGAACCTCATCGACGCGGCCGGGCTGAAGCTGCTCGGGGCTCGGGAGGGCAGCCGCGACGGCCAGTACCCGGCCGGGGCCAGGGACGGGCTGACCGCGGCGATCGCCGACGCGAAGGAGGTCGCGAAACGGGCGGACGCCACCGAGGAGCAGCTGCGGCAGGCTCTGCACGCGCTGAACGACGCGCTTCAGAAGTTCCTCGACTCCGCCGTCGTCACCGACCTCGCCCGCGGCGCCAAGCTCACCGCGAGCAGCGCCCCCGGCGACGCGGCGCTGGCCGCCGACGGGGACATCACGACCACGTGGACCAGCGGCGAGAGCGGCGCGGGGGAGTGGCTGCAGGCCGACCTCGGCGAGGCCAAGTCCGTTAACGACGTGCGCGTCCACTGGGCTTCACGCTACGCCTCCCGGTATGCCGTCCAGGTCTCTCCCGACGGCGAACACTTCCGGACCGTCGCCCAGTCCGGCGGCGGCGACGACAAGGAGATGCGCACCCGCTTCGAGACCACGACCGCCCGCTATGTACGGCTGTCGCTCACCGGCTACGCGGAGGGCGCCAAGCGGTTCGCCGTCGGCGCCTTCGAGATCCGAAACGAGCGCGCCGTGCAGGGCAAGCAGGAGCTGGTGAGGACGGAGTATCCGACCGAGTCCCCGGTTGTGGCCGACTTCGACGTGCGCGACTACGGGGCCGACCGCAAGGGTGAGAGGGACGCCACCAAGGCCATCCAGCAGGCGCTGTACGACTGCTACGACGCCGGCGGCGGCACCGTGTGGCTGCCCGCGGGCACCTACCGGGTCACCGACACCCTGGAGGTCTACTCCTTCTGCACCCTGCGCGGCGACCGCCGTGACCCCGACCAGGGCAAGGGCGGCTACGGCACCGTCATCTCGGCCGACCTGCCGGCCGGGGACGACGGACCCGCGCTGATCCGCGTCGGCGGGAGCGCCGGCGTCATCGGGCTCACCACGTACTACCCGCGGCAGAGCGCGACCGATCCGGTGCCGTACAACCACACCTTCCAGATCCCCGGCCGGGCTTGGATCGGCAACGAGAACTACATGATGACGACGATCTCCGACGTCACCATGCTCAACTCCTACCGCGGCATCGGCATCAGCACCTACCGCAACGACCGCGGCGAGAGCGCGAGCTCGGGCCAGGTCCACGAGTCGGCGACGGTGCGCAACGTCAAGGGCACGGTGCTGGCCGAGGGCGTCCGCGCCTACAACGGCGCCGACGTCGGCACCTGGGAGAACATCACCCTCTCCAACGCCTATTGGGCCGGCGCCCCCGCCGCCTACCGGCCGCCGCAGCGCGCCGCGCTGGACGCGTGGACCCGCGCGCACGGCACCGGTCTGGTCCTCGGTGACCTGGAGTGGGACCAGTTCCACCGGATCAGACTGGCCGACTACCGCACCGGCATCCACATCGTGCCCGGCCAGCGCGCCCAGTTCACCGGTGCCTTCATCGAGGCGGACGTCCGCCGTACCGACGTGGCGCTGGAGACGGAGGACTTCGACTCCCGCTGGGGGATGTCGTTCGCCTCCAGCACCCTCGAAGGCAGCCTGGCCGCGGTACGGAACAAGTCGCAGGCATACGTCAAGGTCACTGACACCGAGCTGAAGGGCGCCACCGAGGGCACTGTTCACCGGCTGTCCGGCCAGGTGCCACGCTACGAGCCGAAGCCGCTGCCCCGGCCCGCCCGCGCCGCGCTGTACGTCGCGGATCAGGCGCCGCGTACCAACGGCATCGTGCCGCAGCGGGACGCGACCGCCGCCATCCAGCGGGTGCTGGACCGGTCCGGCCGGGCCGGTGGCGGCATCGTCTATCTGCCCGCCGGCTGGTACCGGATCGACGGCCACCTCACCGTCCCCAAGGGCGTCGAGCTGCGTGGCGCGTCCGCGGTGGCCAACCGGGACCTGCTCGGCGCCAGCGCCGGCACGGTGCTCTGGGCGTACGAGGGCCGCGGCACGGCCAACCCCGACACCGCCACCGCCCTCGTCACCCTCGACGGAGACCGGGCCGGCGTACGCGGACTGCGCGCCTTCTACCCGGAGAACAACCCCGCCGCCGAGGGAGGACTGAAGCCCTACCCGTACACCATCCGCGGCAAGGGGACGGGCACGTATGTGATGGACATCGGTGTGCCCAACGCGTGGAACGCCGTCGACGTGGCCACCCACGCCAACGACGGCTTCACGGTCCGCAAACTCGCCGGCGCGTACTTCAGCCACGGCATCACGGCCGGCGCGAGCAAGGGTGGCCGGATCGAGGGCGTCCTGTCCAACGGCAACGCCGTCACCCGCGTCGGCTACGCGCTGCCGGACTGGGCGCAGGAGAAGAACATCTTCCCGCAGGTGATCGACGACCCGATGCGCAAGCAGGCGCGGATCGTCACGGTCGACGGGGCCCGCGGCCTGACGCTGTTGGACGTGTTCGGCTACGGCTTCCACGACGGGCTCGTCGTCCGCTCGGGCGAGGTCACGGCGTTCAACCTCGGTACGGACAACCTCGGCGGCGACGGCTACACCGTCGACGCGGGCGACCCGGCGAAGGTCACCGCGGTCAACGTGATGCGCTACAACGGCACCACGCTGCGCGGGGCGGCACGGCTGATCAACGTGATGGCGATCAACATGGCACAGCAGGCGGTCCGCGCCACCGCGGAACCGGCGGAGGGCGGCACCGTGTCCATCGGCGGCTACGAGACCGAGCCGGGGAAGTACGAGAAGGGCAGCACGGTCACGTTCACCGCGCGCCCCGCGACCGGATACCGCCTCACCGGCTGGACGGTGAACGGCGCCGACGCGGGCGGTGAGGCCGAGCTCAGGCTTGGAGTGAGCTCGGACCTGACGGTGACGGCACGCTTCGCGAAGGAGGACTGAGTCCCCGAGGCGGGACGGCTCACCGTGGCCGGGGCGACTCACGTCGTCCCGGCCACTGGCGCGCAAATCGTTAAGATGCGTCCAGAAAACCGCACGTAACGCATGCGGTGTCAAGTTCCCTCTCAGGCCTCAGGCGGATTGGCGGCGTACGAGGCGCGCCGGGACGACCAGCTCCGTGGACGGCTCGTCCACGGCGCCGCGCAGCCGTTCGAGCAGCCGCACGGCCGTGGCCTGGCCGATCTCGCGCGCCGGGTTGGCCATGGTGGTCAGGCCGGGCGAGACCATGCCGGCGGCGTCGATGTCGTCGAAGCCCATCACGGCCAGGTCCCCGGGGACGCGCAGGCCCCGCTGCGCCGCCACGTCCAGGACCCCGATCGCCATGACGTCGTTCGCGCACAGGACGGCGTCGGGCGGCTCGGCGAGCTCCAGCAGCCGTGCCACGCCCTCCGCGCCGCCCGCGCGGCTGAAGTGGGTGTGCGCCACGAGGGCCTGGTCGGGCGCCACGCCGGCGTCGGCGAGCGCCGCGCGGTAGCCGGCCACGCGCTCGGCGGCCGGGCCCTCGGCGGCCGGGCCGCACACGAAGGCGATCCTGCGGTAGCCGCAGCCGAGCAGGTAGCGAGTGGCCTGGGCCGCGCCACCCTCGTCGTCGCTGTGCACCAGGTCCACTCCGTGCTGGACCAGCCTGCCGCCCAGCCGGACCACCGGGATGCCGGCCTCGATGACCGGCAGCAGATCCTCGGCGTGGGTGTGGAACACGGCGAAGGCCAGCCCGTCGACCTGGCGGGCGATCATGTGCTCGATCGCGGCCTGCTCGGTGCGCCGGACGCCGTCGGTGTTGCTGATGATCTGGTCGTAGCCCGCCGGGCCGAGCACGTCCTGAAGGCCGCGGGCCAGCGCCGGGTAGAACGGGTTGGTGATGTCGGGGATGATCAGCCCGATCGTCTGGCTGCGGCTGGTGCGCAGGCCGCGGGCCAGGACGTTGGGCCGGTAACCGAGCTCCTCGATGGCCCGCAGCACGCGCCGTCGCGTCTCCTCGGCGACGGGGCGGCGGCCGTTGAGCGTGTGGGACACGGTCGTCGCGCTCACCCCCGCGAGGTCGGCCACCCGTCTGATGCTCGGCCGCTCGCCGCGGTGCGCGCGCGGCTGTTCCTCGAGGGCCGGGGGAGCGTGGTGCGGCACCGGAGGCTGACAGTGCAGGAAGCTCTCGAACGCGCCGCCCAGCACGGCGTACGCCTCCTCCAGCGTGCGCACACCCCGCGCGACGGCCTCGCCGGGGGGCACCCGCTCGGCGGCCTCCAGCAGGATCGACTCCCACACCTGCCGCAGGGGCCCGAGCGCGGAGGCCGCCAGGATCCGCGGCCTGAGGCCGCCCGTCTTCTCCGCGAACGCCTCGGCCAGCGCGTGCTCGCGCGCCGCGAACAGCTCCCGGCCGTAGGCGCGCAGGGTCTCGCTCCCACGATAGATCCGCCCGAAGAGCGCCAGGTCGCCGGCCGGATCGGCACGCAGGAGCCGGCCCAGCGCGACCGGCACCCGCCCGCCCGGCGTGCGCTGCCGCACGATCTCGGCCGGGTCGCCCGCCAGCAGCGGCTCGTGCTCGAAGAAGAGCTGCTCCTTGACGGGGAAGTAGTTGAACACGGTCTTGGCCGACACGTCCGCCGCCTCGGCGACCTCGTTGACCGTCACCGCGTCGAACCCACGCAGGGCGAATAGGCGCAGGGCCGCGTCGGCGATGGCGCGCCGGGTCTCGGCCTTCTTGCGTTCGCGCCTGGCAGGGGGCTGCTGGGTCGGCATGCGGAGATATTACATCGGCATAATCCTTTCAGTCGCTGAATCTTTACGTCAGGGCGCCTCCAGCCCCCCGTCGGGCCTGCGCACCCGGGCGGCCCACCGCTCGTGCTGGTGGGTGACCGGCGGGTGCTTGGCCGCCTGTTTCTCGTCCAGGTCGACGCCCCAGCCGGGGGCGTCATGCGGGTAGAGGAAGCCCTGGCTCGGGTTGATCGTGCCGGGGAACGTCTCCAGGACCGCGTCGGGGTAGACGTGGCCCTCCTGGATCTGGAAGGCCGCCGTGGTCACGTCGAGCGCGAGGTTGGCCGCCGCGCCGACCGGCGAGACGTCCGCGGGCGCGTGCCACGCCGTGCCGACGCCCGTCAGCTCGCACATCGCCACCAGCTTGCGCGCCGGGGTGAGGCCGCCGATCGAGGAGACGTGCAGGCGGAGCAGGTCCACCCCGCCCAGCTTGATCACCCGGGCCGCGGCGGTGACGGAGCCGAGCTGCTCGCCCGCCGCGATCGGCATCGGCGCCGCCTGCCGCACCTCCGGAAGGCGGTCGTAGAACTCCGGCGCGATGGGGTCCTCCAGGAAGAACAGCCGGTACGGCTCCAGCGCCCGCGCCAGCCCGATCGCCTGCTTGGGAGTGAGCCTGGAGTGCACGTCGTGCATGAGGCCCGGCTCCTCCCCGAGCTCCTCCCGGGCGCGCTCGAACAGCTTGGGGGTGTCACGCAGGTACCGCTGGACGTCCCAGCCGTCCGGGTACGGCTGTCCGGGGTAGCCGCCCGGCGTGCCGGGGGCGCCGTAGTGTCCCAGGCCGGGCGCCCCGGTCTGGAGCCGGACGTTGCGGTAGCCCGCGGCCAGGATCGTCCGGGCGTGCTCGAGGGTCTCCTCGACGGTGGCCCCGCCCGCGTGCAGGTAGGTGTCGGCCGCGGCGCGGACCCTGCCGCCGAGCAGCTCGTACACCGGCATGCCCGCGCGCTTGCCGGCGATATCCCACAGCGCCATGTCCACGCCGGACAGCGCGTTGTTCAGGACCGGCCCGTCGCGCCAGTACGACGACAGGTGGATCATCCGGGTGATGTCCTCGATGTCGGCCGGGTGGCGGCCCACGAGCATGGGCGCCACGTGCTGCTCGACGGCGGCGGCCACGGCGTGGCAGCGCTGGGTGAAGGTGGCGCAGCCCAGGCCGTACAGGCCGGGCTCGCTGGTCTCGACCTTCACCACGACCAGCGGCGGCCCCTCGGGCGCGGTGACGATCGGGCGGACCCGCGTGATGCGGAGCCGGTCGCGGGCGGGCCAGGGCGCCTGGGTCTCCTGCATCGGGCTCGTCATGGCAGCACGTACCTCGCGGCGAAGCCGAGCACCCGCTCGGCGGCGCGCAGGTCGATCGGCACGGTGCGGTCGGGCATCGGCGCCCGCCGCTCGGTGTCGGGGTGGAACACGTCGAGCAGCTCCTCGGTCGGATCGGACATGAGCGTGTTGGGCGCGGCGACGGTCACCACGTGGTGGCCCTCGATCGGCCGCGTGACCGCCAGCCAGGCGGCCCACGCGGCGTCCCGTACGTCCAGGTAGCTCCACAGCTCCCTGGCGCCCGCCGCCCGGTCGACGGCCCACTCCTCGGCGGTGTGCTGGAGCTTGTCCTCCGGACCGCCCAGCCGGGGGAAACGCAGCGCGACGGTGGTCATGCCGTGCCTGCGGTTCATCATCGCCGCCGTGAGCTCGTCGGCCTGCTTGGACAGCCCGTACGGGTCCTCGATCTGCAGCGGGATCTGCTCGTCGACGGGCACGTAGGCCGGGTGAAGCACTCTGTCCGCCCAGGCCAGTCCCAGGGCCGACATGCTGCTGGCGATGGCGGCGCGCCGCACGCCCGCCCGGCCGGCCTCCTCCAGCACCACGAACGTGGCCCTGGTGTTGCCGCAGAACACCTCCTCCGGCGTGCCGAGCACGGGCGCCGGGAGCGCGGCGAGGTGGATCACGGCGTCCACGCCGTCCAGCGCCCGCCTGACCACCTCCGGATCGCCCGCGCCGCCCACCACCATGCGATCGGCGGGCAGGCCGCCGGGGTCGCGCAGGTCCAGCCCGGTCGCCGCCACCTGATGGCCCGCGAGGAGATCGAGGGTGGCCAGGCCAACGCTTCCTGCCGCTCCCGTCACCAGCACCCGCCGCGGAAAGTCGGTCATGTACTCCCCACCTTGCAAATCGATTTGTGAACCGCAGCATGCCCGGGAGTGGCGCCGGTGTCAAGATGGGTATAGCGACTGTAAGTTTCACGCGCAGTGAATTTGCGCATGTCAGTCAAGATCTTGCGGGTTTTCGTCGCTAGTCACCGTTCATTGACTGAATGTAGCGCGTCTTGGCAGGCGTATTACCTCGGGATAAGTCTGCACAAAACGTCAAGCGCAATGTGATCAGGTGCCTCCACTCCCTGACGTCCCTCGGTCAGGAAAGGAACCCCCCATGTCTGCGTGGTCGAGGCTGCTCGTCGCGGCGTCGCTGGTGCTCACCAGCGCGGCGGCGATGGACATCCCTCCCGGCGACTATCAGCAGGT
>NZ_JBFAWA010000061.1:0-45874 GCF_040680035.1 Nonomuraea sp. NPDC052116 | reverse complement strand
CAGGGCGACCGCCGCCGCCAGGCACAGCCAGGTCCACCTCCGCCCGCCCGCCGTCCGGGCGTGCGGCCTGGGGGCCGGTCCCGGACGGCGGCGGGACACCGGGCCGGCCGCCGCATGCCTGCCACGCCGTGCCAACGAACGCTCCGAAGGGGGTTGCCGCGCCGCCGCACAGATGCGGCCCTACGATCGCCTCGTTCGGGCTGGCCGCCGTTGATGGCCGGGGCGATCGACGACCCGGCGCTTCGTTCCTCAGCACCGGTTCACCGAGTAGTGGGCTTCTGTGGTTAATCGTGTTTATCGGGCCCGTTATCGAGCTCTGATTCCTCACCGTCAAGGCCGCTACCCTCGACGCTATCGTCAAGACTAGCTGCCGAATCAAGGGCTCTGAGCAGCATCTCGGACGCTTCCCAATTCAAACGAGCGAAGACGGTATCGTAATCATAATTGCGCCGAATCTCGTCTATAAATGACTCTACCCATCCATGATACTGCCACAAGCTCCGCCTGCCGAAAAGAGGATTTTTGATCTCACCACTCAGTAAAAATTTGATGTCATAATCTCTGCATACAGGAATTTCTAGCCCGAGCACGCGTTCCAGGTAGTCGTACGGAAGGTCGCTCCTGAACCTAGTGAAGGTTGTCACCACCTTGAGGCGGATTGCGGGGCTATCAATCAGAAGAGATCCATCCTCACCCCTCCTCACGTTACTACCTTCCGGTAGCGTGAGATCGAATCGAGAATACATCTTCTTCCCCGAGTAGCTGGTTACGATCTGCCAACCACCATCACTCAACTCGTGCTGGTCAAACCCAGGACGATCCCGGTAATCACGAGAAATTAGCTCGAGAACCCGATTGCTTAGCAGCACATGCGGCAAATCGGACCGCTCAAACCGCCGCACTCTTCTACCATCAATTTCCAGGCGGTTGAAGTAATCCGACAAGTGTGTGCTCAACTTCTGAATAAACACATACTCGGCAACCTCCTCAACTAGGCGCGAGCTAGGAATAGGAGGCATCTGGTCAAAGTTGGCCAGAGCTGGCTCTCCAATCGTCCACTGATCCTTAAGCGCCGAGTTCTCCTCGAAAACTGCATGGGCAACCGTGTAGAACTCACGCCCAAATTCATACCCAGACGTGTCGACAAGATGAGAAGGGTTGTCGTCTCGAATTACAAAGGCGGCTTCAATTACAGCTTCGAATCTGCGCCCTTCCAACCGACTAACTATCACGTAGCCAGTGCAGACAGAGATGATAATCCCTCCCACTAGCAAGGAGGTCCCGACCCCTAAAGCTTCGAACATGGCTGAGCTGATCAGGTTCACTGCGAACGAGAGGGCGACCACCAAAGCAATCAGCTCGCGAATTTGGTATCGAGCCTCTTTGAGTCGCCCAATTATCTCAAGTCGATGATTGGATTTCACTGAAGTCCCTGTTGTTGAAGTACTCTTCATACAGTCGCGACCATAACACCTCAGACATGATCATTCGAAGGCTTCATCAAGGTCAAGCGTTACAAAGTGGTTGAGATATGGCGTTTTTGTAATCTAGAGCTCGCGCGCCCGAAGCCACCGACCGAGGTAGAACGAAGCTAGCTGCCGACGACTCGATTGGCACCTGCCCCATGCAGCGTCCAAGCTCGACCGGATGCACGTCGTGCGCGCGTCCGCACAGGTCAGGAGCCCACAGGGGTTGCAGTTTGGGTTGCAGTTCACCGCTGTGCCAGTGCGTTCCAGACGGATCGAGGAGGGATGTTGGCCCAGGTAGGACTGTCCTACACGCCGACCTTCCGAGCTGCTAATGCGGTTTGGCCGATGCTATGACGCCGCCGTAGAGGTGCCGGCCAACCGATCGCCTGGCTGTGGCTGGTCGCCGTAGGGTGCTGGGGGCGATCGACGGTCCGGGACTTCGTTCCTCAGCCCCGGCCCATTGGGTATCCAGGCGCGGGTCAGATAAGAACTCTCTGAGAATGTGCACCGGCAGGGATGATCCGGAACATACGCGGAATGCTCCCTGCCAAGCAGGAGGAGGTCGCGACGTCAGGCGCAGGTCGGTATGCCACCCGGCGAGCAAACGGCGATCCACTTCTAATCCGACGGTCGCAGGTTCGAATCCTGCAGGGCGCGCTACTCCACCTGCGCAAACCCATGCCGCGCCCGCACGCTGGCGCGGCATGGGGCAAATATGAGGCAAAGCTGAGTCAGCCGCCGAGCGGCCGCCCCAGCGCGGACGCGGCGTTCAGCACCAGCCGGGCCGTTTCCCGGGCAGCCTCGTGGGCCACCTCCGGCAGCACCGAGACATAGGTGTCGGCGGTCAGCACGATGCTGGCATGCCCCAGCATCGCCTGCACCACCTTCAGGTCGGTGCGCGCGGCCAGCGCCAGCGTGGCGGCGCCATGGCGTAGATCGTGCAGCCGGATGGGCGGCTGTCCGGAGGCGGTCACCAGCCGGCGGAACCGGCCGGTGAGGTAGTCCGGCCGCAGAGCCGCACCCGTTGCGGTGGTGAACACGTATCCCGACTCCCGCCAGCGTGTGCCCGCCCTCGCGCTCAGTTCCTCTTGCCGCTCGCGGTGCCGTCTCAGCACCCGCACGGTCTCCGCGTCCAGGGCCACCACCCGGCAGCTGGCGGCGCTCTTCGGCGGCCCGATCACGACGTGACCATCGGCGTGCACCCGCTGTTGTGTCACCGTCAGCTCCGCCGCCTGCAGGTCGACATCCGTCCAGCGCAGCCCGGCCAGCTCACCGCGACGCAGTCCGCGTAGCGCGGCCGGCCACCAGGCGGCGTACAGGCGGTCCTGCGCGACGCCGGTCAGGAACGCCGCGAGCTGTTGGTCGGTCCAGACCGCCACCGCCGGACGTTCTCCCGCTTGCTGCCAGCGGGCCGTCCGCCCTGCGGTCCAGACGACCGGGTGCGGTCGGCGGGGATGGGGGAGTTCGGCTCCGTTGGCCGGGTTGACCGGGATCAGCCGGGCGCGCACCGCCGCGTTCAGCGCGGTCCGCAAGGTGGCGTGGATCCGCACCACGGTAGCGGGCGACAGTCGGCGACCGGTCGGCGAGGGACGGGACGCCAGCGCCGCGAGCAGTCCGTTGACGTCGCGAGAGGTGAGCTTGAGTAGCCGGATCCGTCCCAGGTGGGGGATGAGGTAGAGGCGGATGTGCGCGGCGTAGCCCTGGCGGGTCGACGGTCGCAGGGCGTCCTTGGTGGCCAGCCAGCGTGCCAGCCACTGTCCGAGCGTGCATCCGGCCCCTGCGCCGTCGTGGTCGGCAGCGGCCAAGGCTCGGCCCGCCGCTTGCGCTTCCTCCGGGTCGGCGTAGCCACCCTGGCGGACGCGCTGCCGCTGTCCGTCCAGGCCGCGTACCTGCACCGCGAAATACCAGCTGCCGTGATCGTCATCCACCGGCAGACGCGGACACGTGACGCCTCGCTGACGTCCCGTTTCCGCATCCACACAGCCGCATCGCCTGCTGACCTGCACACGAGTCTTTGCCATCGGTCCCACCTCCGCCCCACGGTGTGCGACGACAGACGCGCCAGCAAGGGCTCGCATTCGATAGGAGGTGACCTCAGGTCAAGTGTCCGGAGTACGGGGGAAGCTCAAGTGCTGAGGATTAGAAGGTCAAATCAGATGGCGTGATGAGTTATGGCACCGCACACCGGTGGGCGTTGATCGAACCGACCTTGACGGCCTGTCGTACCCGGCCCGCGCGGGCCGGGTACGACAGCGCTTGTGCACGACCTGCGAGAAATCGTGAACGCCATCTTGTACAGCTACGCATCCTCCTGCGAGACCGAGTCGGCGGACTCATCCACGAATACCAGCAGGTCACATGACATGACATGGCATTCGGCACCCACGCCTACGTCAGGCACTGTCTCATGGTCTTCAATCGCGAGCCCGTGATCGGGCAGACCCGGATTTCGCGGCCCGCCTCGTCGACGACCTTCCGGCGCCCCAAGGGCCGGTCGAGCGTGATGGGCACAAAAACGACCCCGCCGCGACCACCGATGTAAGAAGGCGGCCACAATTCGTCCCGCCACTTCTCAAGCAGCGTGCGCTCACGTCGCGGGCAGATGTCGCGAAGCACTACCCGGACCCGCACGCTCGTCTCGAACTCGGACGCTTCGGCCTCGTCGGCCTTGAGGCATTCCGTGGGGTTCATACTGAACGCGTGCAGGATCAGGGCCCGTCCTTCCACCTCGACCGTGTCGATCGACCCATTGAAGGGTGGTTCAGCCGGCCGAGACTCCCGGACGGAGGCCGCCATGGAAATCGCGACGGCCAACACCAGGAGGCAGCACACACGCCACAGGAAGGACGGGCCCAGAGGATTCATTTCTTGTAGATGTCCTTGCCGACGGCCTTCATCACGTCATGGATGTCGGTGAAGTAAGTCACGCAGGTGGACTGGACAGGCGCGTCATCGCCGACTCCGCCGCTGAAGATGCCCTTGGCCACCACGTAACCATCGCTCTGGCGGAAAGTGTAGACCGGCGCGACTGAATCACCGCCCACCGGGCACTTGCCGGTTTTCTTACCGACCTGTACCCACCGCACCGTGCCGATGTATTCCCGGGTTTTCGGGCCTGCGTACTCGACCTTCCAGCCGATGTCGGTGACCTTGAAGCGGCAGATCTGGTCGTTGGATTCGGGATTCGTGCTGGCGCCGCCGATGCAGTACTGGTCGCTTTCCCGAGAGCGGACCGAGGACCGCCCGCCCACCCATTCCTTGACGGATGAGTCCCTGTCGCCGATGAAGATGGTGGGGCTCGTGACTCGGCCGGATCCCGTCTGGATCAGGGATACGTCGCCGTAGTAGGTCGGCTGGTTCGGCAGTTTGATGGTTCCTTGACCGTCCCGCCAGTTCGTCCATTTGATGATGCCGGCGAACAGCTCGGCTGCTCGCCGGTAGGACGGGGGTTGAGGAGGAACTCCTCAACCCCCGATCCGGCGTGGGCGAAACCCGGCCACGCCTCGTCCCGGGAGCTCGCCGTCGCCACGGCCGACATCGGCTGCAAGCGGGCAACCGGGGTGGTCGCCGCCCGGTCCGCCGCTGACAAGGCCGTTCAGCTCGACGCCATCGCCGCCCACCGCCGGGACTTCGACCGGTTCCGGCGTGCCCGCGACGCCGAGCTGCGCGCGGCCCGGCAGGTCATCGGGAACGGATAGCGGCTGCTGCCGCCGGGCTCTGCCGGAAAATAGCCGACCCAGGTGTCAGCAGGGGTGATCGCCGCCGGTCGCCGCGCTGCACCGCGATCTTCACCGGTACCAAGCCGACCGCCCACCCCACCATCTCCCTGACCCGTGGGCGGGCATGGCGGCTCCAGCGCCCGCGAGGCTCAGTCGATCTCCAGGGAGGGCTGAGGACGATCAAGCCATTCCCTCTCCAGCCGGACGTTCGTCCGTTGCTCCACGATCGCCATGGCCTTCGCCCGGACAGTGAACGCATCCCGGGTGCCACCGAGCAGAGCCGCCTCTTCCCGGAGAGCCTCGGCGTTCGTGCCGTGAATCCCTTTCGGATCGAAGTCGCGGACCTCGGCCACGACTCCACCGTCGGCGGCATAGAGCAGCCTGCGGGCTCCGGTGATGTTCCACTGCACATGCCAGACCTGCGCGCCCGAACTGACGCGCCCCAGCATCGGCTGCTCCCCGACAGGCGTGAAACCCTCAGTTTGGAAGAGCATCACCGACGTTCCGGACCGCCGGAAGGCCGTCAGGTCCGCGTAACCGGGCTCGTACTCCTGGAACTGCGGAGTCGCGCCACCGGTGACACGGCGCCCCACCTCGTCGAGAGAAAGGCTTCCGGACTCCGGCACGATCACCGTCCATGCCATCCCTTCGCCCATCCATGCCACCTCTTTCAACAAGCTTCGATAGCGCCGCACTGACTCTTGGAAATCTGAAGGATTCAAGCGGGGTTCCCTCCTATATGCGCCTCCGTCGCCGTGCGGCAGGCTGGCTGCCGCACGGCGACGGAGGCTGCTTCTCATGAACGCTAATTCTGCGACACGCGCGTCACGTCCCGGTTATGGCCACTTCGTGTATCCGCCTACAGCAGGTTTCCAGCAGTTTGAATCCGTCGACGGGTTGGACGGTGTGGCCGGATAGGGTAGTAGCTTGGAGGCGAACCGCGAGAACCATGGATCGTCCTTGTACAAGAGCCGGTCGCGATTGTAGAAGCGCGTCATGGCCTTGCCGGCTTTACCGTTGGGGCCGGCCGCCGTGCCCGGCATGGCGCACACCGACAAGTTCCTTGCTCTGTCCCCGGCCGGTGTCCGCTCCACGGCAGATGCCGGCGGAAACTCATCGCACTCCATATGGACCATGGGAGGTACGGGAGTGCCGTAGCTCGGCCAGAGACTTCTGCATCTGGTGGTGGCTCGTCCGCGGTTTCGATCGATCTCCGGCTGGCCTATCCGATGCAGGTAGTTCTGTGCTCCGGGGTTCTCGTTGGCCGAGGTCGCGCAGCCCTTGATGATCTTGTCGGGCCTCTTGGGGTAGGTGTCGCCCTTGTCGTAACAGGCCTTCCAGTAATGGATGTAGGCTTCGTCGTAACCAGCCCCGAGCTCCCATTTGATGGACGCTGCCGCGGGCATCACACACCCTCCCGGAAGCTGCTTCGAGATGTATGTGGCGGAGTCGCACCGGATGGTGAACTGCTGCGGCGTGGCGCCATGGCCCCATTCGAACTTGATGGGATCTGCCCACTCGTCGCTGTCGGTCTTGATCCATGGGCTGAAGTTGCAGTTCGAGATGAGATCGGCTCCGCTCGTGTCTCCGGGAGCGGCGCGGAACCACCAGGTGGCGAGCTTGGGCCACTTGTCGTCGATCGGATTGCTGAGGGCCCGCAGCTCGTTGCCCTTTTTGGTGATGTTATTGTTCTGTGCGCTCCCGTTCCATGAGGTGATGTGACGGCACGCCGTCTGCCCTCGTGCCGGGCTCAGACCGAGCGTATAGTTCGCGTCCAGGAAATCGTAGTCAGTGACGTGATCTCAGCGAATTGTCGGTAGGTAGTTGTGCTCGAAATGGGTGAGGACAAGGGCGGCGCGGGCGATGTCGCCGATTGCGCCAGGGCTGGCGGTGATGTGCTGGAGAATCCGCCAGCGGCCTTTGAGCAGGGCGAACCCGCGTTCGCCGAGACATCGCAGGGCGCGTAGGAGCCGGTTGTAGGTGCGGTTGTCCGGGCTGAGGGTCTGGTTGCCTTCGGGCTGCTTGATCGGCGTATGAATGCCGATGCCGGCGCCGTCGTAGCCGCTGTCGGCGAGGGTGGGCAGACCGGCTGCGGCTGCGGCGTACAACGCGCCCAGCACATGCGCGCGAGCAGCGGTCAGATCGTGAACCGAGCCCGGCTCGACATCGGCGATCCACAGGGGAAGCCCGCTGGGTGCCGAAAGCGCCTGGAGGTTGCCGGCGTGCTGGTGGGCCTTGCCGGAGTACCAGGCGTCAATGGGCTCACCCTTGACGCTGATGGCCTGCTCGGCGCAGCGGTCGATCGGGATCAGGGTGCCGTCGAGGATCACATAGGCCAGCCCGTCGGCTTGGGCGCGGTCCAGAGCCTCGTGCAGATCAGGGGCTTGAGCTGCGAGGACGTCGATCCCCTCGGCGATATAGCGGTAGGCCGTGGCCCGGGAGATGCGGTGATCGCGGCCGAGTTTGGGGATGTCGCACTCGCCCCGGAACCAGCGCAGCACCAGCACTGCCTGCCAGAACGGGGTCAGGGCGCGACTGCCTTTGGGGGTGCCGAGCTGGCGGCGTTCGTCCTGTAGCAGTCGGGCAACGTATCGAACCAGTGCACGGGAGACGTCGAGCATGGCACGATGAGCAATCACGTGGAGCCTTTCGGCCGGCGGGGATTCTTGTGGTGAGAACTCATCTACCGGAGGCTCCACGTCTGTCTCCGGCCTTCGACGACTTCTCCCGGAAGGCCCGAAACGCCACCACGGGCGTCCCGAAAATCCCCAATCGCCCGAATTATTTCTCTGAGATCACCTCAGTGAACCTGAACTCATTGACATAGACGTCGAAGTACATGTCCCGGCTGGTTCCACCGGGGGGAACTCCGTCCGGACCGTTGAAGGTGCTGGCGACGAGCATCAGGTAGAACTGCCCGGTATCCGCGCCGTCACCGGCGAATTTGATGCTGTGCACCTGACATCCGCTGAAGCGGTTCTTCCGCCAGGTCGCTTCGTATCTGTCGTTGTCCTCGAATTTCTTCCAGCATTCTTCCGGGTCGACGCGATCGTAGGTCATGGGTTGCGGAGCGGCCATGGCTGTCGTGGACCGTCTGTCACCCTGGCCGGCGAGCGGAGCGAACTCCTCGGAACTGCTGCCGTCCACCAGCTCAGCGATCTCCGAGTGGGACAGGGCGCGATCGTAGGCCCACACCTCGTCGAGAGTGCCGTTCATGCTGGTGCCGAGGGTGAGCGGCCCGGTGGAATTCCAGGTCGGGAAACTGATCGGCGCGCTTGCCGACACCTCCGTGTCTTCTTGGCTCTCGTCCAGCACCGGCAACCCGATGGTGTTGCCGTTGAGGTAGAGAGTTGCAGTGCTGCTCTGCTTGTCGTACACGGCCGCGATGTGGAACCAGGAGTTCGCGGGAGCTTTGACGCCCGATACGACGCCTTCCGATCTCGCGTCGGCGGCATCAGACGCACGTAGGCGCGGACCTCGTTCCGCAGAGCGTCGGCGTCCCACTTCGCGCGGGGGGCCGGTCCCGGCCACCAGCGGCTCGGGCCGCGATGCCAGGGATTCCCGCAAGCCACGCAGTTCCTCCAGCAACTGTGGCGCGGCTTCGCTGTCCGAGCCGATCCGCGTGCGACTTGTTGACCAACCGATGGCGTTTTAGTGCAACCCTCCACCTCTATGACAGTGCCGGGGCGATACTACGACTATGGAATTGCCGATTCTCTGTACCCGGTGTGGCGCGCACTTTCAGTCAGGCGTTGAGGTGCCAGCCGCTTCGTCTCTGTTCGAGTTCGACCCCTACAAGATGCCATTGGACAGCATCCCGAAAGCCAAGAGGCCGTGCCCCATCTGCGCATACATAAACGATCACGAACCGGTGCTCCATACGCTCGGAGTCCTTTACACGGTCCGTATGGCCGCTCTCAGACGGGATGAGCAGGAGCGGCTCATCAACAAGATCGCACAACTAAAGGGAAGTCAATGTGATTCTGAGCACGCGATTAACGAAATCATCGATGAGGAGCCAAAGATTGCGGGACTGCGGCGACTGGTGCCAAGAGGTCAAGCAAACATCCTGGCCTTCATCGCTCTTCTGGTTTCCTCGGTCACCTTATTGGAGAACATGCTGGGCGATCTAAAAGATCTCAAGGAATTATTTGACGGCTCGCCGAAGAACGATCTAAAGATGGACTACTACCCTCATCGCAAGCTCCACTTCCTTTCGCCGATAAAGTGCGGCGGGTCCGCTACGATGCTAGAGAACAATAGCCTAGTTGCAATAATTTTGAGTGATATTTTTAGGGTTTGGGCTGATGATCGGTCCGCACCTTATAGTGTAATGTTTGAGCATATTCCTGTAGTGGACGGCCGATGGGAATTAGATCAACCCGAATATTATTCCGTTCCTGATATCCTGTGCCTAACTATCGTCGAAAATCTTTCTGAAATTGCGCAGCTTGCGCAATCGGATTGCGTTGGAAAATTGCCCACGGAAGAGGGGCTGAAGCAGTTTTCGCTGGTCGGTCCTGCTGTCAGGTGGAAAAATACTTCGGACCCAAAGGCTCGGATTCGAGAACAGATACCCGGGCGCAGGTTCACGCTGTATGACATGCTTTAGCGCTGGCTGCTGCTTAGTCTAGCGCCAATCTCGGATCGATGGAGAGCGTGCTTGTAGTGAAATCATAGCGATAACATGCAAAGCAAAGGCTTTTGAAATATAGGAGAGTGGTACTACTCTCACGATCGCCCTGCTGTGGCTGGCCTCTATGTGGGGCCGGGGGGCGATCGGTGGCCCAGGGCTTCGTGCCTCAGTCCTGGGCCACCGAATGCACCGGTGAGGGTTGGATGAGAATTCTCCGGCCAAGTGAGCCAAGAGCAAGATCCGGAACATATACGGAACACCGACCCTTGCGCCGGGGACAGTCATATATTCGACTGCAGGTCGGAGAGTCGTCCGATTGCGAAGCGTCGTTCCACTTCCAATCCGATGCTCTCAGTGCTCGTAAATCCGATGCCTGCATTCTCGAGACGAGTCGAGATAGGGCCTGATCTAGTCTTTGCATTCGATCCCGTTGACGGTCAACGCTTTGGCTTATCGAAAGCGGCGTGTCGCCAATGGTTTCCCGACTATGCGCGGAACGCGTTGTCTCGTGCTTCCACGGGTTGGCGTACGGATTTTGTGGACGTCGACTGCTCAGTCCGATGGCCAACCCGTTCGAACCCTCATGGCATACCCAAAATCATGGCGCTGACCTGCGGTAACGTGTGGGTGAGTCATCTGTGTGGGACGAAGTTCTAGGGTCATCGTGCTCGGTGTGTACTCGCGTGTACCAGCCCCTGTACGCAACATGATCGATATCGAACTGTATCGGGGGATCATGTCCAGGCCGATCATCCGCCGCACCCGCTTCCCTCTCCTGGTGGCCTGAGTTCGTGCCTCTGTAGTCCCACATGGTCGCGATAGCAGATATTTCACTTCTGCCCGATCGCCGCCATAACCGCCACGGCCCTCTTCCGTTGCATCTGCTCGAGGGACCGCGGGAGAGGTCACGATCGCCGTACCCAGACTCGGCCAGCGGCCGGGGAGACGTCTGTCCCGGCCGCATGGCCCTTGCATCCCCTGACACCGCTGGAGCGCACCGCAGTTTTCGCCGACGACCATGGGAGCTAACCTCGGCGGTGCTGCGCGCTGACCGCTTGGCCCTCGTCCTGGAGTTCGCCGCGATCCCACTTTCCCTTCACCGAGGTGGCCAAGCGGTTGTGTCACGTTCTACTGGCCAGCGACCTCCCCGGATGGGGAGACGCCGTTGGCCATGGACGGCATCCACAGCTATCACGGGTGCCTGCGCCGTTTCCTGATTTGGGCGCATGGATGCACCGCCCAGGCATTGGCGTGATTCGGGTTGGCCGGTGAGCGGTGTATGGCGATCTCTGTGGTGCTGGCTGTGGATCTGATCGGAACCGAGCTGGTGGAGAAGATCGTCGAGCAGGTGGGTCGGCCTCGAAGAGGATCCGCGCTCCGAGATCTTCAGGCCGGTTGTCGATCGTGCGGGTCGCCTCTTAACGAGGAAGGCTTGGAGGTGATCAACGGCGGCGTGTACGGCAACGACACGGCGATCTTCATCGATGACGTCGGCGCGGCGGTTCCACAACGAGGTCGAGATGGGCATGGTGGGAATCAATGTGCCGATTCCGGTGCCGATGGCGTTCTACAGCTTGGGCGGCTGGAAGTCCTCCTCGCTGTTTGGTGACACGCATATGCATGGCGCCGAGGGGGCGTACTTCTTCACGCGGGGCAAGGTGGTTGCCTCACGCTGACTGGATCCCCGCACGGCGGCGTCAACCTGGGCTTCCCGGCGAACAAGTAGCAGGGACCACCTTAGGGATTTCCCTAGGGCGGTCCCTGAGGCGCGTGTTTTGCCTCCCTCCTAGGGTTCGAGCCATCGTCTCTAGGGGAAGGCACGCATGACTGCGCAGGCCGACACCTGGGCCCACCTACGCTTGCTGGGCCGATTCCTGCTTCAGGATCGCATGGGAGCAGTACGGACGCCCGTGGGTGCGCGGCGGCTACTGGCGCTCCTGGCAATCCAGGGACCCGTCGAACGCGACACGGCCGCCTGCATGTTGTGGCCAGACGTCACCGAGCGGCACGCGTACGGCAGCCTCCGCACGACCCTCTGGCGGCTACGCAAGGTCACCACACCGGTGGTGATCGCGGACGGCGCCGTGCTGGAGCTGGCGCCTCTCGTGGTCGTGGACGCGCGGGTGCTGGCCGAGCGCGCCCAGCGGGCCATCAGGCTCCATGAAGACGTGACCCTCCCCGATGTGATGGGCGACGGCGAGCTGCTGCCGGGCTGGGACGAGGACTGGGTGATCTTCGAGAGGGAGCGGCTGCGGCAGTTGCGCCTGCACGCTCTCGAAGCTCTGGTGACCACCCTGCTCGCCAGGGACCAGCGCGGGGAGGCGCTGGACGCGGCGCTGCTCTGCTTACAGCTGGAACCGCTGCGGGAGAGCGCGCACCGGGCGATCGTCGCGGTCCACCTGGCCGAGCGGAACGCGGCGGAGGCACTGCGGACGTACGAGTCGTTCCGCAGGCTGCTGCGCGAGGAGATGGGTCTCGAACCCTCCGCCGAGTTCCAGGCGCTGGTCGCGCCGCTACGGGGGCGATGACGCCGGGGTGATGAGGCGAGAGGACGATGCAGCACATGGCTGGAGTCTCTGCGCACACATCACCCGGCAGCGGCGCGTTGCTGGTGGTCCACCTGTGGTGGGAGCACGCCGCTTTCCGCGCCCGGATCATCTCCACCACGGACGTGGCGGCCGCGGGGGCCACCCGCGTGGCGGCCAGCGAGCAGGAGGTGATCGAGGCCGTGACGGCCTGGCTCGCGGAGAGCCGGCCGCGATGACTGCGCGGTGATGCCGCGTTGACGGTCGCCTTGTACACCTGGAAGAGCCCGCGAGGTTCCGAAGGGAGGCGGTCATGGCGACGTACCGTGCGATCGACACCGTGTGCCAGGCCGTCGTCGACCTCCTGCGCGACAGTTCCAGCCCGGCCATGTTCAACCAGGACCTCGACTTCCGCGTGTACACGACGTCCGACTTCGCCCAGCACATGACGGCCGGGGTGTCGCTGTTCCTCTACCGGGTGTTCGTGAACGGGGTCTACCGCACCCCGCCCGGCCGCGCCGTGCCCGGAGAGCCGGCACGCGGGAGCCAGTTGCCGGTTGACCTGCACTTCCTGCTCATCCCATGGTCGAAGGACCCCTCCACACAGCACGTGCTCACCGGTTGGATGATGCGCACGCTGGAGGACCTGCCCATCCTGCCTTCGGGGCTGCTCAACCGCCGCACGCCGGGCGTGTTCCGGCCGGACGAGACGGTCGAGGTGGTGGTCGGCGACATCGACGACGAGGAGCTGTTCCGGCTGTGGGAGCTGATCGGCCCGAACGCCTACCGCCTGTCCATTCCCTACGTGGCGCGCGACGTCCGGATCGAGTCCGAGGTGGAAGACGGGGCGGGCGCGCTCGTACAGGAGCGGGTGGTCGAGTTCGCCAGGCAGGTGTCCCCGTGATCCGCACGTACACGCCGCTCGGCGTGCGGTTCTGGGACGCGCTCACCAGGGCGCCGATCGCCGGTGGTCTCGGCGTCACGGCCTGGCCGCTCGGCGACGGGCCGCCAGGGGTGCGGGCCTACCTCACCCCCTCCGGCGTGTACGCCTTCCGCGGCCTGCGGGGGATGCGGCGCGTGGAGTACCCCGTCGGCACGGCCCCGCCCTCGGATTCGGCCGTGTTCGTGATCCGGGTCGAGGACCGGTCCGGCGTTTGGCTGCCCGCCACGATGCTCGTGCCCGCCCCGCACACCGGCCCGGCCCGGATGCTGCTGGAGCAGAGTCCATGGGACACCTTTCCCACCATCTACCTGTTCTCCGCGCCGTCCAGGCCCGTGCCGACAGGCACCGCCTCGGTCAGGGCGACGCTGGTCGAGCACGCGACGGGCGAGCCTGCCGCGCACACCCGCGTGGACGTGGCCGTCGGAGGGACAGTCTGGCCGGGGATCGCGGCCGGGAACGGCAATGTGGCCGTGCTGTTCCCGTTCCCCGTGTTCCAGGGGGCCGTGCCCGCCTCGTTCCCGGCGGGCGGCCAGGGGCAGCCGCCCATGGGCCAGAGCTGGCCTGTCACCGTGACCGTCAGATACCAGCCGGGGGCGTTGCACCGGCCGGCGCCCGGACAGGTGCCGACCCTGGCCGGCATCCTCGCGCAGGCGCCTGCCCGGATCCGGCCCACCCGGGCCGGGGCGCCTCAGGCCCGGCTCGACGCCGAGCTGTACTTCGGGCGCGAGCTCGTCCTGGCCACGCAAGGGTACTCGGTCCTGCGGATAGGCACCTAAGGAGGCTGTGACATGCCCGAATACCTGACCCCCGGCGTCTATGTGGAAGAGGTCAGCTTCAGGCAGCGCACGATCGAGGGCGTGAGCACCAGCACCGCAGGGTTCGTCGGGCCCACGCGGTTCGGCCCGGTGTTCGGCCCGCCGCCGCTGCTGACCAGCTTCCTCGACTTCGAAAGGATCTACGGCGGCATCGACCAGCTCAACTACGGCGGGGCCGTCGCCCACAATCAGATGGCGCACGCGGTGCGCGGCTTCTTCGAGAACGGCGGCTCGCGCCTGTACGTGGCCCGCGCCTACAAGCCGACAGACAACGAGGCTGGCGACCGGGCGACGATCTCGGTGGGCACGGAGGGGTCGATTGTGAAGTTCACAGCCCGATACCCGGGACGGGCCGGCAACGTCCGGCTCACCCTGGACTTCAGGGTCGGGCCCAACATCCACGCGGGCAAGGAGTTGAGGGGGGCGCTCGCCGGAGACACCGTCCTGGTGCGCGCCGCCAATCTGGAGCCCAAGCTCGACCTGTGCTGGCTGGAGCCCGACTTCGACAACGAGTTGCAGGTGGACACGTACCGGCTCAGGAGACCTGCCTCGGCCCCGAACAAGCCCCTCCCGGAGCCTCTCGTCACCGGGCTCGACGCGAATGCGGACGTGCGGGTGGTGACGGTGAACGTCACGGTATCGGGGCAGGGCCGGTTCATGGCCGATCAGTTCTGGGAGGGGCTCGGTTTCCACCCGGCCTCGCGCCCCACGGACCGGCAGGGCCTGCCGACCGTGTTCGCGGCGGTGCCGACGAACAGGTCCGCCGGGCTCAGCGTTCCTCTCGTGGTCGACTCCGGCCTGGACAACGGCGTGGCGATTCTCAGCACGCTCCTGAACCCGCTCATCCCGGACAAAAGCGCGCCCTCGCCCGAGAGTCCGCCTTCGCCCGGGAGTCCGCCTTCGCCGGGGAGTCCGCCTTCGTCCGAGAGTCCGCCCTCGCCAGAAAGCACGCCTAAGGAGTCGTCACCGGCCGAGTTCCTGTCGAAAAAACTGGTCACGGGTCAGCCGGTGAGTCCCGTCCAGCTCAGGCGGTCCCTCAAGGGCGGGGCGGACGGGAGCAAGCCGGGCGCCGCCGCCTACGAGGGCGGCACCGATTCCGGCGGCGACTCCAGCGGGCTGCTGGCGTTCGAGGACATCGACAACATCTCCATCGTGGCGGCGCCGGGCTCGTCCGACGCGAGCCTGGTGGCCGGGGCCAACGACGTCGCCACGATCAGGCAGCACGTCATCTCGCACTGCGAACGCATGAGATACCGCATCGCCGTGCTCGACTCCGCACCCCGCGACCTGGTCGGCGACGTACGCGAGGACCGGGGCGCCATGGACTCCAAGTACGCCGCCCTCTACTACCCGTGGATCAAAATCCTCGATCCGTTCACCGAGACCGAGATCGCCGTACCGCCCAGCGGGTTCGTCAGCGGCATCTACGCACGCAACGACATCGAGCGCGGCGTGCACAAGTCGCCCGCCAACGAGGTCGTGCGCCTCGCCATCGACCTGGAGCTCAGGCTCAACAAGGCGCAGCAGGACGTGCTCAACCCCGAGGGCGTCAACTGCCTGCGGTACTTCGAGGGCCGGGGTTTCCGCGTCTGGGGAGCGCGGACCATCTCCTCCGATCCCGAATGGAAGTACGTGGCCCTGCGCCGCTACTTCGCCTACCTGGAGCGCTCCATCGACAAGGGCACCCAGTGGGCGGTGTTCGAGCCGAACGGCCGCCCGCTGTGGGACAACGTCAGGCTGACCGTCCAGGACTTCCTGCTGGCCGAGTGGAAGGCCGGCCACCTGCTCGGCGACAAGCCCGAAGAGGCGTACTTCGTCCGGTGCGATCTCAGCACGATGACGCAGAACGACCTCGACAACGGCCGGCTGATCTGCCTGGTGGGCGTGGCACCACTCAGACCCGCCGAATTCGTGATCTTCCGCATCGGCCAGAAGACGCTGACCGGCGCCCCCTAGGAGGTGACACACGATGCCGTTCCGCGAACGTCCATACAGCCAGTTCAACTTCCAGGTCGACTTCGGCACCCAGACCGACCCCGCGAGGGCCGGGTTCCAGGAGATCAACGGGATCGCCATGGAGATCGCCGTCGCCGAGTACCGCAACGGCAACGAGGTGGAGAACACGGTCAGGAAGATCACCGGCCTGTACAAGGTGCCCGACGTGACGCTCAAACGCGGCGTCATCGGTGACAACGCGCTCTACCTCTGGCTGGAACAGGTACGCACCGGCCAGCAGGACGCGCTCCGCCAGGTGACAATCCGGCTCCTGGCCGAGGACAGGACGCCCGCCCAGTCCTGGAGGCTGCTCAACGCGCGGCCGACCAAGTACACGGGGCCGCCGCTCATCGGCACGGGCACTGCCCTGGCCATCGAGGAACTGGTCCTGGCCAGCGAGGGCATCCAGCAGGGGTTCGATTGAGCAGGGCGCCGGGCATCACGTTCGAGATTCCACTGCGGGTTCCCGCCGACGTGCTGCCCAGGATGGACGTGGCGGGGTTCGTCGGGTTCGCCGCGTGCGGGCCTGTGCACGTGCCGGTGCCGATCGAGTCCGTGGCCCGCTTCCGCGACGTGTTCGGTCCGGACGTGCCGCTCGGCCGCGATCCGGAGACCGGGCGCGCACACGCCTCCTATCTGGGGTCGGCCGTGGAGGCGTTCTTCGCCAACGGCGGGCTGCGGTGCTGGGTGGTACGGGTGGCACGGCCCCGGCCGCCGTCGGCGTTCGAGATCCAGGGAGTGGTCGGGCTCGGGCGCGGACGGTGGACGCTGGCCGGGGCCGTGGCGCGTAGCCAGGGCAGTTGGGCCGACCTGACCACGCTGGGGTGCGTCGGCAACGTCGCCTGGCTGCCCACCGCGCCGGTCGGCCGCCTCCTCCAGGCGGCCGCGGGCTGGGTCCGGCTGGCGCCGTCGGCCCTGGTGGTGCCGGGGGACGTGCTGCGCTTGACCCTGCCGGGCGGTGGCTTCGCGGTGTCCGTACGGGGGGTGACGGAGGAGCCGGGAGCCCGCTTGGTCTCCTGGGATCCCGCCGAGACCGTCTGGCTGACCCTTCCGGACCCCGCCGGGCCTGCGCTGTCCGAGGTCGTCAGGCTCACCAGGGGCGAGCCGGTCGCCGTGGCCGCGGACGTCGTGGCGGAACCCGTGCCGGGCCGGTACCGGGTGCGCCTGGCCGAGGAGGGGCCGCCATCATCCGCGCCGTCATCCGTGTTGTCACCCGGCGACGTGCTCAGGGCGCGTTCCGGTGCGGACACGTTGCTGCTGCCCGTGGGGGAGGCCCTCGCGCCGCGCGCCGGTGAGGGGCCGGGGACGGTCGTGGCGGCCGGGCCCGGCTGGATCGTGGCGGTGGGTGCTTCGCCGCCGCCCTGGGCGCTGGTGGCCGATGCCGTGCCGGTGGTGGAGCGGCTGTCGGTGGACCTGGTGGTGTGGCAGGGGGAGACGCTGTCCGCGCGGCTCGCCGACCTCGGGCTGACCGCCGCGCACCCGAGGAGCCTGCTCGCGCTGCCCACCGACGAAGCGCTCTTCCGCGAGCTGCCGAAACCACCTCGGCAACTCTGGGACGAGACGCTCACCCCACGTTTCCCCCTGGCCACCGAGCTACCCAAGCTCGACGACCCTGCGGCGTCCCAGCCGTCCGAGCCCGGCGCCGCACCGGCGTCCGAGCCGTCCGAGCCGCCCGTGGTGTGGTTACCGTTGGCGGTTCCGCTCGCGCCCGATCCGGCGCAGGCCAGGCCGCCGCTCGGGGACCATGCACCGGAGAGCGCCTTGTACCGCGACGGCCTGGACGGTTTCGGCCCTGACCTGTTCGTGGACGAAGCCCTGGCCGAAGTGGGCACGGCGACACTCGGGAGGGTGGCCGACGATCGGGCGTTCCTCAGCAGGCCCGCCGAGCCCCTCCGCGGCCTGCACGCGCTGTACCCGCTGGACGAGGTCACTCTGGCCTGCGTGCCGGACGCCGCCCAGCCGGGCTGGGAACGCAGGCCGATCGAGCCGCCGCCCGCGCCGCTCCCGCCCGTACTGGAGTTGACCGGGGGAGAGTTGCGCTGGTCGGCGGTGGGGGCGGCGTACCGGCTCGAACAGGCCGCCACCCCGGACTTCCGCGACGCGGGCGTCCGGTACGAGGGCCCGGCGACGCGGTTCGAACTCGGCGAGTTCCAGGGGTGCTCGGTGTGGCGGTACTTCAGGGTGCGGGCCGCGGCGGCCGGGCCGTGGTCGAACACGGTCTCCGCGCTCCTGCCGCCGTCCGACTTCGACGACTGCCACCCGCCGCCCCAAGCTCCGCGGCTGAGCCTGACCGACGAGCTGACCTGGACCGACGTCGGCACCGACGGCTACGAGGCGCAGACCTCGCCCGACCCCGCCTTCTCCGAGGGCAGCCAGAGCGTCGTCGTGCGGGCACTCAGGCTCGACCTCCCCAAAACCATCGAAACCACCACCTTCTATCGCGTCCGCGGCACGGGCGGGCCCTGGTCGAACACCGTGGTCCAGGTACCGCCGCCCCGCCCGGCCTGGGTGATCAGGCCCGACGCCCCGCGCGGCCCGAACGAAGGGCTCCTGGCCGTGCAACGTGCGCTGGTCAGGCTCTGCGCGGCCAGACAGGACATGATCGCGGTCCTCGCGCTCCCGCACGGCCACGCCCGCGAACGCGCGCTCGACCACGTGGCCGCCCTCGCCACGAGCGCACCGCCGACAGTCCCGGTCCCGGTGCCGCCGCTCACCGGCGACGAGGTGGACGGGCTCGGGTACGCCGCCGTCTATCACCCCTGGATCATGGTCCGGGACGGCGAGGAGATCCGCAGCCTGCCGCCCGAGGGTGCCGCGTGCGGCGGCATCGCCCGCCGCACGCTGGCCCGTGGCGCCTGGATCGCCCCCGCCAACGAGCCGCTCACGGGCGTGCTCGGCCTCGACCCGCCCCTGACGAGACCGGACCGCGCCGGACTGGTCGAAAGCTCGGTCAACGCCCTCGCCGAGGAGCCGCGCGGCTTCGTCGTCGCCATCGCGGACACGCTGGCCCGCGAGAGGGAGACGCGGCCGCTGAACGTCAGGCGGCTGCTGATCCTGATCCGCAGGCTCGTGCTGAGACAGGCGGTGACGTACGTGTTCGAGCCGGGCGGCACCACGCTCAGGAACAGCGTCGTCCGCAGGTTCGACACGCTCATGGCCGGCCTCTACCTGCGGGGCGCGTTCCAGGGGGCGACGGCGCGGGAGGCGTATCGGGTGGTGGCGGACGCCTCCAATAACCCGCGGGAAGGGCTGGACGCGGGGCGCTTCGTCGTCGACCTGATGGTGGCGCCGTCGCGGCCGTTGACGTTCCTCAGGATCCGCCTGGTCCAGTCGGGCCCGGCCGCCGTCACCGTCGAGGGGGTGTGAGCCGTGCCGAACGGCGTACCGTTCACCGCGTTCAACTACACGGTGGAGATCACGCTGCCGGACTCGGCCGAGCCGCTGTGCCAGGCGGCCTTCGCCGAATGCTCGGGGCTGGAGATGACCGCCGAGGTGAAGACCATCAGGCAGGGCGGCCAGAACGGCGGCCCCGTCCACCTGGTCGGTCCCGTCTCTTACAGCCAGCTTTCGCTCAGGCGCGGCATGACCGAGTCGTTTGACCTGTGGGAGTGGTTCGAACGCGTGCTGCGCGACGGCCAGCAGCACCTCAGGGCCACCTGCGAGGTCCACCTGCGCACCTCCGACCGGCGCGGGGACGCCGCCGTCTTCGTGCTCACCGGCTGCCTGCCCACCAGGCTGCGCGCGCCCGCGCTGAACGCCAAGGACGGGCAGCTCGCGATCGAGGAGATGCAGATCGCGTACGAGTCGATGGTGCTGCAAAGGCCACGGGGAGGGATGAGCGGTGCCTGAACCCGTCGAGCTGGCGACCGCCAGCCTGCGCGCCATCCGCCTGCGCGACCGTGACCGGCCCGCGCAGGACAGCGCCGAGCCGGTGCGGGTCGACTTCAACCCGGAAACGTTGCGGGTCACCTACTCCAACACCGTTTCGGGCAAGGACCAGCGCGGCGGCACCGCCCAGCAGTTCGCCAGCAGGTGCAGCACCAAGCTGTCGGTCGAGCTGTGGTTCGACGTGACGAGGACCGGGGGCGCCACCGACGTGCTCGCGCGTACGGGGGAGGTGAAGAAGTTCCTGGTGCCGAGCACGGCGGACGGGCTCGCGCCGCCCGCCGTGCGGTTCAGCTGGGGATCGTTCCTGTTCGAAGGCGTGATGGAGTCCGTGGACGAGACCCTCGAGCTCTTCTCCGCCGACGGCAGGCCGCTGCGTTCCCGGCTCGCCCTGTCCCTCACCAGCCAGGACATCCAATATCTGATCAAGCCGTCCGACACGGGCGCCACCCCGGGCACCAAGCCGCGCGCGCAGGTCAGGCGGAACGAGAGCGTGCAGCAACTCATGGGAAGGAGCGGCGACCCCGGCGGGTGGCAGGACGTGGCCGAGGCGAACGGGGTCGAGAACCCCAGACGGCCCGCCCCCGGATCGTTCCTGGACATCGGGCGCGGGCGCTGAGCGAGGAGGACGAGCGATGGCCGTGGTGATCAACGAAATGGACGTGCGAGCCGACGCGGAACCCGCGGACGAGGCCCCGGCCCCCGTTCCGCCGCCCCGCCCCGAGGAGGTCCTGGCCCTGCTGGAACACCGCCTGGAACACCGCCTCAGCCGCCGGGAACGCCTGCGCGCGCACTGACCCTGCCGGCAACCCGCCGACCTGCCCAAGGGAGGAGAACCGCGATGGCGCAGACCCCGCCGCTCTACACCGCGAGGCCGGAGGTACGGCTCGACGGCCGCCGCGACGCCTCACTCACCGACGGGCTGCTGGCCGCGACCGCCGAGGAGAGCTCCGACGGCCTGTTCCGGTGCGAGGCCACGTTCGGGAACTGGGGCTCCGACGACGGCAGGACGGGCTTCAGATACGCCGACCGCCGCGTGCTCGACTTCGGCCGCGGCCTGACCCTCCGGATGGGCGCGGGGGACAAGGCGGGCGAGGTGTTCACCGGCCGGATCACCGCCTTGGAGGCGTGCTACCCCGCCGACCGGCCGCCGGAGATCACGGTTCTGGCCGAGGACAGGTTCCAGGACCTGCGGATGACCCGCCGTACCAGGACCTTCGAGTTCGTCACCGCCTCTGACGTGGTCGGCAGCGTCGCCGCCGACCACGGCCTGCGCGCCGACGCCGACCTGGACGGCCCCACGTACGGCCTGCTCGCCCAGGTCAACCAGAGCGACCTGGCCTTCTTGCGGGACGTGGCCCGCGCCGTGGACGCCGAGGTGTGGACGGCGGGCGACACCCTGCACGCGGCGCCGCGCCCGCGGCGCGCGGGCGCGGCGGTCAAGCTCGCCTACGGCAGCGAGCTGTACGAGCTGACGATCCTGGCGGACCTGGCGGGCCAGCGTACGGCGGTGTCGGTCAGCGGCTGGGACGTGTCGGCCAAGGAGGCGGTGGACGAGGCGGCCGACGACTCGGCCATCGGCTCCGAGCTGGACGGCGGCACCAGCGGGATCTCCATACTCCGCCAGGCGTTCGGGGAGCGCAGAGACCGGCTGGCGCACACCGTGCCGTTCACACCCGCGGAGGGCAGGGCGGTCGCGCAGGCCGAACTGCGCCGTGCCGCGCGCAGGTTCGTGACCGGACGGGCCGTGTCCGAAGGGGACGCGCGGATCAGGGCGGGCTCGTCGGTGGAGCTGTCCGGCGTCGGCGGGATCTACGAGGGCCGCTACCAGGTGGTCCTGGTGCGGCATGAGTTCACGCCTGAGCAGGGCTACCGCACCACGTTCTGGGTCGAGCGGCCGGTGCTGCGGGAGGCGAGGTAGACGATGCTGCGCGAACGACTGCCGGACGGGTACGCGGGGCCCTACTACGGGGTGTATCCGGCCGTGGTGGTGGACGTGGTGGACCCCGACGGCCAGGGGCGGGTCCAGGTCAGGCTGCCGTGGTCGCCCGACGCCGGGGGATCGGCGTACGAGGCGTGGGCCCGGCTGGCCACGCCCATGGCGGGCGACGACCGGGGGGTCTGGTTCGTGCCCGACGTGGACGACGAGGTGCTGCTGGGGTTCGAGGGGGGTGATCCACGGCGGCCGTACGTGCTGGGCGCCATGTGGAACGGAAAGGACCGCGCTCCCCGGTCGATGGACGGGGCGGGCCGGAACGACGTCAAGGTCATCCGGTCGCGCAACGGCGTACAGATCACCTTGGACGACGCCCGCGGCAGCGAGCGGCTGATCATCGAGACGCCCGGCGGCCAGCGCGTCACGTTGCAGGACGGGCCGGGGTCGGTACGGGTGGAGGACGCCAACGGCAACTCGGTCACGTTGGACTCGTCGGGCATCACGCTCACGGCGGCGTCCAAGATCACCGTCAACGCGGCCCAGGTGGAGGTGAGCGCGGGGACGGTCACGGTGAACGCGGGCATGTCGAAGTTCTCCGGCGTCGTGCAGGCCGACACCGCGATCACCAACTCCGTCGTGAGCGCCAGCTATACGCCCGGCGCGGGGAACATCTGGTGAGCGCCATGAAAGCGACCGTGTCCGCAGCGCCGGTGAGCGCCGGGCCGCCCCACACCGGCATCCCGCTGTGGCGGACCGCCGCGGCGCTGTGGCCCGATCTCTCCGGCCAGGCGGGGCCCGCCATACTCCGCTTCGCGGGCGACGACTTCATGGAGCGGCTGCACGAGACGCTGGCGGAAGGCGGTGGTGGGCTGCGCGACCTCGTGGCGGCCAACGAGACGTGGCGGGGACCGGCCCCCGGCGGGCGGCTCAAGCTGTACCAGCCGGTGCACGGCCGGTTCTACCTGGTGGCGGCGGCGCTGGTGTGCCCGCGTCTCTGGTACCCGGACAAGCGGATCGACGCCTCGAAGCGGGAGTCGGCGTTCTTCGTGCTGCGCCGGCAGGCGGCGGGCGGCACGGAACTGGCCTGGGTGCCCGAGGGGCAGGGGGGCTCGTGGCGCCCGGCCCCCGTGGGAGGGCTGGCCGAGTCGGAGCAGCGGTTGCCGCTGTTCGCCATCACCTACCAGGAGGTCTCGGGGCCGCGGCGGCTGCTGGCGGGGCTGGTTCCGGTGTCGGCGCGGGAGGCGTACGAGGGTGGACGGGCCAGGCCGCCCGCCGCGCCACGGCCGGGCGATCCCATGGGCGCGGTCACGGACACACGGCTCGGCCCGCTCATGGCGGTGGTGGGCGGGCTGCAGGCGTTGCGTGCCGCCGCGAGCCAGGGGCACGGGGCGGCGGGGCAGCGCAGGGAGTCGCTGTTCTTCGCCCTGATCGAGCTGGGGGCCTGGCTGAAAGAGCAGCTGCCGAAGGTGAGGGCGGCGGACTCCGGGCTCGGGACGCGGCAGGCGGCGCTGCTCGCCCGGCTCATGAAGAAGGACGGGTTCGCCACCGGCAGGACGTGGCTGGACGCGCTCAAGACGGCCGACACCCCGGGCACAGGCGCCGCATCGGACGCGGCAGCCTCGGGGGGAGCCGAGCCGCCGCCGGTGGCGGGCATGAGCGGGGCCGCCATCGAGGCCGCGATCGCCGCGCTCGGCGTGGAACTGCCGGGACCGCCGGGCCCTACCCAGGTCGATCCCGCCCAGACGACCTTCTTCACCGAGGCCGCCGCAGCCTTCACCGAGGCCGTCCCCGCGACGGCCCGGGAGGCGGCCGCCGTATCAGACCTCCAGGGCCCAGGCGTGTACGTCCTGCGTTGCGCGTACGAAAGACCGCGCTGCCCCGACCGCCTGACCCTGAGCCCACCGTCCCAGCCGTTCACGCTCGCCCCGTTCCACGACCCCGACGCCCCCTACCGCAGTACCCGCATCCCGACCCCCGGCGACGTCAGCCTGGCGGGACTGCGCAAACACCCCAAGAGCGTCGCCGTCACCGTCTCCCGCCAGCTCCGCGCCCAGCTCGAACGCATCCAGAACGTCAGGCTGGCCGACCTCGACTCCGGCAACGTCCCGGACGCGCCCCAGGTGAGCCTGGGGATGGTGTGCCAGTTGTCCATCCCCATCATCACGATCTGCGCTCTCATCCTCCTGATGATCATTGTGGGGCTGCTGAACATCGTGTTCTGGTGGCTCCCGTTCTTCAAGATCTGCCTGCCGACCGTGGAGGCCGAATGAACGACGAAGGCAGGCTGCTCGGGCAGGGCGTCGCCTTCCCGCCGGCGATCGGCGCCGATGGCCGGCTGGCCTGGTCGGCAGGCAGTGAGAACATCCGCGAATCCATCCGGCTGATCCTCATGACCGCCCCGGGGGAGCGCCTGATGCGGCCCGCGTTCGGCGCGGGTCTCGGCGGGTTCCTGTTCGAGCCGAACGTCCCGACCACGCACCGGCTGATGCGCGAGCGGATCACGCACGCGCTGAGCCGCTGGGAGGGCCGGATCTCGGTCACCCGGGTGGTCGTGGAGGCGGCCGAGGACCCGGCGGAGGCGACGGTGACCATCGAGTACGAGCTCGTGGTCACCCAGGAGACCGGGCGGCTGGGCCTGACGGTCCGGCTTGCGGGTTAGGGAGGCCGGGATGCCGCTGCGGGTGCCGGAGATCGACCGTCGGACGTACCAGGAGATTCTTGACGAGGTGGTGGCCCGCATCCGGGTGCACAACCCCGAGTGGACCAACCACAACGAGTCCGACCCCGGGATCACGATCCTGCAGTTATTCGCGTTCATGACGGAGAACCTGCTCTACCGCAGCAGGCTCATCCCCGAGCGCAACCGGCTGAAGTTCCTGTCGCTGCTCGGCGTCCCCATGCGCCCGGCCGCCGCCGCGCAGGGCATGGTCGCGTTCGAGAACCTGCGCGGCCCGCTGCGGTCCGTCACGCTCGACCGGGACCTGGAGGTGCTCGCGGGCAAGATCCCGTTCCGCACCGCGAACAGCCTGGCCGCCCTGCCCGTGGAGGGCCGCCTGTACGTCAAGGCGCCGCTGCCGCCCGACCGCGAACGCCAGGTGCGCGAGCAGTACGACCGCCTCTTCGAGAGCTTCAAAACCCCCGGCAACACCCTGGTCCTGTACGAGACCAGGCAGGTCGCCTTCACCAGGACGCTCGACCTGAACGCCGACACCGTGGACGGCACCCTCTGGCTCGCCCTGCTGACCAGGGACGTACGGCTGATCGACGCCACCCGCGCCGCCATCGCCGGCCAGCCGCTCACCGTGGGCGTGATCCCCGAGGGCGACGCGGCGGGCCGCGTCCTGCCCCCGGGTGGTCCGCGCGTGCGTTCGGAGGGCGCCACGCTGAGCTTCCAGACGCCCGACGTCGGGCCGCTGCCGCAGGACCCGGCGCAGCGCGTCGCCCGCTACCGCCCGCTGCCCGCCCGCTCGTCCGCCGACGTGCTGGCCGAGCCGGGCCTCGTCGAGCTGAGGCTCCCGGGCGACCTGCCCCTCTGGGACGACCTCGAACCCGGCGAGCTGGGCGTCGGCGACTTCCCACCCGCCGTCGAAGGCGAGGACGGCGACCGCGTGGTCACCTGGATCAAGATCCGCCCGGTGCGCCCGTCGTCCGGCGCGAACGCCCCCCAGGCCACCGCCCGCCTGGCCTGGCTGGGTGTGAACGCGGCCACCGTACGCCAGCGGGCCACCGTGACCCGCGAGATCGTGGCCAGGGGCACCGGCGAGCCCGATCAGGTGTACCGCCTGGCCGCCACCCCGGTCCTCGCCGAGACCCTGACGCTGACCGTGGACGGCACACCGTGGACGCAGGTGGACGACCTGCTCGCCGCCGGGCCCGAGTCCAGGATCGGCGAGGCGGAACGCGCCCCCGTCGGGTACGGCGGGGCGGGCAGGATCGTGGTCCGCGCCTACACCCTCGACAGGGAGTCCGGAACGATCACGTTCGGCGACGGCCTGCACGGGGCCAGGCCGCCGGCGGGCGGGCTGATCGAGGCGGGTTACGACCACGGCGGCGGCCGGACGGGCCTGGTCGCCCCCGGGGCCATCACCAGGGGCCCGGCGCTGCCCGCGGGCGTGCGGGTCGTCAACCCGGTCGGCACGTGGGGAGGCGACGATCCGGCCTCCGTGCGCGAGGGCGAACGCGCGATCCCGGGCTTCCTGCGCCACCGCGACAGGGCCGTCACCGCCCGCGACTTCGCCGACATCGCGGGGGAGACGCCCGGCGTGGACATGGGCAGGGTCGAGGTGCTGCCGCTGTTCCTGCCCGAGCTGCCCGACGTGGCCACGCCCGGAGTGGTCACCGTGATGGTGATCCCGCGGTACGACCAGGCGCACCCCGACACCCCCGAACCCGACGGGTTCTTCCTCGACCTGGTCTGCGACCACCTCGAACCGCGCCGCACGCTCACGACCGAGGTGCGCGTCAGGGGGCCGGAGTACGTGCCGGTGAGCGTGTCCGTCGGGTTCGACGTCATGCCGGGCCGCGACGTCGCCGGGGTCAGGGACGCCGTGACTGACAGGATCCGCCACTTCCTGTCCGCACTGGAAGGCGGCCCGGCCGGCGCCGGGTGGCCGCTGTCGACCAACGTCGAGCGGCTGGAACTGTGGGCCCAGGCCAACCGCGTGGACGGGGTCGGCAAGGTCAACGACGTGCTGCTCTTCGGGCCCGATGGTCCCGTACGGGATCGGGTGGAGCTGTCGGGGCTGTGCCTGCCGCGCCTAGCGGCGGTGGCGGCGGGGCCGGGCGATCCGCCGCCCGCGGGCGGCGAGCCGCCCGCGGCGGGCCCCACGCCGCTGCCGGTCCCGGTCGAGCCGGGCGAGTGCTGAAGGGAGGGACGACGGCGTGGACGTGAACGGCACGAGGTTCCACCTCCTGCTGGCCGAGGCGGACTGGGCGCCCGCCGACGGCACCGGCCTGCGGGAGCACGGCCTGCAGTGGAGCGAGGGCGGGCTCACGCTGCGCTCCGCCCTGCGCAGGTTCCCGCCGCCGAAGGGCAGCCGCGACCTGACGCCCGCCGGCCGCCGCGGCGCCGCGCCCGACCGGTACGGCGACTGGTTCTTCATCGGCCCGGAACGCACCGACATCCGCCTCGTCCCCGCCGGTGAGGTCACCTCCACCCGCTACTGGCCGCGAGAGGACCCCGCGGAACCGCCCGCCCCCGGGGAGTTCCAGGACAGGACGCCGCCCGGGCCGCCGTCGCCGCTCACCCTCGCCGGGCTGGTGGTCACCGAGCATCACTACCTGATCGTCGGTGTGCCGGCGTTCGGCGGGATCCTCGTGTTCGACCTGCACGGTGGCGGGCCGCCAGTGCCCGTTCTGTGGCCGGACGGGCTCGACCCCGTGGACATGGCACCCGCGCCGGGCGGCGGGGCGTGGATCCTGGACCGCGCGCCGTCGCTGCCGGGTCGGGCCCGCCTGTGGCTGGTCGACCGCTACCTGCGCCCGCCTGGCGTGCCGGTGGCGCACCACACGGACTTCGGCCCCGTCGCGGGAGCGCCCGCACCGCCCGATGCGATCGGGCCGGCCGCACCGATGATCGTGACCGCCGCCGACCCGATCTCGGTGGAGGCGCTGCCCGACGGCACGGTCCTCGTGCTCGACCGGCAGGGCCCGGCCGGACCCGCCAGGGTGATCAGGATGCGCGGTCACGAGGAGATCCCGTTCCCGCTCGACGCGGGCGAGCTGCGCGGCCCGGCCCACGACCTGGCCTTCCTGCCCGGGCCCGGCCTGCTGGTGCTGGTGGACGCGCAGGGCAACCAGGCGTTCTCCTATCGGGTCACCCCGGACGAGATCACGTTCACCGGCGACTACGTGCCGATCAGGATGTTCACTGGCAAGGCCATCGTCACGTTCGGTGAGTCGGTCTACTACGACATGGGCGACCGGTGGCTTCCGCTGGTGGCCAGGCACGGCAACAGGTACGAGCGGGAGGGGACGCTTATCCCCGGCTCGTTCGACGGGGGAGAGCCGGGCTGCGTGTGGCACCGGCTCACGATCGACGGGTGCCTGCCGCTGGGGACCGGCCTTGCCGTGGAGAGCCGGGCGGCCGACGAGCCCGGCCTGCTGGCCGGTCAGCCGTGGAACGACGAGCCCGCGCCGTACCTGCGGGCCTCGGGTTCGGAGCTGGCCTGGCACCGGCCCTTCCCCCCGGAGAACGCCCCAGAAGGAGCGGGCACGTGGGAGCTGCTGTTCCAGCGGGCCAAGGGCCGCCACCTGCAGCTCAGGCTGACGCTGCGCGGCAACGGCAGATCCTCGCCCCGCCTGGGCGCGCTCAGGATCCACTACCCTCGCTTTTCCTACCTGCGCGAATACCTGCCCGACGCCTACCAGGAGGACGAGTACTCGGCCTCGTTCCTCGACCGCTATCTGGCCAACCCCGAAGGCGTGAACACCACGGTCGAAGGGCTGATCGAGACTGCGCAGGCGCTGTTCGACGTGCGTACCGTGCCCGCCGAGTTCCTGCCCTGGCTGGCCTCGTGGGTCGGCGGGGTTCTCGATCCGGACTGGGAGGAGGCCAGGCGGCGGCTGTTCATACGGCACGCGGTACGTATGTTCGGCAGGACCGGCACGTCGGGCGGGCTCGTGCGCGCGGTGCGGCTGGCGATCGACGAGTGCCCGGACGACTCCCTGTTCCTGCGCGACGATGACGACGGGGGAGGCTTCTCCGTCCGCGTCGTCGAGGATTTCCGCACCCCACGGTCACCCGCCGACGTGACGGCGGCCGACACGGGCCCGTTCCGCGCGTTCCTGCGGCAGCGCTATGGCCGACCGGAACGGCTCAACGCCGCGTGGAACCTGTCGGGTGCCCACCAGGTCACGGACTTCGACCAGATGGAGCTGCCCGAAGGTCCACCGGAACAGCCGGACGCGCTGCGGGACTGGACGCAGTTCGTCGCGATCGTGCTGCCCGCCGCGCGCCGCGCCCACCGGTTCACCGTGCTGGTCCCGGTCCGGCTCGACGAGAACGACAGCGCCCTGGAACGCAGGCTCGGCCTCGTGGAACGCGTCGTGCGCGCCGAGCGGCCGGCGCACACCGCGTACCGGGTGAAGGCGTACTGGGCGGCGTTCACGGTCGGCGGGGCACGGGTGGGGCTGGAGACGGTCGTCAGCCAGGGCAGCCGCTTCGCCGCGGTCGTGCTGGGACGCGGCCGCCTGGGAGCGGGTTTCCTCACGGGCGCGGCGCCCTGGGAGGTGGGGGACCGCTTCGTTGTGGGGCGGGACGGCGTGGCAGGGAAGGAGACGAGCGGTGAGTGACTTCGGTCCGGGTCCGCGCTTGGACGTGCGCAAACGGGTGAACTACTCGCTCGGCCTGGTCATGGGCGAGGACGAGTTCCGCCAGGACCAGTTCCACCTGCGAGAACGCGACGATCTCGGCGTGCGGGCGCTGCACGGGTACGGCACGGTCGCGGGGCTCGGCATCGCGCTCGAAGGCAACCAGGTCACCGTGCTGCCCGGCCTGGCCGCCGACCCGGCGGGGCGCCTGGTGTGCGTGCCTTCGGCCCAGTGCGCCGACCTCGGGGCCTGGCTCGACGCCCATCAGGAGGAGGTGCGTACCGCGCTCGGCGCCGCGCCCCTGCCCGCGCCGCTGGAGCTGCACATCCTCCTGTGCCACCGCGAATGCCCCACCGACACCGTGCCCATCGCGGTGGAGCCGTGCCGGACGTCGCAGGAGAACATGGTGGCCTCGCGGATCAGCGACACCTTCGAGCTGTCGCTGTCGCTCCAGCCGCCCGCCCCGGTGGGCGAGGTCGCGGGCGGCAGGCTGGAGACGGCCGTCGACGGCCTGGTGCTGCCCGACGCGACGTCCATTCCCTCGATCCCCGGCTCGCCGCCGGACCTGGGCGACATCAGGGACGGAATCCGCCAGTGGGCGGTCGAGGACCGTCCCGAGATCGCCGCGGGCGAGCCGTGCCTGCCCGCGCCAGGGTCCGACTGCGTGCCGCTGGGCCGCCTGAACCTGCGCATCGCTGCCGCGGGCGATGGGAACCGGTTGCTGCTGGACGGCCCGCCTGCCAAGGACGACGCGGACCGCCCCATCGTGCTCAGCACCCGCTTCCTGCAGGAATGGCTGATCAGGCTGCAGGCCAGCGAGGCCACGGAACGCGAGCTGTTCGCGCTCGACGACCTCACCGACGTGGACACGCCCGCGCCCCAGCAGGGGCAGGTGCTGACCCGCTCGGGCGACCGCTGGCGGGCGGAGGACCCGCCACGAGGCGTCACCGCGCACCACGACCTCACCGGGCTGGACGCCGACGACCACCAGCAGTACTTCCTGGCCGACGCCAGCAGGGCGCTCGGCGGCCCTCTGCTGGCGGGCGGCCATCGCCTGACCGACCTGGCCGACGCCACCGACCCCCAGGACGCCGTCACGCTCAGCCAGCTCCAGAACGTGCGGGGCCCGGCAGGCGGCGACCTGACGGGCACGTACCCCGATCCCGTCGTGGCGGGCCTGCAGGGCAGGCCGGTGAGCGCCGTCGCTCCGCAGCCGGGCGACTTCCTGACGTGGGGCGGGCGCGTCTGGCGTCCGGGACGGGTACTGGGACCGGTGTTACCCTTCGTCACCATCACGAGACTCGATACGGGCAAGTACGAGCTCTGGTTCAACATAGACGCGCCGGGCAACAAGATCGCGGTGACGAACCTGCGTGAGGCGCTGGAGGTTCAACGCGAGACCGGAAGCGACCCGTTCCTGCTCACGGTCGGGGTCAGCAAAATCGCTCCCGGTGGCCGGAGGAACACCTTCGAGGTCACCCTCTTGGAAGAGGACGAGCTCCTGAGGTTCAAATTCTCCCTCGCGCGCATGCTCCTGGACGTGGGTGAGGGGAACTCGACCGACGCGCTGAAGTACTTCACCACGAATCGGATCACGCTGCTCGGCCAGGCGCCCGAGGGGACCGTGGTCGCGTTCTTCCGCGGCCCCGGCAAGATCGGATAGGGGGCAACCATGGTGGACGTCCTGCTCGGCGCCTCCTACCTGGACGGCGGGATCGCCGCCGTCGACTTCTTCAACGGCCGGGTGCTGACGGCGGAGGACCTCAGGGACCAGCAGGCGGCCGAGGCGGCCCGCCACCGCAGGCTCGGCAGGGCGGCCGGCCCCGGCGTGGTCTCGGGCTTCACCGTCGCCAGGGGAGCCGACGGCCGCTCACTGGAGATCACCGCGGGCCTGGCGGTAACCGCCGCGGGCGACGTGATCGAGCTCGCGGCCGACCGCGTCAGGGTGCCGCTCTCACGCCCGGTGACGCCCGCGGCGGGTGGACCGTGCGGGCAGGCAGACTTCACCGACTGCGCCGGCCCGGAAACGCCCATGGCGGTGCCCGGCCAGGGCGTGTACGTGCTCGCGGTGAGCCCGGCGTCGGGCGGGCGCGGCCAGGCGCCCCGAGTGGCCTACGACGCGGGCGGCGTGGCCCGCGACTGCGGCCCCAGGTACCAGGTGGCGGGGTTGTCGTTCCACCTGCTGGCGGTGGACGTGGCGGGCCTCGCCGCGGCCGGCGGCCTGGACGTGGTGGACATGACGGCGCTCACCGGCGGCGATGCGCTGCTGCGCAACGTGCTGGCCCACCTGTTCCTGGGCACGGTCGCCGCCCGGAACGTGATCGCCGACCCCCTGGGCGCGGGAACCGGCCCATCGGCCCTGGACCGCCTCCGCTCGGAAGGCAGACTCACCCCGTCGGACGTGGCGCTCGCCGTGTTCACCTGGGCGGGCGGCTCGGTGGACGTGGTCGACCGGTGGGCGGTCAGACGCGCCCCCGTACACGAGCGGATTCCGTCGCCGCCCTGGACCTCCCTGATCGGCGCGGCGCGCGCCGCGGTGAGCGAAGCCGTCTTCCTCCAGTTCCACCAGCACCTGTACGAGCTGACCGGCCCGATACGGGCGCGGGACCACTTCCGATACCTGCCCGCGGCGGGCCTTGTCCCGGCCTCGGACACGTTCTTCGACGGCATCCGCGTCCGCCCGCCCGTGACGATCTCGGCTGGTGCGGTCGAACGGCTCCTGCGCGAGTCGCTGACCTGCCCGCCTCTGGACCTGAGGCACGACCCGGCCCTCTACCTGTACGAGGTCAGGGAGAACCAGCAGGCGGGGGCGGCCTCTTACCTGGTGTTCGCCTCGGCGGACCTGCCCGACGGGGACGAGGGGCCGGAGATCCTGGCCATCCACCCCTCCGGCCCACTGCGTACCGGCCAGTCCATCCAGATCAGGGGCCGCCGCTTCGACTGGTTCGCCAGAAGGCCGCCGGTCTCCCTCGACGGCACCGAGGCCATGCCCGCTGACGGCTCCACGGACAGGAAGCTGCTGGTCACGGTGCCGCCGAAGCTGGACGTGCCGGAGGAGGGACGCACGTGCACGCTGACGGTGACAAGCGGGCGCGGCACGGACTCCGTACCCGTGATCGTCATCCCCGGGCAGCCGCCGCTCAAGGGTGTACTCGTGCTGGAGGCGATCACGCCGTTGCTGACGGGCCCGTTGGGTCCGGCCGTCACGGCGATGCGCTTCAGGCTCACCTCGCAGCTTGACCGGGCCGCCGACGTCAGCCTCCGGTTTGAGGTCACCCCGGACCGCCTCAGGCCGCTGCTGGTCCTGACCGACGACGACGGCGGTCCGCTCCCGGGTGCCACGCTCTTCGGCGTGGCACCCGGCGAGCACCGCGACTTCGGGTTACGCCGCGTCGGTGGCCGGGTCCTCATGCCGGGAAACTTCGCGATCGTCCTGACCGCCGTCGCCGACGAGATCACCGTCACGTGGGTGGGCGGCCTGGAACACCTCCCGAGGCCGCCCCGATGACGGGGACCACGGTGGGCGTCCTGCGGGTCTCGGCGCCACCGGCAGACGCCTGGCGCGCGCGGGCGACGGGACGGCTGGTGGCCGCCGCCGACCTCGTCCCCGCCGCGCTGCCGCCCAGCGCGATCCTGGTCGTGAGATCCCTGACCGTGGCGCGCTCCATGAGCCCGCGCCCGTGGTCGCTCATCCCCCCGGCCGACTGGGAGCGGGACTGCCGGGACGCGCTCGACGCCCTGCTCGCGCGGGCCGCGGCGCCGCTGCGCGAACCGGTCCCCGCCGCCGCGCCCGCCGTCGTCTTCGCCGACACGGCGGAACTGGTCGCCGGTCTTCTCATCGACGTCGCCGAGGGCGTGGCGTGGGACCGGTGGTGGTGGCGGGAGGCGGCCGCGGGGCACGGCGGGACGCAATCGACGGACGCGGTGCTCGCCGCCGATCCGCGGATCGTCCCTCACGTGCTCCGGTTGCTGGCCCGGCTGGGACGTGCCGTCCCCGTTCTGGCCACGGTGAGCGATGTCTGCGCGACGGGCGTGCTCGACGGGGTGCTGGAAGCCTGGGACGTATGGTGTCCGCCTCGCGCGGGCCGGGCCGTGGCGGGTCTGGGGCCTGGGCGGACGGCGTTGCTGGGGGTCTCGCTGGTGCTGGCTGAGCGGCCCGAGCTCGGGCGGTCGCCGTCCTTTCCCGAGGCGGTCGCCTCCCGCCTGTCCGGCGCGCCGGTCCAGGACGAAGCGCCGGACCGGCATCGGCATGCTGTGGGGGTCCACTCCGGCTCGCCCTCGACCAGCACGCCTCCCGGACCACCGCCACCCGACACGACCTCGAACCCGCCAGCGCGCGGCAACGCCCCCGACCCTAACCCCGCCCCCGGCAGTGGCCCCGATCCCGGTCCCGCCTCCGGTCTCGATCCCGGCATCAGCTCCGGCTCCGGTCCCGCTCTGGGCCGCAGCTTGGGGTCGAGGGCCGGCCCTGCTGGCGGTCCTGGTGGCGATCTCGGCGGTGGTCCCGGTAGTGGTCCCGATTCCGGTTCGAGGCAGGGCCGTGGCTTGGGGCTGAGGGCCGGTCCAGGCGGCACCGACGGCCATCCCGACGGCGGTCCCGGTGGCGGTCGTGAGGGCGGTCTCGGCGGTGGTCCCGGCAGCGGACGCGCCTTTGCCACTCGCGCCGACAGGCACGCCGGCCGCACGCCGGGAACATCCCGCCGGGCCCCTTCGAACGGAAGGGCACCGGCGGCCGAGCACCCGCGGGCGATGGAAGCAGCGAGCGCAGACGCCCCCGACCGTGCCGACGCCCCGCTCCCGCGTGCCGCTCGCGACACCACCACGGGCCTGGCGGGCGCCCTCTACCTGATCAACCTGTTCACCCGCCCGCACCTGCACGAAAGGTTCGCGGCCGGCTGGCGCGGCGACCCCGGTTGGCCCCTGGTGGAGGCCCTGGCCCGAGGCATTCTCGCCGCAACCCCACCCCCGGACAGAACCGAGGCACGCGACCCCCTGTGGGCCTCGCTGCGCGCCCTGCGCGCCCGGGGGTCGCGGTCCCCGCGCGTGACGATCCCCACCGTCCTGGGCGGACTCGCGGACGTGCTCGCGGTGGAACCGCAGGAGGTCGCCGGCGAGCTGCTGCGCCGCCCAGGACACCTCAGCATCACCACCTCCCACGTCGACCTCACCATGCCGCTCACCGCCGTGTCGATCCGCGTGCGCCTGGTCGGTCTGGACGCCGATCCCGGCTGGGTGCCGGTGCTCGGCAGGGTGGTGGCCTTCAAGTTCGCGGGTTAGGGAGGCGTACGGGAATGTCAGCTTTCGAGGGAGTCCCGCCGACGGCGAGAGAGCACTTCGCACTCCATTACCACGCCGCCGCCTACCGCCTGATCGACCACCTGAGGCGCGTGGAGGGCCTGGACTCGGCGTTCGGGCGGTATCCGTTCCTGCGCCGTCATCTGGAGGCCGTGGCGCCCTGGCTGCCGGAAGAGCTCGGGTGGGAGCAGGCCCCGGCCTGGTGGGACGGCGAGCTGCCGGCGTGGGAGTCGGCGGTCCCGGAGGGGGGCGAGTCGGCGTTGCCGCTGCTCGCGCTGGCCAGGAACGGTGGGCTCGATCCGGGTGCGCGGCTGGCGCTCATGGTGTGCGGTCTGGTGGAGGAGGATCCGAGGTTCGGGCACGTGTTCGCGGATCTGCAGGCGCCGTCGGCCGAGCGGCGGCCGTGCCTGGACACGGTGAACGCCGTGAGCGGTTCGCCGGGGGCGGTTCTCATCAGGCATGGGCTGGTCGAGGTGGCGAACCGAGAGGCGCCGCGCGCGTCCTGGATCCTGCGCGTGGCGCCCGATCTGTGGGAGGTGCTGCGCGGCGATGGCGAGCCCGCGCTGGCCCCCGGCCTCCTGCACATCCCCCGAAGAGAGGCCGAGCCGATCGCGGAACTGCTGGTGGGAGCGCGGGTCGCGGACTGGTTGCCGCAGGTGCCGCCGCTGCTGGCCGCGGGCGAGGCGAGCGCCGTGGTGCTGCGCGGCATGCGGGGCAGCGACCGCCGCCGCGTGGCGAGGGCGGTGGCGGGCGCGCTCGGCCGCGGCACGCTGGAGGTCACGGCCGAGCAGGTCACGGGCGAGTATGGCTGGCCGCGGATCGGCCCGCTGGCCACGGCGCTGCACGCGATCCCTGTCCTCGTGTACGACCTGTACCCGGGCCAGGCCGCCGACGTCCCCGCGCTGCCCGGCTACGCGGGCCCGCTGCTGCTGGTCCTGGGGCGAGAGGGAGGGCTGCGCGGCCCGGCCGTGGCCCGCGCGGTCACGATCGAGATCCCCCGTCCGAGCGCCGCCGACCGCCTCGGACACTGGCGCCGGGCGATGAACGGCCACCGGTGCGGCGACCTCGAAGCCATCAGCGACCAGGTACGGCTGCCGCCCGCCGACATCCGCCGGACCGCCGAGACCGCCGCCGCCATCGCCGCCCTGGACGGCCGGGAGTCGGTGACGCCCGCCGACGTGCGCGACGCGAGCAGGACGCTCAACCGCCAGCGGTTGGACACGCTCGCGACCCGGCTCGAACCCGCCGGTGGCCGGGACCGGCTGGTCGTCACCGAGGTGGCCGGGGCCAAGCTGCTGGATCTGGAACGCCGCTGCCGGCACCGCGAACGCGTTCTCGACCTGCTGGGCCCGGCGTTCGGCGAGGACACGGGCGGGGGAGTGCGGGCGTTGTTCACGGGGCCGAGCGGCACCGGGAAGACGCTGGCCGCCCGCGTGCTGGCCCACCGGCTCGGCATGGACGTGTACCGGGTGGATCTGGCGGCCGTAGTCGACAAGTACGTGGGCGAGACCGAGAAGAACCTGCACCGCGTGCTGTCCAGGGTCGAGGAGCTCGACGTCGTGCTGCTGATCGACGAGGGCGACGCGTTGCTCGGCGCGCGTACCGAGGTGCGTTCGGCCAACGACCGCTTCGCCAACCTGGAGACGAACTACCTGCTGCAACGGCTGGAGGTGTACCAGGGGATCGTCGTGGTGACCACGAACGCCGTCGCGAACGTGGACCGCGCGTTCCAGCGGCGGATGGACGTCGTGGTGGACTTCGTCGAGCCGGGCCCGGCCGAGCGGGCGCGGATCTGGCGCCACCATCTGCCGCGCGTGCACGAGGTGCCGCCCGACCTGCTGGACCACCTCGCCGCACGCTGCCCGCTGACCGGCGGGCAGATCCGCAACGCGGCACTGCAGGCGGCGCTCCTCGCGCTCGACGCGGACGGCGTGGTGCGCGCCGGGCATCTGGAGCAGGCCATCGCCACCGAGTACGGCAAGGCGGGCGCGGTGTCCCCGCTCGACTCCTCGGGCCTGTCCGGACGGTCAGGCGGGGTCCAGGATCTGCTGGAGGCGCTGCCGTGAGCCACGCCAGGAAGCCCGCCACGAAGAAGGGCGCACCGCAGCCCCGGTCCGGACAGCCCGCCGAGGTCGCCAAACAGGCCGGACCCGGACCCGTACGCGACGGGACCGAGCCCAGGGTTGGCATGCCGGCCAGGCGCGCGATCAGCATGAGCGAGCCGGGCGACAAGCACGAACGCGAGGCCGAGGCCGTCGCCGAAGACGTGGTGTCGGGCAGGAAGGCGACCCCTGTCACACGGGCCATGGAGCCGATGCGTGACCCCATGACCGAGGTGCGGACGGCGAAGGAGCCCGGCAGCCAGGTCGGCGGAGGCGCCGAGGACCAGGTGCGGAAGGCCCTGGACGACCGAGGGCGGGGACGGCCCATGGCGCCCGCGATGCGCGCGGCCATCGAGCAGCGCACCGGCGCCGACCTGAGCGACGCCAGGATCCACGACGACGCGACCGCCGTACGGGCGGCGCAGGCCATAGACGCCCGGGCCTTCACCCAGGGCGACGACATCTTCCTCGGCCAGGGGGAGTCGGACCAGGACCTGGGCCTGATGGCGCATGAGGCCGCGCATGTGGCCCAGCAGCGCGGCGACGACCGGGACAGCCCCGTGCACCGCCTGGCGGAGGGCGCCACCGTCCCCACCCCGACCGATCCCGGCGCGAGCCACGAGCGGGAGCCGCACCCGGTACGGCGGGCGAAGGCGGCGAAGGGCCGGTCCGCGCCGGACGAGGGGGACGGCGACGCGGGCTCGATCAAGGGAATGAAGATCGTCCTGAACAAGGTGGCGATCCCCGAATGGAAGTACGACTTCACCAAGCGGAAGACCGGCCTCGACATCCCCAAGACGGGAAAACGCAACACCGACCAGACCGCGGAGTGGGCGAGGAAGGTGAAGCCGGGCATGAGGCCGAAGCTGGTGGCGCAGTTGGAGTCCTCCAAAGCGATCCACGTCGGTGACAAGCGCATGTACTTCTTCGCCTACACCCGCGGCACCGGATACGTGCTGGGCAGCAGGGCCGCCCTCCTCAACCGCATCATCCGCCCCGAATGGGATAAATCCGGGAAACCCCACTACTTCGATGTGGACCACAAGCAGGAGATGCAGCTCGCCGGCGAGGACGAGATCGCCAACATGTGGCTGCTCGACGCCCGCATCAACCAGGAAACGGGCTCCCAGATCTCCGCCGCGATCGAGGACCAGATCAGCAGGGTCCTGGACAAAGCCAGGAAGACCCTGGGGAACAAGGTGCCGGACTCTGCGCGCGCCGCGCGCGCCACCCACGAGGTAACCATCGCCAACGTCGTCGCGGCACCGGCACGCAAGCCGAACGACGACGATTCCTGGGAGCCCGCCGACATCGAGGCGGGCGAGCCGCTGGAGTCGCTCAGGCTGATGTCCGAGGACGAGGCGAAGAAGGCCGGCCTCATCGACCCCACCGCCACCTCGCCCCTGCTGATCCTCGCCAGCGGAACGGGCGGCGGCAGCGTCACCATCCCCTGGAACCTGGCCGCCAACCGGCCCGAGGGCAACGGCCCCTGGCCGTTGTTCAGCAGTTTCAAGATCACCGAGATCACCTGGAAGAACGGCAAGGGCAGCATCACCGGCGGCGTGTTCGAGGGCAATCCCCTGCTCGAGGACTCCTCGCTCACGGTGGACCTGGAGAAGCACCCGAGCCTCACCCACGCGGCGGTGGTGAATGGCAGGAACATCGAGTCGAAGCTGCGCAAGTTCGGGGTACGCGGCCTGAGCCCCGTGAAGATCGAGGTCGCCGAGCTGCGCGACCCGGTCGGCCTCTACCTCAGGGGCAAGGTCCTGCCCACGATCCCGCCGATCATGAACGTCGGGATCGACCTGGTCATCGAGGGCGACGACGTCTACCTGGAGAAGTCGTTCACCTCCGCGGACCTCACCTTCTCCGGCCCGATCGCGGTCACCGGGACCTCGCTTGCCATCGCGGGCGGGTTCATCGGCGGGCACGCGGCGCTGCGCGTCACCGGCGGTGTCTCCTTCGCCGTCGAACGGGTCGGCGAAGGCAACGTGCGGGCCCAGGCCGAGCTGAGCGCCGAAGGGGTGAAGTTCGCGCTTGAAGGCGACTTCGACTTCGACACGAAGCTGTTCGACCAGGCTACGGTCAACGTCTGGTACCGGCCGCCCACGTTCGGCGGTGGCGGCCGGCTGGAGATCAAGGAAGGGAAGATCAGCGGCATCAGGGGCGCGCGGCTCGACGTCGCGTTCGACAACGAGCGCATCGAGGCCAAGGGCAGCGTGGACGTCGCCATCAAGGGCGTCGACCGGGGTGACCTCGCCGTCACGTACGAAAAGGACAAAGGGCTGCTGATCGCGGGCTCGCTCAAGTTGTCCGAGGACATCCCCGGCATCAAGGGCGGCACCCTGGAAGCCTCGCTGCGCCAGAAGGAGGACGGCGCGTGGGCGCTCGGCGGCGACATCTCCGCCGAGACGGATATTCCAGGCGTCGCCGGGACGGTGACCGGCAAATACGACGACGGCGCATTCCAGATCGAGGGCACCCTCGGCTACGCCAAGGGCATGCTCCAGGGCTCGCTCACCCTCGGCGCCACCAACCAGCGCATCGGCGACGACGGCAAGCCCACGGGCACGGCCGGGGACAGGCTCACCGCGTACGGCGGCGGCCTAGTCAACGTCAAGCTGGCCCCCTGGCTGCAGGGCACGGTGGGCCTGCGGATCAAGCCCGACGGCGGCGTCGTCGTCACCGGCAAGGTGGGCCTGCCGTCGGAGCTGGAGCTGTTCCCCAAGAAGAATCTCACCAAGAACATCTTCACCATCAACATCGACATCCCGATCGTCGGCTTAACCGTCCTGGGCCAGCGGGTGGGCGTCTTCGCCACCGTGGGCGGCGGCCTGGACGCCCAGGCGGGCATCGGGCCGGGCAAGCTGACCAAGGCCGAGCTGGGCGTCACCTACGACCCCGGCGACGAGGCTGCGACCAAGGTCACCGGGGCCGCCAAGATGTCCATCCCGGCCCACGCGGGCCTGGGGCTGTTCGTCACCGGCGGCGTCGGCGCGGGCATCCCGCTGGTGAGCGCCACCGCGGGGCTGAAGGTGGGCGGCGCGCTCGGCATCCAGGGCGCGCTGGAGAGCGACCTCCAGGTCAACTGGACGCCCTCCAGCGGCCTGGTCATCGACGCCTGGGTCGGCGCGTCCGCCAAACCGTCGTTCACCTTCGACGTCACCGGCTTCGCCAAGGTCACGGTGGACTACGTCGTCGGCACCGAGACGCTGTACGACCAGCGCTGGCAACTGGCCTCGGTCCAGTACGGCTCGGACCTGACGTTCGGGCTGAAGCTGCCGCTGCACTACGAGGAGGGCAAGGCGTTCGACATCGCGTTGTCCGACATCGAGTTCCAGTACCCGGAGATCGACACGACCGCCCTGCTCAGAGGGCTCGTCAAGAAGATCGCCTGAGAAGGGCGGGCAAGGATGCACACCGACGGTCCCAGGACGTACCTGGAGCGCAACGGCCCGCGGTCGGCCCGCGAGCACAACGACCGGGGCGCGCTGCTGCACTGCGCGGGCGACCTGGACGCGGCGGTGGCCGCGTACGAGGCCGCGCTCGGCCTCGACCCGGACAACCCCTGCGCGCTGAACAACCTCGGCTTCGCCCGCGCCCAGCGCGGCGACCACGCCGCGGCGCGCGCCCTGTACGAGCGGGCGGCGGCCGCCGATCCTTCGTGCGCGACCACCAGGGTCAACCTCGGCAACACGCTGGCCGTGCTCGGCGACCTGGAGGCCGGGGCCGCGATGCTCGGCGAGGCCGTCAAGCTCGACCGCACCAGCGTTCCGGCCTGGGACAGCCTGGCGATCGTGCTGGTAGCCCTCGGTGACCTGGCGGCCGCCGAGGGAGCCTGGCGCACCGCGCTGGAGATCGACGCGCGCAACGCGGACCTGATCGTCTCGCTCGGCACCGTGGTGGCCGCCCAGCGGCGGCTGGACGAGGGGGCCGGGCTGCTGCGCCGTGCCGTACGCCTCGACCCCGGCTCCGCGCGGGCCTGGGCGCAGCTCGGGATGGTGTTGTTCATGCGCTCGGACCTGGGATCGGCCGAGGACGCGTTCAGGGAGTCGCTGGCGGCCGAGCCGGCGGACGCGGAGGTCAGGAGGCACCTGGCCACGACGCTGGTGGCGCGGGGCAGGCACGCGGAGGCGCTGGCCGAGCTGCGGCGCGCGCTCGCCGTCGACCCCGACCGGCCCGAGACGCTCGTTGACCTCGGCGTCGTGCACCTGGGTCTCGCCGACCCGGCCGCCGCGCTGAAGGCGCTGGAGGCCGCCGTGAGCCTGGCGCCGCGGGATGAGCGCGCCGCCTTCTACCGCGCCGCCGCGCTCGACCTGCTGGGCAGGGAGGAGGGCAGAAAGGCGATGAAACGACTGGCCGCCGAGGGCGGCGACAGGGCCGCGCACTACCTCGCCGGTGACTCCCGATGAGCGAGGCACCGCTGGTCACGTGCTTCATGCCCACCCGCGACCGCCGCCGGTTCGTGCCCCTGGCGATCCAGCAGTTCCTGTGCCAGGACTACCCGGACAGGGAGCTGCTGGTGCTCGACGACGGGACGGACACGGTCGCAGACCTCGTGCCCGACCACCCCGCCATCAGGTACGAGCGGATCCGGCCCACCTCGACGCTGGGCGCCAAGCGCAACCTGGGCTGCCGTATGGCCAGGGGAGAGTTGATCGCGAACTGGGACGACGACGACTGGTCGGCGCCGTGGCGGCTCAGCCGGCAGGTGGAGGCGTTGATCCGTACCGGAGCCGACGTGTGCGGCCTCAGCGAGATGTGCTTCTTCGACCTCTCCTCCGAAGCCGTCTGGCGCTACCGCTACCCGCCCTCGCGGACCCGCCCCTGGGTGGCGGGCGGCACCATGTGCTTCCGCAAGGACTTCTGGGCCGAACACCCGTTTCCCGAGATCCAGGTGGGCTCGGACACTGTGTTCCTGTGGCAGGGCCGCCCTCGGGTGCACGCGCTGGACGCGCCCGGCATGTACGTGGCGACCACTCATCCTGGCAACACCAGTCCCAGAAGGGTGTCAGGGGCGTGGTGGCGGCCCGCCGAGCGGTCGGATCTGCCCGCCGAGTTCCTCGGCGCCGTTCGGCCGGGCACCTGCGTGGTGATCACCACGTGCGAACGGCCGGAACAGCTCGGGCGGCTGCTCGACGACATCGAGCGCGAGTGGCCGGGCGGTGGCCTGGACGTCCGCGTCTACGACGACGGGAGCGCGGCCGACTACGCGCACCAGCGGCGCCGCCTGGCCGCCCAGGGCTGGCGCTACGCCAAGGCGGAGCAGCGCCACGGCAAGCACGACTGGTGGCGGTTCTGGAACTGGATACTCGCCGACCTGCGTGACACCACCGCCGACCGGTTCTACGTGCTCCAGGACGACATGCGCTTGTGCGAGGGATTCCCCACGCTGAGCGCCCGGCTGTGGAACGAGATCCCGGACGACGGGAAGGTGTCCCTGTTCCTGCATCTGGACGAGCACGTGGCGGCGGGCGGGCGCTCGGGATGGACCCGCGTGCGCGACCGTCCCGTCGGCGAGGTCGTGTGCTGCGGCTGGCTCGACCTGACCGCATTCCTCTGTGAGCGCCACCTTTTCGACGCCCTGGATTGGAGGCTCAGCCCGATCCCCGTCCAGCGCTGGACCCGCGACCCGCTGCTCGGCTCCGGCGTGGGCGCGCAGATCAGCGTCCGCCTGCACCGGCTCGGCCTGCGGATGTACCGGACCTCGGAGTCGCTGACCGTGCACGACCACAGTCCGTCGCTCATGAACCCGCAGGCCAGACGCCACAAGCCGATGCGGACCGTGCGCTTCGCCGGAGGGGAGCACGAGGCGGCGCGGCTGGCGGGCGCCGAACCGGACGTCCTCGTCGCCGTGGCCAGCGTGCCCCAGCGCGAGAGCGGCCTCGCCGAGGTGGTCGAACGCCTGCTTCCCCAGGCCACCCGCATCGGCGTCTACCTCAACGACTACCCGGCCGTCCCGCCGTTCCTCGACCACCCCCGCATCAGCGTCGCTACCAGCCAGGAGCACGGCGACAGGGGAGACGCGGGCAAGTTCTTCTGGGCCGAGCAGGCGTCCGGCTACGTGGTGCTCTGCGACGACGACATCCGCTACCCACCCGACTACGTGGGCAGGATCCTCGCTGCCATCGACCTGTACGGTCGGCGCTCTGTGGTCGGCTTCCACGGAGCCACCATGAAGGAGCCTGTCACCGACTACCACAGGTCCAGGCGAGTGCATCATTTCTCGGGCGAACTGGAAACGGACACGCCGGTGCATCTGCTCGGCACCGGAGCAGCCGGGTACCACGCCTCCACCCTGCGGATCCGGTCGGCCGACTTCCCCGCCCCGAACATGGCCGACCTCTTCTTCGCGATCGCGGGGCAGCACCAGCGGGTGCCGTTCACGTGCCTGGCGCACGGGCGCGGCTGGCTGACCGGCATCCCCGGCCTGTCCGGCGATTCCATCTACGCCCGCTCCGTCGGCGATGCCGCGTTCCGCGCGGAGATGACGAGGACGGCACGCCAGGCCGGGACGTGGATCCTGCACCGGGTCCCCGACCCCTTAGTCGGGCTGGTCCAGGTCCCGGTCCGGGGTCCGGCCGCGCGTACCCGGCTCATGCTTCCCGAACATGATCACATCACGCTCGCGATCCAGCGTTCGGGCACGTACTACGAACACGACCTGCTGGACGCTATCCGCTCCCGGCGCCGCACCGGCACGTACGTGGACGTCGGAGCCCACTACGGCAACCACACGCTGTATTTCGCGCTGGAATGCCCGGCCGACCGGGTCGTGGCCATCGAACCGAACCCGGTCAGCCATGCGGGCATGCTCGCCAACGTTCGCGCGGCAGACGTCGAGGACCGGGTGACCGCCCTGCCCATCGCCATCCACCCGGACGCGGAGCGGGTCTCCCTCGTCCCGCTGCCGTGGCGTCCCCGGCCCGGCGGCGCCAGGACGAACTCCGGCATGTACGGGGTCACCGTGGGCGGCCCGACCCCGGCGGTCCGCCTCGACCGGGCGCTGGCCGATGTCGGCGACATAGCCGTCGTGAAGGTGGACGCCGAAGGCCTCGGAGCTGAGATCCTGAGGTCGGGACTGGGTCTGCTCACCCGCGACAGACCCCTCGTGGCGGTCGAGGCCGCCTCGGACGAGCAACAGGAGAGCATCCGCGTGCTGCTCGCGCCGCTCGGGTACAGACTCGCGGGACGGTACTGCTGGACGCCCACGTGGTTGTGGGAGCCCACTCAGTAGCCGAGCCTGTCCCGTTAGCTTGCGCACTAGTTCAGGACACGGATGATCGCGGCCTCGTGCCTGCGCCGCTTGTCCGGGTCGGGCTGGGTCCGGGGCGTGAGACGGGCAACTCGCGGACGTGCCAGGCGTTAACGAAGGACAGCTCGACGGCCTGCGCCTGTGGGGTCGAACATTCAGTCATGGCGTCTGACCTGTGGGTTCGCTGGACGCGCTGAACCCAGGCAGTTCGATTTGAGTGACTAGTCAAGTTGTTTGAGCGATCGCTCACTAAGTTGGGCGTCTGCTGAGGACCAGGATCCGGTCCAGAAGCTCGCGTTGCAGGGTGCCGATGACCCGCTCGTAGATGGTGTTCATCCTCGGCGTCCGGGGCAGGGTGGTTAGCTTCTGAAGCCCTTCGGCTGAGAAAACCTGCCGAAAGGCGGAGGCGAAGAGCCGGTTTCGATCGTGGATCAAGAACCGCAACCGGGCGATGCGGTTACCCAACTCCATGACCAGGCTGCGGGCCTGCTGCACCATCCACGCCCCCCGGGCGGGTGCGCGACAGCTCCGGCCAGGTGTAGTCGTCAGGTGCCGTGCTCGATCACGACCAGCGCATGCAGCTTGAGGTCAAACGCGGTATTGGGGAGCGCAACGGGGGATTGAGCCCATGACCCACGGATTATGACTGGACGCCAGCGCGGCGCGGTGCCAGAGACTCGATGTCGAGTACGCGCTCGGCTGTCTCTAGCCAGTCGTACGTCCTGGCCACGTCGGTCGCCGCCAGCAGGAAGCCGATGCTCTCCCGCCCCGAGGGAATGTCCGTGCGCCGCTTTCCGATTAACCACCTTGTCCTGTTGCTTTGAAGGAGATCAGCCGAATAGACGGCGAGTGCCTTGAACGCCCGGTATCGGCGATGAGCCTCGTAGTCTTTTTCGCTGGCATACCAGCGCAGTTCACGGTCAGCGCGAACGTTTTCCCGCAGTGACTGGTACGCCTGCCTGAAGCAGCCCAGCAGCAGCAGATCGTCCTCCGTGAGTCGCCGCTCCAGCACGATTTTGATCAGAGCCGCCTCCAGGTTTCCCTCCACAGCGGCCGCGCGCTGCAGGCACTGCCACTGCATATCGTCCGGGGTCGTGACCTGCGCCGGATGGCGTTTGTGCGCGCTCCACAGACGCCAGACCTCAATGAAGGATCCGTAGGCCCGATAGAAGCTCTCGACTGCAGCAAGATCGAGCTCTCGCCGTCGTTTGACGTCGTCCCAGCGGTAGGTGATCTGGCTGCCGATCAGCCACGCCAGCCCCGATGCTAGGACCACCGACAGTAACCCGGTCACGTTGGCCTCCGAGAATCAAATCTCCAGATTCCAGCATGCAGCGTCTCGCATGGTGCCGGAGAACGCACGGGACGATTGCGTCGTGGAGCGCGACTTCTGATCCGAAAATTGGAGCGTAAGTAGGAAACGCGGTAGCAAGCCCCGGCGTGTTCGGTGCCCCGAGGCTGGTGGGCAGGTCAGCCGGTTAGGCCGCAGGTTCCAAGATGACCCAGTAGCCGAGGGCATCGAGTTGGCGGACATGGTTGCGCCTCTTGCGTTCGGGGCAGATGCGGGTGTCGTAGAAGTCGGCGCCCAGGTCGATGACGTGAGCGTCGGGGTCGGACAGCGGGTGCCAGATGACGGTGAGGATGGAGCGGCCGGCGGCGACGATGGCTCTCTTCTTGCTGCGGCGGCGGGCGATGCGGCGGTGACGTTTGCCGAGGAAGGTGTTGGTCTTGCCAGCCGAGACCCCGGCTTCGCCCAGGACCCCGGGCCCGGTAGGGGGTGCCGTGGCAGGTGGCGCTCCCGCCTTTCTTGCGGTCGGCTGATTCCTTCGTCGTGGGGCGAAGCGTGCCCAGGAGGCCAGATGGTCGGTGGTTGGGAAGCGAGTCATGTCCAGGCTGATGACGTTCGTTGAAAGTGCTCAGACCTGCTCGTTGAAAGTGCCCACCTGGGAGAACTCGCCGGTGGCGGTCGTTCCGTCGCTGGTGAGCTC
>NZ_JBFAWA010000060.1:0-48920 GCF_040680035.1 Nonomuraea sp. NPDC052116 | reverse complement strand
CCGTTCTCGATGATCGCCGAACCCACCGGCAACCTGGTGGTGACCCTGTCCACCCCGCCAAGCCGACTGCCCGCACTGGCCATCGACCAGATCGTCTGCACGGCCGCCGCCATGGCACCGGAAACCCCTGCAGCCCAGGTCACCCTCCTCGGCGCCGGGCAGGACAGCGGCCCCCGAAGCTGCCCGAGGTGACACGGGCGGTCTTGGTCAGATCGTCCCATTCAGCGCACGCGCACCACGTCGCCGAGCCTGACCCTGGCGCCCGTCCGCAGCACCGCCCGCTGGTACACCTTGGCGCCGAAGGCCAGCGCCGCGAGCACCGCCGCCACCATCGCCGCCGTGGCGAGCCCCGCCTGCCACAGCGGCACCTCGGTCGCGGCCATCCGCACCGGCATGACGATCGAGGAGAACGGCGGCACGTACGACATGACCATGGCCAGCGTACCCGTGGGATCGATGGTGGCGTAGAAGGCCACGAAGTAGCTCACCATGATCACCATGATGATCGGCGTCAGCACGCTGTTGACCTCCTCCAGGCGCGAGACCAGCGAGGCGAATGCCCCCGCCAGCGTGGCGAAGAAGGCGTACCCGAGGACGAACCACACCACCACCCCGGCCACCAGCCCCGGCATGCCGGGCGGGAAGTCGCCGGCGATACCTGAGACCATGGCGGCGGTCAGGCCGACCGTCAGGATCGTGACCAGGTTGATCAGGCCGACCGCGCCCAGCCCGACGATCTTGCCGCCGAACAGCTGCCAGGGCCGCAGCGTGGAGAGCAGGATCTCCACGATCCTGCTGCCCTTCTCCTCCACCACCCCCATGGCCACCATCCCGACCTGGCCGATGAGCATCATGAAGAGCACGATCACCAGCACCACGGCGAGCCCGGTGCGCGCGGCCTGATAGCGGGTGTCGGCGCCCACGGACTCCATCTTCAGCGGCGGGATCGACACGCCTGCGGCCCCGAGCTTCGCCTCCCGGTTGACGCTCTGCAGGAGCACGCCGAGCTGGTCGTCGATCTCCCCGTCCGTGAGCACCTTGGTGCCGTTGACCAGCACCGCGTCCACGTCCTTTGCGAGCACGGCCCGCTTGGCGGCGGCCTCGTCGGAGAACGCGCGCCAGGTGAACTCCGAGTCCGGGGCGGCGGCCTCCAGCGGCAGCCGCTGGGAGTTGACGGTGCCGAGGGTGTAGGAATTAGGCCCGTCGAGCAGCTTCGGCGCGAAGGAGACGGCCGCCACCAGCACGGCCGTGATGATCAGGCCGGTGACGAACGCCTTCGTACGGAGCTGCGTCACGATCTCCCTGCGGGCGACCAGCATCAACTCGTTCATGCCACGGCCTCCTTGAAGATCTCGGTGAGGGTCGGGCGCTCGTGGCCGAAGTGCTCGACGTGCCCGGCCTTGATGGCGCGGCGCAGGATCTCCTGGTCGTCGCCGTTCGTCGTACGCAGAATGTGCCGGTCGCCGGACACGGTGACCGTGCCGGGCAGGCCGTCCGCCCAGCCGGGGGACGGATCGCGGACGACCACCCGCAGCGTGTCGTCCTCGGCCGAGCGCAGGTCGGCCACCGTGCCCGAGGCCACCATCCGCCCGGCGGACACGATGCCGACCGAGTCGCACAGCCGCTCGACCAGCTCCAGTTGGTGGCTGGAGAAGATCACCGGCACTCCGCCCCTGCACCGTTCCTGTAGAGCGGTGGCCAGCGCGTCCACCGCGATCGGGTCGAGTCCGGAGAACGGCTCGTCCAGCACCAGGACCTCGATGTCGTGCACCAGCGCCATGGCGAGCTGCACGCGCTGCTGGTTGCCCAGCGAGAGCGCCTGCACCGGGTCGTTCCTGCGCTCGGCCACGCCCAGCCGCTCCATGAGGTCCTCGGTGGCCTTCCTGGCGGTGGCGGCGCTCATCCCGTGCAGGCGGCCGAAGTATTCGATCTGCTCGGCGACCCGCATCTTCTGGTAGAGGCCGCGCTCTTCCGGCATGTAGCCGAAGCGGCGCCGGTCGTCGTAGCCGAGCGAGCGGCCCTGCCAGCTCACCGAACCGGAGTCGGCCTGGAGCACACCCATCACGATGCGCATGGTCGTCGTCTTGCCCGCGCCGTTCGCGCCGACGAACCCGAACATCTCCCCCGGCCGTACGGCGAAACTGATCCCGTCCAGGGCGATCTTGCCGTCGGGAGCGTCGGGTCCGCCCGCGAAGCGCTTGTGTAACTCGCCGATCTCGAGCATCAGGTGCTCTCCTTCATCATGGGTGCCGTCAAGAACTGTGCGATGAGCCGCCGTGACGCGTCATGTCAGCCGCCCCCGCTCGCCGCCGCCGCCCTGGCCTGCTCGACGCTCTTGCGCAATGCGGTCGCGATCGGCTCGACGGGCGCGGACAGCTGCTCGATCCGGTCCCGGCGCAGACGCGCCTCCCGCCAGGAGGGAACCACCGTCTTGAGCCGGGCCGCCGTGGCCAGCGCCGCCAGGACGCGGACGTCCTCATCCAGGAGCCCGACCGGCTGCCCGCCGCGGATGGCCTGGCCGACGCGCTCGGCCAGCCTGCGCGACAGGTACGCCTTGCGCGGCGTGATCCGCTCGACCGGGAACAGCAGGATCCGGCGCCGCTCCACGGTGATCATCCGGGCGGCCGCCAGCTCGTCGCGTACCAGGCGGACCGCCTTGCCGTTGTGCTTCTGCACCCACCGCCGCCACGAGCGGGGTGGCGAGTTCGAGATCTGCTCCCAGACCACGGCCCGCAGGGAACCCGGCTCGGCGGCCGGGGCGGTGAGAGCCCGCGCCTTGCCCGACTCGTCCGCCAGGTTGCCCGCCCGCAGCAGCTCGGCGAGGGTGGCCGCGCGCAGCAGGTAGCCCAGGTCTCCCCGCTGGGTCAGCTTCTCCTTCCGCAGGTCCAAGGCCAGTAGGAAGGCCGATCGGGTCAGTGACTCACCCTGCTTCACTTGCGTCTCCATCCGCCTGCTCCCCTTCTTCCTGATCTGTGTCGTCCTCTAGGGCCTTCCTCGGCCGTCCGCGCGGGCGCATCCGCCCCACGCTGTCGGGCAGGCGACCCGCCTCCGAGAGGGCCTTGCGCAGCAGGAACTCGATCTGCGAGTTCGTGCTGCGCAGGTCGTCGGCGGCCCACCTGGCCAGCGCGTCGTGGACCACCGGGTCGAGCCGCAGCAGGATCTTCTTCCGCTCCACGGCGATTACTGGTAGAGCGTGCCGGTGTTGACCACCGACCGGGTGTCGCGGTCGCCGACCAGCACCACGAGCAGGTTGTTGATCTCGTCGGCGTTGTCCCGCAGCGACAGCCGCGGCTCGCCGCGCGCGTCGTACGGGTAGACACCCGCGATGTGCCGCACGGCTGTCTCCGCCTGGATGGCCACGAACTCCACGAAGTCATCCACCTCGAACACCGCGGTCGCGATCTGGATCGGGTCGCCCTCGTTGACCTTCGTCACGTCCGTCGCGCCGGCGCACCGTGATCGGGTTGACCCGCTGGAAGCCGGGGGTGCGCAGGGTGCCGACGTACCGGCCGAGCAGTTGCACCACCCTGGCCTCCCCCGGCGCCACCGCGGTGAGGCCGACGGACATGAAGAGCCCGAGCAGGATCATCAGGCTGCTCGCGATGACCACCCACATGCCGTCCTGCCCGGCCCCCGCGGCGAGCAGGACGATCCCCACGACGAGCAGCGCGATCCCGGCCAGGTCCAGCCCCGTCGCCACCCCCAGCATCACGAACCCGTTGGCCACCCGCACCGGGTGCTCGCTCGTGCGCGGTGCGGGCATGTCCACGACGGCGGCCTCAAGTACGGCCTCACCCGATGCGTTCGCCATCGTCCACCCCTTCTATGTGACTTCACCTTGCTAGCAAAGTGATATCACTTTTTGGGCGACTATGGAAGGCCGGGTCAGAGCTCCGCCCCTCCGCGCCCGTCAGAGCGACTTGACGAGCGCGGCGGCGAATGCCGGGGCGTCGGTGACGAAGCCGATGTGGCCGCCGGGAAGTTCGGCCACGTCGCGGCCCAGACGCGTGCCCAGCGCCACGGTCGCCTCGTAACAGGGGCGTCCGCGCGATTCGCGGCCGACCGCGGGAGTGACACGACCGGCGCGCGCCGCGAGCGAGGCAAGGTCGAGAGGGGCCGGCGGGTACTGGCGCAGCTCGTGCTCGAACCAGTAGGCGGCGTTGGCGTCGTTTCTCGGGGCGTTGGCCATGTACTGCTGGTCGTAGGGGGCGAATGTGCGTTCCCGGAACAGCGTCATCGCGGGCTCGGGACCGGAGCGCCGATGGAGGTCGTAGACCTCGGAGAAGAACCGTACCCATGTGTCGCCGTCGGAGAGCAGTCGCGTCACGGGCGGTTCGTACGGGATGAGCGTGCGGATCGCAGAGGGGTGGCGGGCGAGGAGTTCCAGTCCGACCACGGCTCCGGAACTGGCGCCGAAGACGATCGCCGGCCCGGCGCCGAGGTGCTCGATCAGACGGCGAGCGTCGTCGGCGTCGGTTTCCAGGCGGCGGTCGTAGTCCTGCGAGCCTTCGAGGAGGCTGCGGGAGAAGCCGCGGCGGTCGTAGCTGGCGACGGTGAAGTGGGTGGTCAGATGCCGGGTGACGGCTCGATATACGTCGGCCACGCCAGGGGCGCCGGTGATCAGGAGGAGGAGAGGGCCCCTCCCGTGGGTCTCGTAGTAGAGACGGGCTCCTGGGACTTCGAGCGTGCTCACGTGTCCAGCGCTCCTCATCTGTTCGCGGTGTTGCGGAATTTTGCGATACAGAGTGTATGTATATAGTACGACCTGTTCCAGGTCGAGACAGAGAGGCAGCGTCATGACAGGAACGCCGGCCGTACGCCATCGGCGTTCCTCGAAGCCCGGCGGCCGCATCCCCGACGGCGTCCTGGCCCGGCTCGCCGCGCTCACCAGAATCCGACCCTCACCGAATCCCGAAAGGACTGCCGATGCCGACCGCCGAAGCCCGCGTCGCAACCGAACGCGCCGGCCGATACCTCGCCCAGCTATGCCGCCACGCCACCCAGATGGGTCACGGCTTCCCCGCTCACCCCGGCCGCGACCGGCACATGGGCAGCGAGAGGCCGAAGAACGTCCAGGCCGAGTGGTCGGAGACCAGCGGGACCATCACCGTCGACGGGGGATCCTGCGTCCTGGAGGCCACTGCCGAGGCCCTGACCTTACGGATCGAGGCCGAGGACGAGGACGGGCTGCAGCGCCTCCAGACCCTCCTCACCAGGAACATCACGCGGATGGGCAGGAGGGACAGCCTGGCCGTGGACTGGAGCCGTACGGACGCGAACGCCGGAACGGCGCCCGCCGTGGCGAAGGCCACGCCGCGTCGAGGCCGGCACACGGTGCTCGGTCTCACGGTGGCCGCCCTCGTCGCGGTCGGCGTGCACGTGGGCCTGGCCGCGGGCGTTCTGGCGATTCCGCATTGGGCCGGACTGGGCGCGGACGTCGTCCTGGTGGCCCTCCTGGTGAAGGCGGCCCTTGTGGCGACCCACGTCTGGCGCCGCCGCCGTCCATCCGCCAAAGCCCGCTGAGACCGGGCGGGCGTCCGGCTCAGCGGGCTCGCAACCCGGCCAAAGTGAGTGCGACGAGCCGCTGGACAGCGGCTTTTGACGGAAGCGCGCCGGCCGCCTGAAGCGCGTGGAGGCAGAACGTGGCCAGCTCGTCCGCCGCCACGTCGTCACGTATGACGCCGGCCCGCACGGCATCGGCCAGCGCATCGCGGAACATGGCGTGCAGCTGCTGCCGGGCGTGGCCGGCGTCGTGCGATCGGTGCAGGAGGGTGACGAGGTCGGGGCTGAAACCGTGCCCTGCCATCTGCTGGTGGATGAGCGCGTACGTCTCCAGCATGGCCTCGAGCCGCTGCCCGGCATCGGCCTCACGCTCCCCCGCCCGTACGAGGTGCTCCAGATGCCCGGCGACCTGGCGGTTGTGCCAGGCCACCAGAATCGTCTCGACGTCGGGGAAGTACTTGTAGAGCGTGGCCCGGCCGATGCCGGTCTTCTCGGCGATCTGCGACATCGTCACCGCCAGCAGCCCCCGCTCGCCCACCAGCTCCACTGTGGCGTCCAGGATCGCGTCATGCACGGTACGGCGGTGCGCCTCGATCGTCTCGTTCCACAGTTTGGGCACCCGGCCAGTGTACGAGGCGACACAGGGGCCGGCTGAGGTCTCGCCGCCGGGTTGCTATGCGTGCCGGCCGAGGAACCTGAGGATCTCGCTGTTGAAGAGCTCGGGCGCCTGCACGTAAGGCATGTGCCCCACCCCGGGAAGCAGCACAGACGACATCCCGGGCACGCCTTGGGCGATCCGCCGGCCGATCTCCGATGAGATCGAACGGTCGGCTTCGCCCCAGATCTGCAGGACGGGTAGCGTCCGTGCGAGCCGCGCGAGCGACTCGAGCAGCGGCTGGGCGTCCAGCTCCTCGCGCACCATGGTGGCGAGCCGCCGCATGGCGAGGGGCGTTCCGGGGAATGTGGCGATCCGGTATTCCTCCTCGACGAGGACGTCCAGGTCGGCACCGGTCATCCCGGTCATGAACGCCAGACGTGACCGGACCGTCTCGCGATCCGTCTGCGCGAGGCGATCGGCGAGTCCTGCGCGCACCTCCGGGCCAAGCGGGCATATCCCGGTGGGGGCGCTCAGCACCAGAGCGTGCAGGGATGGCGAGTCCGGTCCGGCGTGCAGATCGAGCGCCGTGCGAAGTGCCACCTGTCCGCCGAAAGAGGTGCCGATCAGGGTGATCGGCTCTCCGTCGGCATGGTGTGCCAGGGTCTCGCACATGAATGCCGAGAAGCCCGCCACGGTGTAGGGGAAGTCGTCCGTACGGGAGGCGAATCCGTGTCCGGGGAGGTCGACGGCGCGCACCCGATATCCGGCTTGGGCGAGTGGTTCGAGGCATGAGCGCCAACGGTCGGCGCGGCCGCCGATGCCGTGGACGAGCCAGATCTCCCGTGGGCCGGTTCCGGATTCCAGGATCCGGCTTCGGATGCCCGCGGTCTGGATGGGGTAACTGATGATCATGCGTCAGGACTGTCGGTGATCACCGCATCGGCATCGATCTCGATGAGCGCGTCCGGCCGGACGAGTGCGTCGATGCGGACCAACGTACTGGCCGGCTTACGGGGGCCGTCGAAGAAGGCTCGCCGGGCATCGTGGATCGCCTCGAAGACCTCTTTGGTGAGGGGAGCCCGCACGTACACGCGGACGCGGACGACGTCGTCCATCGTGCCGCCCAGGGAGTGGAGCACCGCTTCGATCTTGGTCAGGGCGGCGGCGCTCTGACGGGAGACCTCCTGCGCCAGGGGCGGCTCCGTCTGCCCGTCGCGGTCCGGGCCGGCGGGGGCGGTGCCGGTGTGCCCGGAGACGAACACGAACCTGGCGGTCCCGACGCTCACCACGCTGGCAGGCGCGTACGTCAGGGAGCCCGCGGGCACCGCGCCATCGGCGAAGCGGAATCCGTGCGCCTCCTGGATCTGGACGGAGTCCTCGCGGACCACCTGCGGCGTGTGAGCACGTGCGATCATGCCTTCTCCTGTTCGTCGATGTCGATCACGGCGTCGCGCTCGAAACGCTTCACCAGGTGGAAGACCTCCGTGAGGTCGGGATCCTTGACGCCAGGCCCGTTCGTCACGGCCGTGGCCGGCGACATGCCGTCCAGGAAGTCACGGCGCAGGACGGTGCCGTGCGAGAGCGTGCGGGAGCGCAGGTTGTGCCACCGTTGCTCCTGCTCCTGGTCGGAGCTGTCGATCGGGCGCCCGCCTTGGATGACGGCGTTGATGCCGCCGGGCTTGAGCAGGACGGACAGGTCCCGGAGCGGGTCGCTCTCGAGCACGAGCACGTCGGCTGTCGCGCCGACCCGCATGGTGCCCAGTTTGCCTTCCATCCCGAGCGCCCTGGCCGGAACGGTCGTGGCGGCCCGCAGGGCTTCGGCTGCCGACAGGCCGGCGAACTCACGCAGGAGCTGCAGCTCTCGCGCATGCCATTCGCCGTATGGCGTGACGGCGAAGCCGCTGTCCGTACCGACCATGAAGGTGACACCGGCGTCATGGGCGTCGTGCAGGGTGTGGGCGGTCCGGTCGAGCAGCCTTTTGACGTTGTCGCGGACGTGCGCCGCGACGCCGACGCTGCCGCCGTAGTCGGCGAGGTTGGCGAGCAGGAGGAGGGTGGGCACGAGGGGAATGCCGGAATCGGCGAGTTCCTCGATGACTTCGGGCGTCATCGAGTTGCCGTGCATGATCCAGTCCATGCCGGCGCGAACCGCCGCCGAGACCTCCGCGGAGCCCCGGGCGTGAATGGTGATCGTGCGTTTCAGCTGGTGGACGAGATCCGCGGCCCTGGCCATTTCGTCGTCGGTGAACGCCTGGTACTCGCCGTAAGGGCTGTCGGCGAGTTTGATGAGGTCGACGCCGTTCTTCACCTGGTGGCGGATCTCACGGACCATCTCGTCCACGGTGTTGGTCAGCACGCCGATGCTTCCCTCGGGGACGCCGACGTGATCCGGGTACCAGTCGGTGAGCCCGTTGCTGGTGGTGAGATAGCGGCCCGCGGTGTGCATCCGCGGCCCCTGGATCAACCCGCTGACCAGGGCGTCGCGGAGCCCGACTCCGATGTAGTAGCTGCCGCCGGGCTGGGAGATCGTGGTGAAGCCGGCGCGCAGCACCTTGCGGAGGTTCGCGGCCGCGATCAGCGTGCGCAGTTCCACGCTGGTGTAGAGGTCCTGCTCCTCCTGCGCGTTGCTCTCCCCGTAGGTCATGTGACAGTGCATGTCGATCATGCCCGGGGACAGGTACTTGCCGTGGGCGTCGATCTGTTCGACCGCTTCTCCACGCGGTACTTCTTCGGCGAGGTCGATGTCGGGCGCGATCTTCACCATGGTCGTGTCCTGGATGAGGACGTCCTGGTCCTGCCGGACCGTCCCCGACTCGGTGTCGACGACATGGCCGCCTTTGAGGAGCAACCACGAACTTGTCACGATGTCCCTCCGATGTTTCGCTGGTTCCGGTCACGTGGCCTGGGGCGTCGGCGGCAGTGGTTCACGCAGGCTCCGATTCCAGCCGCCTTGGTTCGGACCGTGTCGCCGGGCTGGAGGAAGGTGGGCGGGTTCATCGCGGCGCCCACTCCCCCAGGAGTGCCGGTGGCGACGATGTCGCCGGGACGCAGCCCCACACTTCTCGAGAGGTAGCCCAGCAGCGACGGCACGGGGAAGACCAGGTCGCTGGTTCGAGCGCGCTGGCGGGTGATGCCGTTGACCTCGCAGCTGATCTCGATGTCGACGTGGCCCGTACGGTCCTGGGGAAGGTCGTCGGGTGTGACGATGACGGGACCGATGGGAGTGGTCCGCTCGAAGTTCTTTCCCGTGAACCACTGGCTGGTGCGGTGCTGCCAGTCCCTGGCCGTGACGTCGTTGATGAGGGTGTAGCCCGCGATGGCCTGACGGCAGCGTTCCTCCGGGGCGTCGTGGAGCTCGTCCGCCACGACGACGGCCAGTTCGACCTCCCAATCCATCGCGGCGGACGATGTCGGCAGCAGGATGTCGTCGATCGGGCCGACGGTGGCCGTGCTCATCTTGAAGAAGACGGTGGGGTGTTCGGGCAGCGGGCGGCCCATCTCTTGGATGTGCCGGCGATAGTTGTGGCCGACACAGAAAATGCGCGTGGTCTCGTCGGCCAGGTTCAGCAGCACCGGATCCGTGACGGCTTCGCCGCGACGCGCCGCCGACCTCGCTGTGTGTTTCCAGCCGCCGTCCAGGAAGAGATCAGCGAACCGGGTCGCCTCCAGGAGCGTCGCCCGCGGGTGGTCGCCGGCCACGGTCATGACCGCGATCCGCGGGCCGGTGTCAGTCAGGACCCTGGCGAGTCTCATCGGGGGTGTCCTCTCGTGTGGCCGCCGGTTCCGCGGACTGGGAGGGTGCGGCTTCAAGATGGTCGAAGAGCAGGTGTTCCGCGGGGTTGTGGATGTCACCACGCGTCACGTAGTAGATGGGGAGGACGAAATCCTCGTCGAGGGGGACGATGGCCACGCCGCTCCCGTGGTAGGCCAACCGCGCGGGCACGAGACCGGCGCCCTCGCCGAGCGCCACTCGTGCGAGCACGCTGGGGAAGGCCACTTCCTGGGCGGCGATGTGGAGCGCGCGTCCAGCGTTCTGGAAACGCGCGATGAGCTTGTCGTGCAGCTCACGATGCAGATCTCTGGGCACGACGATGAAGCTTTCGTCGAAGAACTCCTCGATGCCGGCCGATGCGCGCGACGCGAGCGCGTGATCGGGGGGAACGGCGACACCGAGTCGTTGCTCACCGATCTGGTGGCTGAGGTGCTCGTCCTCGTGCGAGGGCAGAGTGGTCAGCATGGCGTCGAGCATGCCGAGATCGAGCATCGGGCCGAGTTCGTCGGCGCTTCGGACGGTGACCTCGAAGCGGAACTGCGGATGTGCTTGTTTGAATTCTCTCAGGCGCGCAGGAATGTCGCTCGCCAGCACGGCGGAGGAAAGGCCGACATGCAGGGTTCCCGCGTATCCCTGCGCCCAGGCCTCCGCCTCGCTCTCGAGTCGCTTTATCGATGTCAGGACGATGTGAGCCTGCTTCAGGATGGCCTTGCCGGCCGCCGTCGGCTCCACCTGGCCGCCCCCGCGCGTGAAGAGCTTGACGCCGAAGTGCGCCTCCAACTTCGCGATGTGCTGTGACACGCCGGGCTGCGTGGCATGGAGGGTCTCCGCCGCCCGCACGAAGCTCTTGTGCTCGGCGACCGCGAGCAGTGTCTGAAGGAGTCGGATGTCGAACATGCGCTCAAGCCTGTCCCACGTGTGAGCCATCGCCCTCCAGAGGCAGCCCGCACGCGCATATCTGATCGGCCCGTGCGGCGGCCGGCTCCAGATCCACGCTGAAGTATCGGCGTCCGGCATAACCGAGCCCCCAACGGTCCGGAGAGCGGACGATGTCGATGACCGCGCACACGAACATCTCGTGGGTGCCCATCACCATGGAGCGGGAGACGCGGCAGTCGAAGCTGGTGAGAGACCCCACCAGCAAGGGGACGCCGGTCGATCCGCGCCTCCAGGCCGCATGGGCGAAACGCGCGGGCATGGCGCGGCTGCCTTGTCCGGCGAATTCGGCGGCCAGGGCGAGTTGGTCGTAGGAGAGGGTGTTCACGGCCAGAATGCCGCTGCTGGCGATGAGGCTGTGCGCGTAGCTACGGCGGTTCAGGCAGACCAGCAGGCTGGGGGGTGCGTCGCTGACGGAGCAGACGGCCGTGGCGGTGATGCCGGCGTCATTGCCGTCCGCGACGGTAGTGACGACATGTACGGACGAGGCGACGAGGGCCATCGCTTCGCGGAAGGCCATGCCGGCCTCTGTCGGTTGCGGCACTGAGGCTCACCTTCTTCCTGTCCATGGTCATTGCTGCAGGATGGGCGCGGACCACGGCTCGGAACGCCAGCCGTGTTCGTCGTAGTCGTGCGTGCACTGCTCGATGAGGTCGTCCAGGGACGCCATGACCCCGGTTCCCTGAGCGGAGCGCAGGCACTGCAGGCGTACTTCCTCGTGATTGCCGGCGTAGTTGCGTTCGTAGAGTTCGTGCCTACCCGCGAACTCCGTCCCGACGGCGTCCCACAGGAGCTTCATGATCTTGATCCGCTCGTTGGCGTCGACGCCGTTGGATCCGCGGACGTAGCGGTCGAGGTACGGACCGATCTGCTCGTCGAGCAGATCGGCACCGGACGACGGCAGGTAGACCAGCGCGGACGCGACGATCTTCTGGACGATCTCGCGCACGCGGGGGAAGGCGTCAGGCGCGAACACCCGGTAGGCGAAGGCGGACTGCAGGTTCGGCAGCACCGTTCCGTTGACCCAAGGCTGGGCGCCGTCCGCCATCGCGTCCGACAGAGCCCAGAACATGTTGCGCAGGCCGACGATCTCGCCGAGCAGAGCCTGATTGCCACGGAAGGCATCGCCCCCGGTGATGCTGAGCGCCCGCGCGACGAGCCCCGTCATGAAGTCGAGTTTGACCGCGTACCTCGTGCAACCCTGGAGGCAGAAACCCTGCATGAAACCGGACTCGCGGTAGAAGCGCTGGACGCGGTCCACATCCCGGTAGACCAGGACGTTCTCCCACGGGACGAACACCTTGTCCAGCACCAGGATGGAGTCGTTCTCGTCGAAGCGGCTGGAGAGGGGATAGTCGAATGGCGACCCGGCTCTGGTGGCGTTGAGTTCGTACGACGTCCGGCAGATGAGCGTGCAGCCCGGTGAGTCCATCGGCATCATGAACATGACGGCCATGCTCGGGTCCGCGGCGTCGGACGATCCGCTCTGCCCGACGAAGCTGACCTGTGACAGGGCCGCCCCGGTGGCGACGACTTTGGCGCCCGAGACGATGATCCCTCCGTCCACCTCTTCGTCGATCCTGACGTACACGTCCCTGACGGTCTCCGCGGGCCTCCCGCGATCGACCGGTGGATTGACGATCGCGTGGTTGATGAACGGCACCGCTTCCTGCGACCAGTGGTGCCATCGGCGCGCGTTCTCCGCGAAATCACCATAGAAATCGCTGTTCGCGCCCAGCGTGTTCGTCAATGCGGCCTTGAAGTCCGGAGTCCGGCCCATCCAGCCGTAGGTCATCCGTGACCATGCGGCTATCGCGTCACGCTGCGCGCGCACATCGGCCGCCGATCCGGCCGGCCGGAAAAAGCGATGCGTGTAACCGCCGTTGCCGGTGTTGGTCGGCGTGGTCAGGACTTCGCGATGTTCATCCAGGTGCAGCGCGTCATAGAGCCGGGCGACCGACCGTGCCGTATTCCGGAATGCCGGATGGCTCACCACGTCGGAGACCTTCTCCCCATTGAGATAGATCGTCCGTCCGTCGCGAAGGGATGCCAGATATTCCTCTCCGGTGAACGGTCTGGAGCCGCTGCTGCGCCGGTCGCCTATGCCGGTCGGCACAGTTTCAGAATTCACGGATCGTCCTTTCGAGGGGGAGGCGGATGTCCTCGCGCAATCCGGCGCATTCGGTGATGTCACCGCTGCGTACCAATTGGCCTGCCGACGTCACCGCCTGAGAGAATTCCCAGTCGTCCCGCATCGGCCGCACATGGTGGCGCACCAGCTCACGCACCTTCTCCAACCGGGCTGATGACCGCATTCCGGCGTGGTGGTCCATGCCTTCCGTGGCGGCGAGCAATTCGACGGCGATGATGGAGTACGTGTTTCCGGCCATGTCGAGCAGCCGCCGCGCGCCGTGGGTGGCCATGGAGACGAAGTCCTCCTGATTGCCCGCGGTGGGAATGCTGTCGATCGACGCCGGATGCGTTCGCTGTTTGTTCTCGGAGGCCAGCGCGGCGGCAGCGATCTGCAGGCTCATGAACCCCGAGGTCAACCCGCTGGTGTTGGTGAGGAAGGCAGGGAGCCCGCTCAATGATTGGTCGGTGAGGAAGGCGATGCGCCGCTCCGACATGGCACCGATCTCCGAAAGAGCGATGGCCAGCATGTCGGCCGCGAAGGCCACCGGTTCGGCATGGAAATTCCCGGCGGACACCACGTCACCGGACTCCGCGATCAGCAGGGGGTTGTCCGTCACGCTGTTGGCCTCGATCTCCAACGTGGCACGCGCTTGCTGGACGAGGTCCAGGCAGGCGCCGAGAACCTGCGGCATGCAACGCACCGAATAGGGATCCTGGATACGGTTGCCGACACTCGCCTCCCGATAATCTCCGGTCGGGAGCAACTGTCTGAGGAGGGCCGCAACCCGTACCTGCCCTGGGTGCGGCCGCAGTTCCTGCACGGCAGGACTGAACGGCGCAGTGGAGCCGAGCGAGGCTTCGACCGACATCGCACCGGTGACCAGTGCGGCGGCCAGGGCGTTCTCGGTCTCGAAGAGTCCCGCGAGCGCGAGCGCGGTGGACACCTGGGTCCCGTTGAGGAGCGCCAGCCCTTCTTTGGGGCCGAGCACGAGCGGCTGGATCCCCGCCCGCAGCATCGCCTCGTGACCGGGAAGCACTTCTCCGTCGAACCTGGCCGTCCCCCGCCCGATCATCACGGCGGCCAGGTGCGCGAGCGGCGCAAGATCACCGGAAGCGCCGACCGATCCCTGGGCCGGGATCACCGGGAGAACCCCACGGTCACACATGTCGATCAACGTGTCGGCCACGACGGGCCTGGTGCCGGAGGCCCCCCGAGCCAGCGCCGCCAGCTTCAGGCACAGGATCAGACGGACGATGGAGTCCGGCAACGGCTCGCCCACGCCTACGGTGTGCGACAGGACGAGGTTCTCCTGCAGGCGCTCCAGGTCCGCTTCCGCTATCCGCCGGGTCGCCAGCCTTCCGAAGCCGGTGTTGACGCCATAGATGGGTGCGCCCGCTTCGAGCAGGTCCAGAGCCAGAGCGTACGACTGTTCGACGGAGGCTCGGGCCGCATCGCTCAGGCGCACCGCTACCGGGTCGCGGGCGAAGTAGATCTCTCGCCAGCCGGCCAGGCTGTTGTTCCCCGGACCTATCGTGAGCAACACCGGCGCTCCCCTGCGTGATTGGTGACACGCCCAATGGTGGCCGGATTCAACCCATAAAAGCGAATAATGTCTGGGGATTACTCCATCACAGAAACTTATTTGCCGAGCCTGGCCGGCACACGCGACCCCCGGGCTGTCACCGCAGGAGTCGCGCCTCGAAAGGCGCGAGAGTGACCGCACCGGGCAGCCGGTCTCCCTCGCCGACGGTCGCATGCGATGACCAGAGCGTGCTCCGGGACCCGGGAAACGCGACCGTCTGGTCGCGGTCGGAAAGGTTCACCGCCACGACGAGCGAGTTCTCGCCGTCGCCACGGAGGTAGGCGAGATGGTCCGGGTCGGCGGAGAGCACAGTGATGCCGCCCTGACGCAACACGGCCAGCTCTCGCCGGAGCTTCAGAAGTTCCCGGACGCGGGAGAAGAGGGAGCGGGGGTCGAGCTCCTGGCTCTCGACGCTGAACTGCCCTGCCCACGCGGGTATGGGCAACCACGGCTCGACGTCGTCGGGCGTGAATCCGGCGTGCGACGGCGTCGCCTCCCAGGGCATGGGCATCCGCTGGGGGTCCCGACCGAGTCCGAGGCCGGGCGCGCGGAGTTCGGCGCAGTCGCGGGCGCGCCCGGCGTCGACCGGGGCGTCGGGCAGGCCGAGTTCGTCGCCGTAGTAGAGCGTCGGCGTCCCCTTGAGCGTGAGCAGCAGGGCCAGCGCGCCGGGGACGCGGTCCGTCCCGATGCGGCTGGCGAGCCGGGACCTGTCGTGGTTGCTCAGCACCCAGTTGGGGTGCGAGCCGGGCGGGAGCGCGGCGTAGTAGCGCTGGATGAGTGTCGCCAGGTCGAGGCCGTTCCAGGGGGTGTCGATGAGGGAGAAGTTCATCGCGATGTCCAGCCCCCGCGTGCCGAGGGCGGCGACGCGTTCGAGCTTGAGGTGGAGCTCACCCATCAGCATCCGGTCGTCGTACTCGTCGACGACCGTGTGCATCTGCGCGAGCAGGCCCGGGAGCTCGGGTTGGTCGGCGGTGTACTTCTGGATCTGCCGGACCGTCGTGTGCGCGGCCGCGCCGCCGATCTCGAACGACTCGCCGTCGTCCTCCATCATCGGGTTGTCGCGCAGCTGCGCGTCCTTGATGAGCCGCCACACCGCGTCCACGCGGAACCCGTCGACCCCGCGGTCCAGCCAGAACCTCATGACCTCGAACATCGCCTCCCGGACGGCCGGGTTGCGCCAGTTCAGGCTCGGCTGCTCGGGCAGGTGCGCGTGGTAGTAGTACTGCCCGGTCGGCTCGTGGAAGGTCCAGGCGGGGCCGCCGAAGGCGGAGGCCCAGTTGTTGGGCGGGCTGCCGTCCGGTTTCGGATCGTACCAGAGGTACCAGTCCCGGTGCGTGCTGTCACGGCTCGACAGCGCGTCGCGGAACCAGGGATGTTCGCTGGAGGTGTGCTGGGGCACGTAGTCGAGGACGACCCGCAGCCCTCGATCGTGCGCCCCTCGTACGACGCGATCGAAGGTGGCCAGATCGCCGAACACCGTCCCGACCTCCGTGTGACCGGACACGTCGTAACCGAAGTCCAGCAGCGGCGACGCATAGATCGGGCTCAGCCACACCGCGGTCACGCCGAGTGCCGCGATGTGGTCGAGGCGCCGCTCCACACCCCGCAGATCGCCGAATCCGTCCGCGTCGCCGTCCTGGAACGACGGCACGTACACCTGGTAGAAGGCGCCCTCGCGCCACCACCGTCCGTTCTGGGCGTTCATCCTTTGACTGCTCCCGCGGTGAGGCCGGACACGATCTTTCTCTGGAAGACCAGAACCAGGAGGACGAGCGGGATCGAGATGATCACGGACGCGGCGCTGATCGTGCCGAGCGGTTGCTCGTACTCGCTCGCGCCCGTGAAGAACGCGATGGCGACGGGGACGGTGCGGGCCTCGGGACTGTACGTCAGCGTGGCCGCGAGCAGGAACTCGTTCCAGGCGAAGATGAACGCGAGGATCCCCACGGTGGCTATGCCGGGGGCAGCCAGCGGGAGGATGACCTTGTAGTAGGCCTGGAACGGGGACGTGCCGTCGATGTACGCCGCCTCCTCGAGCTCCACGGGGATCTCTTTGAAGAAGGACACGAGGGTGTAGATCGACAACGGCAGGGTGAACGTCAGATAGGGGATGATCAGCCCGACCAGCGTGTTGTAGAGCCCGAGATCGTTCCACAGGGAGAACATCGGCGCGGCGATCGCGATGCCCGGGAAGGTCGTCACGGACAGCACGATGCTCAGGATGAGGAACTTGCCGCGCATCCTGAGCCGCGCGAGAGGATACGCGGCGAACGACGCGACGGCGAGCGCGAGCAGGGTCGTCGTCGTCGCCACGATGACGGAGTTGACCAGCGCCCCCACGAACTGGCTGTCGCCGAGCACCGCCAGGTAGTTCTCGAAAGTGGGGCGCGGCGGGGTGAGACTCGCCGTCGAGAGGTCGGGCCCGGCCTTCAACGAGGTGTTGACCAGCCAGTAGACCGGCACGATCGAGAAGACCATGACGACGGCGATGGCACACCAGACCAGCGGGTTGTGCTCCGGACCGCGCCGTCGGGCCCTACGCCGTGGCGACGGCTGCCGGCCGGTGGCGGTGCTGCTCATCGCGAACCTCCCTTGACGACCGATCGGATGTTGCCGCCGGCGAAGCGGATGTAGACGAAGGACACGAACATGACGATGGCGAACGTGAGGATCGACACCGCGGATCCTTCGCCGATCAGCTGGTTGCCGCGCAAGGTCTGGTAGGCCAGGACCGACATCGTCTCCGTGCCGTAGGCGCCACGCGTCAGCACGAACGGCAGGTCGAAAACGCGCAGAGCGTCGAGCGTACGGAAGATCATCGCCAGCGCGATCGCGGGCCACAGCAGGGGCAGCGTGATGCTCCAGAAGTGCCGCAGAGCGCCGGCGCCGTCGATCTGCGAGGCCTCCCGCAGGTCGGCGGGGATGACCTGGAGCCCGGCGAGCACCAGGAGCGCGACGAAGGGGGCCGTCTTCCAGACGTCCGCCAGGATCACCACCGTCATCGCGTATCCGCTCTGCCCCAGCCAGACCACGCCGGCGTCGGTGAGGCCGAGGGAGCTGAGCATCGTGGAGACGAGGCCCAGGTCCGGGTCGAAGATGGTCCGCCACGTGATGGCGGACACGACCGTCAGGATCGCGTACGGGAGCAGCACGATGCTGCGCAGCAGCGTCCTGAACCGGAAGGCGATGTTCAGCAGGAGCGCCAGGCCGATCCCGATGACCAGCTCGAGCGGGACCGAGATCGCGGTGAACAGGAAGGTGTTGCGCACGGCTTCCCACCACGCGCGCGAGGTGAGCTGCTCGGCGTAATTGCCCAGGCCGACGAATCGCGAGAGCCCAGGGGTGATGACGCTGTACTGGTGCAGCGAGAGCCAGATCGCGTAGAGCACGGGATAGCCGGCGACGCCGGCCATGAGAATGAGGGCGGGCGCCACCATACGCGCCGCGAGGCGCCTCTCGGTGGAGTCCGAGAGGTGCCTCGAGGATCGGAAGAACCGCATCGCTATCAGAACGTCTTCAGGGCGGTGCCGACCTTGTCCGCCATCTGCGAGGCCCCTGCCTGCGGAGTCAGCTCTCCGGAGAGCACCTTCCCCACGGTCTGGTAGATCGCCTGCGAGATCTGCGGATAGACGGGCGACACCGGCCGCGCCTTCGCGCTCGTCAGCGCCTTCAGCAGCTCCTGCGAGAACGGCAGCGCCTTCTTGACCGGCTCGGACGCGTAGGCCGCCGCGACGGCGGGGGCGAGCGCGTTCTTGACCGCGATCTGCTCCTGCCAGCTGTCGCCGGTCATGAAGTCGATCATCGCGAGGGCGCCCGCCTGGTTCTTGGAGAACGTGCTGACCGCGACGTTGCTGCCGCCGAGCACGCCGACGCCGTTGCCCGGCGTCTTCCAGCCGGGAAGCGGCATCACGGCGAACTTGCCGGCGATGGCCGACTTCTGGCCGGCCGCGTAGGCGTAGGGGTAATTGCGCATGGTCGCGCCGGCGCCGGACTCGAACGCGAGGCGGGTGGCGTCCTCGTCGTACGTCAGCACCGCCTTCGGCGCGGCGCCCTTGTTGATGCCGTTCTGCATGAACGTGAGGACTTCGGCCGTCTGCGGCGAATTGACGGCCACCTCGCCCTTGTCGTTCAGCACCTCGCCGCCCGCGCTGTACAACAACTCGAGAAAGCTCACAGTGAGCGACTCACTTTGTGAGGCCTGGTAGAGGAATCCCTTCTTGGCGTCCGCCTCGCCATATGAGTAGAGCTGCTGCCAGGTCTGCGGAGCCTGCGTCTTGTCGGTGCGGTAGTAGAGCAGACCGGTGTTCGAATAGAACGGGACACCCCAGTATTTGTCCTTGTAGAGCAGAGTGCCGGCCGTGGACGGAATGAGTTTGTCCAGCTTGGACGAGATGACTTTGCTCATGTCCGCGAGCCAGCCCTGGGCGGCCAGCTGCGCCGTCCAGACCACATCCAGGCGGACGACGTCACACTGCGTCGACTTCGTCTGCATTCGCTGCGTAATCTGCTGCAGCTGGTCGTCGGCCGACGCTCCCAGCTCCACATAATTGGCCACCGTCCCCGGGTTGGCCTTGTTGAAGGCCTCCATCGTCGCCTTCCAAACGCCCGACGAGTCCGTGGGCCCGCAGACCGTGACATTTCCCTTCGCGGACTTGGCCAGCGCCGGATCCATTGCCGTACTGGTGGAGGCCGACTGCTGGGAGTCGGAACACGCGGTGAGCGCTACGGCCAGTGCTGAGCCCGCTCCGATTACCGTGACGGCACGGAGCAGACGTCGTTCACGTGTCAACATCATTGCCGCTTTCTCTGGTTACTTCTGGGCTATGTCGTCGTAGCGCCACGAATCGAGCAGGCCCGGGGAGTTTGCTGTTGAAGGGGATTCTCGCTAGAATCCGAATAATCCTATTTGTAGGATGAATGGAGTAGATCACATGATCGAACCTCGTGTCAAGGTGACCAGGAGGAACCTGTCGGCCTCGATCGCCGACGACCTGCTGTTCAAGATCAAGAGTGGCCAGTATCCACCGGGGTCGAAGGTGCCGGGCGAGAAGGAGTTGATGGAGGCTTACGGGGTTGGCCGCAACACCGTCCGGGAGGCGGTCCAATCGCTGGTGACCATGGGTTACCTCGACGTGCGCCCACGCGTCGGAGCGCGGGTGACCTCCGTCCCGATCGAAGAGGCGGTCGAGGCGGCGGCGATCTCCGCATTACTGGAGGGGCAGGCCGTTGGGGACATCTATGAGCTGCGGCGCGTGCTGGAGACCGCGATAGCCGAGCGGGCCGCGACCGAGGCGAGTCCCGCCGACCTCGAGGCGATCGGCGTCGCCCTCGACGACTACGAACGCGCACACCGGGACGGGCAGGGCGCCTACCGCGCCGACGTCGCCTTCCACGCGGCGCTGGCGGTCGCGAGCCACAACGTGGCGTTCCGCAACGTGCTCGAGGGTGTGGGGGATCTTCTTCTGAACGCGCGCCAGCTGACCGATCGGCTGCCTGGCGCGATCTCACTTGCGCTGAAGGAGCACACGGAGATCTTGCGAGCGGTCGAGCAGCGTGACCCCGACAAGGCGCGTCACGCGATGAAGGTGCACATGGACACTTCCGTGGAGGCGTGGAAACGCGCCCAGCGACTCTTCGTCGAGAGCTGATCGGCGAGTGAGCGATCACAAGAAGCCGGACGGGGACCGACTCCCGCCCGGCCGGAAAAACCTTCGAGTTGCCGTCGCCAACCCCCTTCACGAGGAGTCCTACCAGCTCATTCTGGAACGCGAACCGCGCGTGACCCTGCTGTTCGATCCCTCGTTGCTGCCGCCTGCCCGACACCATGCGGACTTCTCCGGCGATCCCGGATTTCGGCGGACTCCGGAGCAGCAGCGAAAATTCGAAGCCCTCCTCGATTCCGCCGACGCGCTGCTGGGGATCCCCGACGTCGATCCTGCGGCGCTGGCCCGTACGGTGCAGTCGAATCCGCGCCTGAAGTGGGTGCACACGACCTCCGCCGGCGGCGGTCAGCAGGTCGGGAAGGCCGGGCTGAGCCCGTCGCACTTCCAGAGGGTCACGTTCACCACGTCGGCGGGCGTGCATGGCTCGCCGCTGTCCGAGTTCGTGGTGCTGGGCGTCCTCTGCGGCGCCAAGGATCTTCCGCGGCTGCTGCGGCAGAAGAGCCGGCGCCAGTGGGGCGAGCGGTGGATGTCGCGGCAGATCTCCCGGCAGAAGGCGCTGATCCTCGGCTTCGGGGGGATCGGCAGGGCCGTCGCCCGCTCTCTCTCCGCGCTCGGCATGAGCGTCACGGCGACCTCACGCCACGCCGACGCCAAACACCTGGACGTCGACAGGTTCGTGAGCATCGACGAATTGGACGACGTCGTCGGCGAGATGGACGTGATCGTGTCCGCGCTGCCGGGCACCGACCTGACGAGACGGCTCGTGGGCGAACGGCTGCTCGCACGGGTCAAGCGCGGTGTCACGTTCGTGAACGTGGGCCGCGGCAGCGTGGTCGACGAACCGGCTCTGATCGCGGCGCTGGAGGACGGGCGGATCGGGTTCGCGGCCCTCGACGTGTTCGAGGTCGAGCCGTTGCCCGCCGCGAGCCCGCTCTGGGGAATGCCCAACGTCCTGATCAGTCCGCACACCGCGGCCCTCGCGGTCGACGAGGAGGCGGCCGTCGTGGAGCTGTTCGCCGACAACGCCACCCGGCTGCTGGACGGGCACGAGCTCGTGAACGTCGTCGACACGGTCGAGTTCTACTGATGCCGCGGGTCGATATCGGCCGGTCCGACCGAGGAAGGGGATTTCCGCTGCGACCACTTGTTGTGGTGATGGGCGTGTCCGGGGCCGGAAAGACCACCGTCGGCCGCTTACTCGCCGAGCGGCTGCGAGTGCCTTTCCTCGACGGCGACGACCTTCACCCGCGGGCCAATGTGGCCAAGATGGCTTCGGGCGTCCCGCTCACGGACGACGACCGTCTCCCGTGGCTCGTCACGGTCGGAGGCGCTCTCGCCGGCTTACGAGCGGAAGGGGCGGTCGTCGCGTGCTCGGCACTCAAACGGAAATATCGGGAGACCATTCTCGCCGAGGCCCCGGGTGCGGTGTTCGTCGAGCTCCATGCCCCGCCGGACCTCATCGCCCGTCGCATCGAGGCACGCACCGGGCATTTCATGCCGGGGGCGCTGTTCGACTCGCAAATGAAAACCCTCGAGCCGCTGGAGGCGGACGAACCGGGGTTCCGCGTGGACTGCACTCACGAGCCGGACCGCGTGGTCGCGAACCTCATGGAGAAGATCCTGCCGCGCGACTCCCGCGTCCCACCCTGCTGATGCCGCCGAGCCTCACCCGACCCGGTGGTCCTCACGTGAGTACGGGCGCCGCGGAGGAGCGCCGGTCAGCCAGGCGGCGGCCGAATCGCTGCAGGGGCCGCTCGATGAATCGGTGGCTCAGCCAGCTGGCCGGGAGGAGCACACCGAGGAAGAGCACGCTGATGCCGATCTGCAGGGGCAGGGGTGACCAGCGCATCTCCCCCGCCAGTTCCATGACGACGAGCAGGATCGGCAGGTGCACCAGATAGAGGGAGTAGCTGATCGTCCCGAGCCAGGTGAGGAAGACGGGCACGCGGCGGGTGCGCCAGACCATGGCAGCGGCGAAGGTGACGCCCGCCAGGACGATGGTCAAGCTCCACACATCAGGCTGGACCCACCACCATCCCGCGTTGATCGCCCACAGAGGCGTGGCCGTCACCAGGACGGCGGCGACGGCCACCGGCCACAGCCGGCCGTCGCCGCGCTCCCACCGGTGAATCGCCGTACCGGCGAACATGACCGCGAGGATCGCGGCGGCGAACCACGGGACGCGGCTGCTCACCAGGACCAGGGCCAGTGCCATGACGCCCAGCGCACATGATCCGACGGTGATCGCGCGTCCGGAGATCACACCCGCCAGACCGATGACGAACACGGCGAACGACAGCCAGGCCAGCCACCCGCCCGACAGCGACGCGCCGGACAGAGCCAGGCCGGTGACGGCGCAGATCAGCCCGAACAGGACCGGGAGCAGAGCGTGGCGGTCACGCACGCCGGTCACGAACAGCGCGGCGACCAGCAGGTAGAAGACCATCTCGTACGACAACGTCCACATGGTGTTCAGCACGCCGGCCACGCCGATCGCGTCCATCAGCATCGTCGCGTGCGCGGCCACCGACGCGAGCTCCCTGGGCACCTCGTCGCGTACGGGGATCCACCACGACAGGGCCAGCACCACGGCGATGACCGCGAGGTAGAGCGGATAGAGGCGGAAGAGGCGGCCGATCCAGAAGGCGCGCACGCCGCCCTGCCGCTCCAGCGATGCCGGGATGATGTACCCGCTGACCAGGAAAAAGACCAAGACACCGTACACGCCCAGATTGAACGAGGTGGGGCGCAACCAGGGCATGGCCCAGGTCGTCAGGTGCTCTCCCACGACCGCGAGCGCCCCGACGCCACGCAACGCGTCCAGCCACGCCAGTCGGGTAGGCGCAGTATGCGCGGCTTGAGGAGTTTTCGGAGGGGCCGTCACCATATGCCAAACGTATCGGAGTGATGATCCAACGCCACATCGCTCCGTCCAGGCCGGCGTCAGGAGGCCTTTTGTCGGAGCGGCCGGGTAGCCTGCGTCGGTGTTCATGGGCAAGAAGGAGCGAGAGCCGTTCCCGGCAGCAGCGAAGACGCTGCTGTGGATTCGGGTGCTCAACCAGCTCGGCGCCTATGCCCTGGCCTTTCTCGCGGTGCTCACCGGCCCTGAGCTCGCACCCGCCGCGCTGGCGAGCTTCGGGATCGCCGCCCTGATCTCACGCTGGATGGGGGCCTTCCTCCTGGACCGTATGCCGCCACGCACGGTCCTCACCTTCGGTCTCGGCCTGACCGGCCTGTCCTTGCTGGCCCTCGCCGCCGCCCGGACCCCGCCGCACATGCTGGGAGCGGTCGTCCTCGTGGGCCTGGCGTTCGCTTCCTCCCACGCGGCGAGGAACGGGTCATCGCGCCGAAACGACGCTGGCGGCCTCCCGCCCCCTTGCTCCGGTTGACCCTCGCCAGCACCGCCTTCGCGGTGGGCTGTCTGGCCGTGATGATGTTCCTCCCCTTGGCCCTGCTCGAACGCGGCGCCCCTGCCTGGGCACCCGGGCTCACCCTCGCCGGCGCGGCGGTGCTCAGCCCGCTCGCGCTGTGGGCAGGGGGGGCGACAGCTGGCACGCCCGGGTCACGGGATCGTGCTCGGTGGGGGCGCCGTGCTGCTCGGCCTGCTCGCCCTGACCATGGCGCTCACCGAACGGCCAGGGCTGACCGCGGCGGCCTACCTCGCGTCCACGGCCGCCAACGGACTGCTGCTCGGACGCTGGCAGACCCTCGTCGCCGACTCCGCACCCGAGCCCGAACGGCCGCGCTGGTTCGCCTTCCAGGGCTCGTCCTGGGGTGTCGCCCAACCCGTCGTCCCGGGTCTGGCGGCCATGTTCGGCTCCTTGGCGGGCGCCCCGGGTGCGGGCGCGTTCTGGACCGCGGCTCTGGCCTTCCTGGTGGTGCCCCTCACCCTCAGCTACTCCTGACCCAGCGCCGCCCGCACGCCCGGCTCGATCGCCGCGCGGAAGGCCGCGTCCAGTTCGGCGGGCGTGGCGGTGCTCTCGCCGTCCACCCACGCCCGCATCAGCCCCATGAACGCGCCGACCACGCACACCACCAGCAGGTCCAGCGAGGCCGACGCCCGCGCGCCCGCGGCCACGAGCTCGGTCCTGACCGCGACCGAGAGCAGTTGCTCGCCACGCGCGTACACCTGGCCGCCGCCCCGCCGCCCCAGCAGCGCACGCACGAGCCGCCGCTGCTCCCGCACGTGCTCGAACATCGGCAGGCTGAACGCGAAAAGCTCCCCCGATCGGGCAGCCGGCACGGGATGCAGGAACGCGAGCTCGTCGAGGTTGCTGAACAGCACGTCCTGCTTGTCCGTGAAGTGCGAGTAGAACGTGGACCGGCCCACGTCCGCGCGGTCGATGATGTCGGTGACGGTCACCGCGTCATACCCCTTCTCCAGGATCAGCGCCACCAGCGCCTCCTGGACGACCCGCCGGGTACGCCGCACCCGCCTGTCTCCGGACACTTTTCCACCCTCTGTTCGGTACCGCACAACAAGGCCGATCTGCTCGTTGCCCCCTCACCATTATGAACGCATCATTCATAACTGAACACTTTGTTCATCATTGGGAGGCAATGCCATGGGTCTGGGAAGGCTCCTGCACACCCACGAAGAGCACGCCGACGCCGGCGGCACCATCGACCACCCGCGCGCCTACGAGACCCTCGTCTCGATCGGATTCCTGGGCGCCCGCCGCGCCGCCTTCACCCGCGTGGCGACAGCGGCCGGGCCACGAGCAGGCGATCGCGTCCTGGACGTCGGCTGCGGCACCGGCTATCTCAGCCGGATCCTCGCCCCGGTCGTCACGCGGAGCGGCCACGTCACCGGCGTGGACCCCTCCCCCGCGATGATCGACTACGCCACCCGGCACGCTCCGGCGAACTGCGCCTATGTGGAAGGCGAGGGCCAGGACCTGCCGTTCCCCGACGGCTCGTTCGACCTGGTGGTCTCCAGCTTCGCCGTCCACCACATCCCCGCCGGCGCCCGGCCCGAGGCGCTGCGCCAGATGTTCCGCGTGCTGCGGCCCGGCGGCCGCCTGCTCATCGCCGAATTCCGCCCACCTGCCAACCCCCTGGCCAGACACCTCATCGGCGCCCTCAGCGGCCCCGCCATGCGGCACGACCCTCGTGACCTTCTCGGCACCATGATCCCCGACGCCGGTTTCCAGGTGGAATCAGAAGGCCGCCTGCCGTACCTCCTCTACTACGTCCGCGCCACACGGCCGTAGAACGGAGTCACCTCGGCAGGAGGAACAGGCTCAGCGGCGGGCTCGTTAGGGTCTGCGGTATGGCTCAGCACTGGTTCGATCCCGACCGGTCCGGCTCCCCCGGCTGGGACCTGGCGGCCGTGGCGCTGTGCGTCCTGGTGTTCTGGCTGCCGATCGACAGCGCTGGCCGCGCCGCCTGGGTTCACGCCGGGCTGATCGCGCTGCTGGTCGTCGGCATGCTGCTGCGCGGGCGGCGGCCGTTCGTCGCGCTGGGCGTCGTCGGCGCCGTCACCCTGGCGGGTGCCGCGTTCGGGATGACGCTGGACCCGTTCGTCGCCTCGGCGTGGGTGCTCTACCGCGTCGCCCTCAGGTACGGCACCGCCAGGTCCCTCAACACCGTGGTGGCGGCGACGGGGGTGACCATCGCGGCCGTGGCGTTCCTGGGGACCGCCGACACGGGGAGCGCCGTGCGTTACACGATGCTGAGCCTGTTCGCGCTGGCTTCGGCCTGGGTGCTGGGCGCCACGACGCGCCGCGCGGCGCTGGAGGTCGAGCACGCGATGCTGGCCGAGCGGCGTGGGGCCGTGACGGCGGAGCGGCTGCGCGTGGTGCGGGAGGTTCACGACGTCGTCTCCCACTCGCTCGGCACGATCGCCGTCACCGCCGGGGTCGCGGCCCGCGCGGACGACGACCTCCCGGTCGTTGCGCAACTCCGTCCGCCGTCCCGACCGATACGTCCCGGGCGTCTTGTGGATACCGAGGACGTACTCGCGAACAGCGCGCGTCCTCGGCCCGCAGCCGGGCCATCACCGATCTGTGAAGCTCGGGCGTCCACGCCTCACCCATGCCCGCCGGCACGTCGGCGTCGCGGTCCAGATCGCTCATCAGCCCCTCCCCGCGGCCCCGAACCACTGCCTACAGAGTGATCCAGTAGCGGCGCTTGACGCCCACCTCCGTGGTCCGGACATCCTCCAGGACGCCACCGTTGCGCTCGATGCTGCGCGCCGATCCGACGTTGTCGTCGTCGCAGGTGACCAGGACCTGATCCATACCGAACGCACGCGCCTCGGGCAGAACCGCCCCGAGGGCCCACGTGGCCAGGCCGCGCCTTCGGGCAGAGGGCCGGATGCTGTAGCCGATGTGCCCGCCGATATCGAGGAGAACGGCGTTCAGGTAGTGCCGCAGATCGATGGCTCCCAGGTAGTCGTCGTCCTCGACGATCCACCAGTGGGTGGCGTGGACGCTCCCGTCTCCCAGGGCGACCGACCTGTCCGACTGCTGCCGCAGTTGCTTGACCCACGCCGAGAAGACCTCGGGATTGTCCAGCTCGGCTTCAGGCGCGAGGCGCAAGCCGGTCCCGTCCTGATGGGCGCCTGGAGGCCACTCGTCACGCGCCGCGAGCCATGAGGACTGGAGTCGACGTGTGGGTGTGATCAGTTCGGGCATGCGGGCGAGGATAGCAGCCTCTGATCAGGCATTTTACGCTGCCCCTGACCCGCGACGCCGCACTCTCCGCGGACCTCGCGGGGTCAGGCTTCGTACGCGCTCGTCAGGCGTGACCGCGACGCCTCGAGGTGGGCGGTCATGGCGCTCGCCGCCGCCTCGGGATCCTTGCGGCAGATGGCGTCGAGCACCGCGCGGTGCTCATCGGCGGCGTGGGTGGCGATCCCGTGGCGGAAGTAGAGGCGGTAACCATGGGTGTGCGCGCGGAACCTGCGCAGCGTATCGGCGATGAGCGGGCTGCGACTGGCCTCGGCGATCGCGTTGTGAAACAGGGCGTCCAGTTCCGCGAAGCCACGGTAGGCCTCGTAGGTGTCGCCGAGCAGCGGCGACATCATCTGCTCCAGCGCCTCCCGCATGGCGGTCACCTCCGCATCCGTGGCGTGCCGTGCGGCACGCGCGGCGGCGGACGGTTCGAGGAGCAGGCGAACGTCGTACAGGTCGTCGAGGGCGGCCCGGTCGAGCAGCGGCGCCACCAGATAGCCAGCGTTCGGCCGGCGGACGACGAGCCCCTCCGACTCGCAGCGCGCGAGCGCTTCGCGGACCGGTGTCTGCGACACGTCGAGTTCGCGGGAGAGCCCGTCGATCGACAGCTTCGTCCCGGGCTCCAGGTCGTGATCCATGAGCCGGGCTTTGAGCGCCTGGAAGACCGATTCGCGCACGCTGACCTTGGCCGGCTCGTCGGAGCCCGAGCCGCTGGATGCGCCTGCCACCGGCGCGGAGTCACCCATCGTCCCTCCCTCTGAGACCACCGCGGACATCTTCGCCACTCGTGGTTGACACATGCCCGAAACGCCCTGCATCCTCGTGCAAATCGTATCGTATCCGATCTGGGCAAGCTCGCCCAACGCAGAAGGATGAGCTCGTGACCTTTCCCGGCTGGTTCGGTGACGCGGGTTTCGGCCTGTTCGTGCACTGGGACCATGCGAGTCAGCAAGGCGTGGAGATCGGCTGGCCCCTGGTCGGCCATTCGATCCTTCCGGGCCGGACAGAACCCGAAGCCGACATCACGATCACGCAGTACCAGTCGAGCGCGGCCACGTTCGACCCGCGGCGCTGGGACCCGCGAGCCGTGGCGCGGCTCGCCCGCGACGCGGGTGCCCGCTACGTGGTCTTCACCGTCCGCCATCACGCCGGGTACTCGATGTACCACACGAGGCAGTCGGAGTTCTCCGTCGCGGCGTCGCCGTACGGACGTGACATCACCCGGGAGTTCTTCGACGCGCTGCGCGCCGAGGGCCTGCGCGTCGGCGTCTACTACTCGCTGCTCGACTGGAACCATCCCGACTACCCGGCGTTCACCGACGCCGACCGTCCCTACCCGCACGAACGCTACCGGCGGCCCGCGCCCGAGCAGTGGGCGCGCTATCTCGACTACGTCAAGGGGCAGCTCACCGAACTGCTCACCGAGTACGGGACCATCGACCTGCTGTGGTTCGACGGGGAGTGGGAACGCACCGCGGAGGAGTGGCACGCCGCCGAGCTGCGCGAGCTGATCAAATCCCTGCAGCCGGACGTGATCATCAACGACCGGCTGCCGGGCCAGGGCGACTACGCGACCCCCGAACAGGGCATGCCGCGCCGGCCACCGGGCGGACCGTGGGAGCTGTGTCTCACCATGAGCGAGAGCTGGGCGTACCGGCCCGACGACCTCGACTACAAGAGCCCGCGGCTGCTCGCCTCCTACCTGAGCGAGGTCGTCTCCCGGGGCGGAAACCTCCTGCTCAACATCGGGCCGCGGGGTGACGGGTCGCTGGTGCCGACCGAGGTCGCCACGCTCAAGCAGCTCGGCAGCTGGCTCGCCGGCCACGGCGAGAGCATCGTCGGGGCCGCGCCCGCGCCGGAACGCCTCGACTTCCACGGCCCGGCCACGCAGCGCGGCAACAACATCTACCTCCACCTGCTGATGCAGCCGCAGGAGGTGCTCATCGTCCGGAACGTTCCCATCGGCTCGGTCGTCGGCGTCCGCCTGCTCGGCACCGAGCAACAGCTGCGGTTCAGCGTCAACGAGGAAGTGCACAAGGCGAACGGCGCGGACGACGAGCCGCTCGGCGAGCTGTTCATCACCGTGCCACCACCGACCGGCGCGCTCATCGACGTCATCGCCATAGAGCTGTCAGCCCCCTGGAAGGACGGGTCCCGTGCCACTCTCTAGAACTCTCAGGGCGGTCAGGCCGGTCCTCGCGGGCGTCCTGCTCGCGGCCGTCGGCATCGCGTGCGGCACCGGCACCGGACCGGGCGGCGGCGACGGCAAGTCGCTCCGGATCCAGATTCCCACCGGACCGCTGGCGAGCGCCATGCAGCAGGTCGGCAAGGACTTCGAGAAGGCCAACCCGGGCACGGTGGTCACCTTCGAGGGCGTCGACTCCGGCAGCTCCCGCGGCCCCAACGTGGCCCTGCTCAGCTCGACCGGCACCCCGGACATCGGCTACCTGCAGCGCAGCACGGGCGTCTGGTCCGCGCTGCTGAAGAACAAGCAGCTGACCCCGCTGGACGACGTCTGGAAGGCCGCGGGCCTGGCGGACAAGTACTCCAAGAGCCAGGTCGACTACTACACGACCGACGGGCACCACTACGGCGTCCTCTACGAGCAGCTGCTCATCAACCCCGTCTACTACAACAAGGCGGCCTTCGCGAAGGCCGGCATCCCCGAGCCGCAAGACCATCAGATCGCCTCCGTCGCCGACTTCGAGTCCATGGTGGGCAAGGTCAAGGCCGCCGGTTACGAGGGATTCGGCGTGGGCGGTTCGAGCCCGTACGACCTGGGGCACACGCTGGACGCGCTGCTGCCCACCGCGGTGTCGGCCGACGACTACGCCGCCATGCTCACCAACTTCAAGCCCGGCTCCCCCACGAACGTCAAGTACACCGGCCCCGGCTTCGTGAAGGTGCTCCAGACGATCCAGGACTGGCAGAAGAAGGGCATCTACCAGAACGGGATGCTCGGCATGGACACCGACCAGGCCCAGGGGCTGTTCACCAGCGGCAAACTCGCCATGCTGCAGGGCGGCAACTACACCTACGCGAGCCTGAAGGAGGCCAAGCCGTCGTTCGAGATGGGCTGGTTCCTGCTGCCCCCGCTCACCCCGGGCCGGAAGACGCCGTTCAACGCCTTCAACGGTGACACCCTGGTGGTCCCGGCCAAGGCGGCGAACCCGGAGCTGGCCAAGAAGTTCCTCCAGTTCTTCATGACCGACAAGTACCAGGTCAGCGTCATCGCCGCCACCGGGTCGCTCCCGGTGTTCACCTCGATCCCCGCATCGAGCCTGTCGAACCTCGGTGACCTGGTGCAGCAGCAGTTCGAGCTGTCGCAGTCCGTCGGATTGGTCAACATCTGGGACTCGACCGTGCCCTCCACCCTCGGGCAGGCGTTCTCGGTGCCGGTGCTGCAGAAGCTCGTGGCGGACAAGCTGACCCCGCAGCAGGCGGCGCAGCAGTTCCAGTCGGCGCTGGAGGACCTGCAGTCCGGCAAGGTGTCGGGGGCGTCCGACTGATGACCGCCGACAAAGTCGTTCTGGCGACGGCCGCCACGGCGCGGCCGCCCCGCCGGAGGGCGCGGATCTTCCCGATCGCGGCGATGGCCCCGGCCCTGGCGCTGCTGCTCGCGCTCGTCGCCTACCCGATCGCCGGATCCGTGCGCATCAGCCTCGGTTCCTGGGACGGCGTCGGCGCGGTCGTCTACCACGGCCTGGACAACTACCGCCGACTTCTGCACGATTCGCTGGTCTGGCAGTCCATCGGGACCAGCCTGCAGTTCTTCATCGGGACCGTGGTGTTCACGGTGACCTTGGGCTGTCTGCTGGCCAACGCGATCAGCCGGAAGGTCCCCGGCGCCCGGATCTTCAAGGTCGTCTGGTTCCTGCCGGTGATCATCCCGGTCAGCATCGCGGGCATCTTCTGGTCGAACGCGTTCCAGCCCACGACCGGAGTGGTGAACTCCCTGCTCGGCCTGATCGGGCTCGGAGACGGGCACGCCTGGCTGGCGTCGTCCTCGACGGCGCTGTACGCGGCGATCTTCGTCGCGGTGTGGACGCAGACCGGGTACGCGATGCTGATCCTGCTGGGCGCGATGGAGGCCATCCCCCAGGAGGTGCACGAGGCGGCCACGATCGACGGCGTCGGAGCGGCCGGACGGCTGTTCCGGATCACCTTGCCGAACATCGTGCCGATGCTGGGCACGATCACGACGTTGACCTCGGTGTTCTCGTTCAACGCGTTCGGCGTCATCTACGCGATGACCCGGGGCGGGCCGGGCAACTCCACGAGCATCCTCCCGGTCCTGGTCTACAAGCAGTCCTTCGTCGACCAGGACTACGGCTACGGCTCGGCCACCGCGGTCATCACGACCCTGATCGTCGCCGTCATCGGGATCATGACCCTGCGGATCTTCCGCCAGCAGACCCTGGACGCGCGATGACGGCGCCGCGGCGGCCGCGACGGCGATCGGCCTGGCGGCACGGCCCGCTCTGGTACGTCGGCTACACGCTCCTGCTGGTCTGGACGGCGATCACGGTCGTGCCGTTCGTGTCGATGCTGCTGCTGTCGCTGCACCCGACCAGCGACATCTACGCCCACCCGCTGGGGCTGGGCGGCGAGTGGGTGCTGTCGAACTACGCCGACGCCTGGCGGGGCGTGGTCGGCGGCGCGCCGCTGTCGACGTACATCATCAACAGCGTGCTGGTGGCACTCTGCAGCCTGGCCATCGGCGTGACCTGCGGCAGCCTGGCCGGCTACGGCCTGGCCCGCGCGACCAGGGGCCTGTCGAACGCGGTCAGCCGCGTCATGGTCCTCGCCCTGAGCGTCCCGCTGGTCGTCGCGCTGATCCCGACGTTCGAGCTGCTGGGCAGGTATCAGATGCTCAACAGCGTGCCGGGCATCTCGCTGGTCTACGCGGCGTTCATGACGCCCACCATCGCCCTCATCATGCGGTCGGTGTTCGCCGCCGTACCGCGGGAACTGCTCGAAGCGGCCAAGATCGACGGCTACGGGGAGCTGGCAGCGCTGCTCCGCGTGGTCCTGCCGATCAGCAAGGGCGGTTTCGTCTCGGTCACGCTGCTCGGGCTCATCTTCGTGTGGAGCGAGGTGCAGTTCGGGGTCGTCCTGCTGACCCGCCCGCAGAACCGCACGCTGTCGGTCGGCCTGCTCTCCTTCCAGGGCCAGTTCGTCAGCGACCAGGGGGCCTTCTTCGCCGGCCTCGTCATCGCGACGTTCCCGATCGTCATCCTCTTCCTGATCTTCCAGCGCTACGTCACGAGCGGCATCACCCTGGGTGCGCTCAAGTGAAGAAGGCATATGACATGACCCGAATCGAACGAATCGACGTCCAGTTGGTCGACCTGCAACCGGCGGCCGTCCGCGTCGACGCGATGCAGTCCTTCGTCAAGCAGGAGACGGTGCTGGTCACCGTGCACACCTCCGACGGGCTGTCCGGTACCGGGTACTCGTACACGATCGGGACCGGCGGGCGGGCCGTCATGTCACTCATCACCGACCACCTGGTCCCGGCGCTTCTGGGCCGGGACGCCCGGCCGGTGGAGGCGCTGTGGCGGCACATGCTCGACCAGACCCGCGCGACCACCGTCGGGGCCATCACCTCGCTGGCGTTCGCCGCCGTCGACACCGCGCTCTGGGACCTGCGCGGCCGGCGTACCGGTGAGTCGCTGTGGCAGATGGCAGGCGGCGCGCACGAGCGGCTGCCCGTCTACGACACCGAGGGCGGCTGGCTGCACCTGCCCGTCGAGGAACTGGTGGACGGCGCGAAGCGAGCGGCCACGGCCGGGCTGTGCGGGGTGAAGATCAAGGTGGGCAGGCCGTCGCTCGCCGAGGACGCCGAGCGGCTCGCGGCCGTCCGCGAGGCGGTGGGACCGGGCTTCGAGGTCATGGTCGACGCCAATCAGGCGTTCACCTCCGCGGAGGCGATCCGACGCGCCCGGACCTACGAGCCGCTCGGCATCGCCTGGTTCGAGGAGCCGCTGCCGGCCGACGACCTGCACGGACACCGAAGGCTGGCCGCCTCCACCTCGGTGCCGGTGGCGGTCGGCGAATCCCTCTACTCCGTCCAGCGGTTCGGCGACTACCTGGCCGCGGGCGCGGTCGGCATCGTGCAGGTCGACGTGGCCCGCATCGGCGGGATCACCCCATGGCTGAAGGTCGCCCACGCCGCCGAGGCGTTCAACGTCGCGGTGAGCCCGCACTTCCTCATGGAGCTGCACGTCAGCCTGGCCGCCGCCGTGCCCAACGGGATGTACGTCGAGCACATCCCGCAGTTGCAGGCGATCACCCGTAGCTCTCTGGTGATCGAGGAGGGCCAGGTGACACCGCCCGACGTGCCCGGCATCGGGATCGACTGGGATCCCGATGCCCTCGACGACCACCGCGTCGCCTGAGCGGGACGAGGAGGGCGATGACACGGGTGGCCGACGGCCCGGGACAGCGGGACCGCCCACCCGCAGCGAAGGTGAGCCGTCGCTACAGACGAGCGTTCGACGGGTGAACGCCGGAGCACCGGGACGAGGTGCCCGGGCCGCACGAAGGCGTCATCTACCCATGCGTGTCGCGGGCCTCAGGCCGCCTGGTGCTCGACATGTGAGGTTCAGGTCCGCCTTGACCTCAAGTTTGGTTGAGGTAGCAGACTCGCGGGCATGAGCGAAGACAGAGTGATCATTTATGAGGAGACCGGCGCCGACCCGTGGACGGACGTCATGACGATCCAGAACGAGGGCGGGCGCACGCGGGTGCGGGCCGTCGGCGAGCCGGGGCAGATGACCGAGCTCGTGTCCCGGCTGGTCGGCGAAGGGGCGACACAGGTCGAGCTCTGCGGCGGGTTCGGCGCGGTCTGGCACGCCGCGGCCGGCCGGGCAGCCGGTGGGAAGGTCCCCGTGGGGGCCATCTACTACGGGTTCGAGTCGCTGACCGGCGTGGCCTCGTACAAGACCCGTTTCGAGGCCGGGGAGACGCTTTCCGAGGCGTTCATCATCGTGCACGAAGGCGCCGATCCAGCGGTTGACGTGGTGGTGCACGAGAAGGCCGACGGCGGCCGGACGACCTTTGTGGCGGTGCCCGACGAGACCGTCGCCGGCGAGGTGGCCGGGACGATGGCCAGCGAGCTGCAGCTGATCGAGCTGTACGGCGGGTCCGGGCCCGAGGGTGCCGAGCCGGTCGTCCGCGCCGTGGACGGCCGGGTGCCCGTCGGCGTCAGCGCGTACCGGCGTTAGAGGAGGGTGCCTGACACCACCGGGTACGGGGCCGGCGGGTGTTCCGGTTGAGGCCCCCGTGCCACACACCCAAATCGCCTCGATTTGCAGGGAAACCTGAAGATAGAGCTCTTCGAATGGATTGATGGCAATTTAGCACTCCCACGATATCGATCAGATCCTTTCGTGAAATGATCGTGTTTCACGACCCTCTTTGTACGGGTATCCCTAACTCGGCATGCCGATTCTGGCGACACGGAAAAATGCCGAATACATCATCATTAGGGAAGCTCGGTGATTGCTCGCCTCAAGCCGACGAATTCGAGTAGGTGGTCCGGCAGACTCCGCACCGCCGCCACCGCTGCGGGGCCGGAAAGGAAGAGAGTCACCCAGGTGGCCCCCATGCTGGGGCCGGCCTTCGTCGCGGCGATCGCGTACGTCGACCCCGGGAATGTGGCCACCAACCTCACCGCGGGCGCGACGCTGGGCTACACCCTGGTATGGGTCGTCGTGGCGGCCAGCCTCGTCGCGATCCTCGTGCAGTTCCAGGCGGCGAAACTCGGCATGGCGACCGGGAAGAACCTCCCGCAGTTGTGCCGGCAGCGGTTCACCCGGGCGGGCAGCCTCATGCTGTGGTTGCAGGTCGAGGTCGTCGTGCTCGCGACCGACCTCGCGGAGTTCGTCGGCGCGGCGATCGGGATGCAGCTGCTGTTCGGCATGCCGGTGGGGGTGTCGGCGGTGGCGACGGCGGTGGTGTCACTCGCGCTGCTCGAACTGCGTCGCAAGGGCCGGACCCGCCCGTTCGAGCTCATGAGCGCCGCGGCTCTCCTGTTCGTCGGCGCGGGCATCGGCTACGACATCATCGTCACGGGAAACCAGTCCGCGAGCGGACTCGCCACCGGGCTGATCCCGAGCCTCGGAGGTGAGGGTGCGCTGCTCCTGGCCATGGGCATTGTCGGCGCCACGGTCATGCCCCACGCGGTCTACCTGCACTCGGCGCTGGTGCAGGGACGCGGCATGACGACCGCCGCCGCCCGCTCGCAGCCGGACCTCGTCCGCCGGATCCTGCGCCTGGACTGCTCACTGGCCCTGGGCGTCGCCACGGTCATCAATGTGTCGATGATCGCCCTCGGCGCCGGGCTCGGCGCCGAGACCGGCGGTGCGTGGGCCGGCGACCTGCCGGCCGCCCATGCGGAACTGAGCGCCCGGATAGGCGGAGCCGCCGCCCTCGCCTTCGCCATCGCGCTCCTGTCGTCCGGGATCTCTTCCTCCGGGATCGGAACGCTCGCAGGCGACATCGTGATGCAGGGGTTCCTGGGCCGGCGGGTGCCCGTGCACGTGCGCCGGATCGTGACCATGACGCCGGCCGTCCTCGCGCTGTTCTCCGGCGCGCCGCTGACCGACCTGCTGATTCTCAGCCAGGTGGTCATCTCCCTCGGCGTGCCCGTGGTGCTGTTCCTGCTCGTCCGTTTCTGCCGTGATCGGTCGCTGATGGGTCCGCTCGTCAACGCCCCGCACACGACCTGGATCGCGGGCACCGCCGCGGCGATCGTCGCTCTTCTCGGCTGTTCGCTGCCGGTTCTCCTGCTGTTCTGACCTGCGAACGGGGTCTTTCGATGCACGACCACACCGGGCCCGACGAGGACCGCACCCCGCCCGAGACACTGATTCCGATTTCCCTGGCCAGAATTCGGGTCAAGTTCTTCGTCTTCGCCGGACTGGCAGTCGGCTGTGCGATTTTCGGTGCGACCGTATGGCTCACCCTCACGCTGCTGCTCACGTGTGCCGGGATTCTGCTCGCCGTGGCGATCATCGGAGGGAAGGAGCTGGTCCGTTCCCTTTTCTTCATGTCGCCGAAGCGGGACTGGCGATAAGAGCCGCGAGCCGTCATTGCCGAACAGGATCGCTGGGGTTGGCCCGGGCGACGATGAGCGGATCCATCGGCGTGAAGGGGAATTGCGGAAGCTCACGCTCGGGAATGCCGAAACTCGCGGCGAGGACTTCGCGGGAGAACGCCGACGCGGTGGCCCGATAGCCGATGTCGCCGGGCGTGGGCTGATCGAAGAAGATGAGGAAGTGGATGTCCTCGTCGCCGATGACCTCGATATGGTGCGGGAAGGCTCGTGGCACGAAGTAGAGGTCGCCGGGGCCGAGCAGATACTCGTCGAGGGTGTTGTCGGGGTCCAGGACGCGCATGCGGGCGTGACCTTTCGCGACGTATCCCATCTCGGCGGTGACCGGATGCCAGTGCGGTTCGCGCATCCCGCTCTCCCTGATGCGCAGGGAGTACATGGAGATGTCCTCCAGGGCGGCCCAATACTGCTTACGGGCCAGGCGGGCGTCACCGTAGGCGTAGGACAGCGGCGCGTGCTGGCCTTCGGCGTCGAACAGGTGGGCATTGGGCAGCCCGGCCGTGGACGGGACGTCGGCGGCACCGCTACGGCGGACGATCTGCTGGGCCGGAGACCGCTCGAAGGCGTTGAACGCCGATGAGGGCAGGTCATAGGTGTTGCCGAGCACCGCATCGGTCATCGCGTTGAAGCTGTCGTGCAGCGAGAAATGCTGCGGGCGCTCGTTGCGCAGGGCGAGGAGGAACTCGGCGCGCTCGGCGCCGATGTTCTCGATGTGGTAAACGGCGCCGGACTCGACGTGATACATCTGACCGGCGCTGACGATGAACGAGGAGAAGGCGTCGGCGTTGCCCAGGATCGACACCAGGACCGTGCCGGAAAGGCAGTAGCCGAGCTGGTTGGCGTTGACATTCCACTGCGGCTCGCGGATCGCGCCGGGTTCGAGGACGATGCGCTTGAGCGAGAGCCGGTTGAGGATCGGCAGCACGGTGGCGTCGACCATGGTGACCGAGCCGAGCTCGTTCTCGAATGCGGGTGACACGGTCGCCAACGAGGTGATGTGCGGCGATGCGTTCGTCATGGCTTTCCCTTCGTTGCCGCAACCCGCACGCTCAACGTCGAATGCGTGCCACCGCGAAAATGTCGCCCCGGGTCGCGTGGCGCGTCCACGCCGGTGGTCTATGAGTTGGCCTTCGGCCTGCTCCAGTTTTCCAAGGTTAAGCACTAAGTGTCCGCTGCAGCGGATTATGGTGCAGCGTGTCGCCCGTTCGACCACGTTGTGTAACCGGCCGAAGGCATGGCTCTGCGAGTCACGCCGGCAGCACCGTGCCCAGGCCCAGCACCGCGCAGATGCCCAGGATGCGCAGCATCGGCCACTTGAGGGCGAACGTCATCCGGCTCGGGCAGTTGGACGTTGAACGGCCCCCAGGCCCGTGACCCAGGTGGTCAGCAGCGCCCCCAGCAGCGCGACCACCGCCACGGGCAGCCACCAGACCACCAGCCCGACGGCGAGGATCCTGCCCGCGGAGCGCCGGCTCGGCTGCGCGTGGTGCAGGGCGTCATCGGAGATCAGCGGAGCCGGTCCCCCGTCGCCGCCATGTCCACCACGACTCCGGCAGATCTGAGGGGCCGGCTTGTGAGCGGTCCAGCCGACGAGCGCGGCGACCGCGATGACGATCCCGCAACAGGCCAGCGCGCCGTACAGAGCCGCGTACGCCCGGCGGCGGCCGACACGATCACCCCAGCGCGCCAGGACGAGGCTGGCGGCGAACGTGCCGGCCAGGATCGCCGCCAGCATCAGCCCGACCTCGGCCGGCGACAGCCCGTCGGCCCGCAGGATCACACCGAGCTGGACCGCCGCGACGCCGTACCCCAGGCCGCGTAGCGCCTGTGCGGCAAGCAGGATGCCGACGACATTCCGGATCATGCCGGCTCGCGTCCCAGCAGCATCGAGCGCCGGTAGAACTCGTACAGCCCGTCGAAGAGCGGGCCCGTGAGCTCGAGAACGCGCCGATCGTCGCAGGTCATGGACAGCCCACGGAGGATCACGTCCAGACCGGCGGCCTCGGGCGCGTCATAGCGCTCATCGTCGATATCGGCCTCATGCACGATCTCGGCCAGCTTCCACAGCACCGGATCGTCGAGGTCGTACCGGCGCAGGATCGTCTCGAAGCTGCAGTCGCCGCCGTGGTGCGACAACTCCACGCCGCGCATGTCGAACGGCGTGGCATCGGCGGGGACCTCGGCCGGATCATCGACGAACACGAACTCCGCCTCGGCATCGAGACGGCGGCGGATCAGCCAGGCACACGCCGCCCGGTCGATGTGCACCCCGGCACGCGTGGCCCACCTCATCCGGCGCTCTCCATCTCTCGGGCCAGTGCGCGCACGGCCCGCTGCGCGGTCTCGCGCTCGGCGGGCGGGAAGTAGTCGCGGCGGCCGATCCTGCGCAGCTCGGCCTGCAACCGCTTGACCGCCCGGCTGCGCTCTCCGGGCCGCGCGTGTGCGGCGGCCTCGGCGTGCGCGATCACCTCGCGATATTCGGCCGCCCGCGCCCGGCGCATGTCCACGGCGATGGCCTTCTCCTGCGCCGCGTTGCCCGGGGCGGCCAGCCAGATGGTCGAGCTGCCGCCCAGCTCGCCGATCTCCTCGGCGAGCCACTCCAGGTGCTCGCGGGTACGGGCGTCGGCGGGCAGCGCCACCAGCCCGTCACCCAGCCGCGCCACGCCGAGCCGGTCCAGCTTGCGCCAGATCGTGATCCGCAACGTCGAGGGCTGGCGCGGGATGCGGTACGCCAGCAGCACCCACTGCCCCACCGTGTCCGCCATCCGGCCTCCCTTGCTGCAACCACAGTTACTGTAACCATGGTTGCGCTCATGAGTCCAGGCAGAAGGCGTCAGAGGTCGAGTCGGCGGCCCTTGAACTGCGGGTGCCTGGTTTCCCAATATCGTCAGCCTTCGACCCTGGCCGGCACGTTGGCGATTCCGGAACCGATCTGGACGTGGCCGCACGTGCCGAGGACGGACCAGGCGGACCATCCGATGCGGTAACCGGCGACGCGGTACCACATGTTGCCGTACATGCCCTTGCTGACGTCCCGTTTGTATTCGTGTCCGGTGAAGACCTTGTACTCCTCCCGGAGATGGGGAAGCCCCACCCGCTGCAATCCGCGGACCAGGTCGCCGATGCTGATCGCGGCGGGCCTGATGTCGAAGGTCTCAATGGACGCGCGCACTTGGTGCTCCCTCGTGACCGACACCCTCATCTTGCCGCCGGGGCCGTCGATGTAGCGGGTGCGGGGAACGGTGAAGTTCCTCGGCGAAAGCCAATCGGCCTTGAAGATGGTGCGCGGAGAGCACCGGCCGTGGCCGACGCTGTCCGCGCGCGCGGAGAGGGGCAAGGCGGCGACCATGACCATCGAAAGGCAGCCGCTCATGGTTGACATGGTCGTTCTCTGGGTCGCGTGACGTACCCCTGGCCTGGCGAGAGCGGCTGCGGCTGCCGTTCGGGGAATTGGCGCGAACATATACCGTTCCTTCCGAAATACGAACCCTGACCGCTACTGTCCGGCAGCCGAAAGCAGCGCTCATCGCCCGCTGAGCGAACCGAGGAGACTCGTACGATGCTTACAGCCGCCGCGAGCCGGTCCATGACGCCACGCCGCGCTCGGATCCCATAACCGGTGATCCCGCCTCGGGTTCTCTGCGGCCGCTCTCAGGCCCGGAGGCCGTCGAGCATGACCGTGGTGAGCGGGTCGTCGAAGCGGACGGGGCGGCCCTTGCGCGGGCCGCCCCGGTCCGGTCATCCGAGCGGGGAGGTCATGCGATCGCCGGTTCGCCGGAGGGGCGCGGCGGGCTCACCGGAGACTCGTCGAGCGGCTGCGGCGGAGCGTTGAGCACCGCCTCGTCGATCCGGCCCTCGCCGCGGGCGACGAGGACCGGCACCACGATCTGTCCCGCGACGTTGGTCGCGGTGCGGATCATGTCCAGGATCGGGTCGATGGCGAGCAGCAGGCCGACGCCCTCGAGCGGCAGGCCCAGCGTGCTCAGAGTCAGCGTGAGCATGACGATCGCGCCGGTCAGACCGGCCGTCGCGGCCGAGCCGACCACGGAGACGAACGCGATGAGCAGGTATTCGCCGACCCCCAGCGGGATGTCGAACACCTGCGCCACGAAGATCGCCGCCAGCGCCGGGTAGATCGAGGCGCAGCCGTCCATCTTGGTGGTCGCACCGAACGGCACGGCGAAGGAAGCGTAGTCGCGGTCGACTCCCAGACGCTCGATCGTGACCTTCTGCGTCAGCGGCAGCGTGCCGACCGAGGAGCGGGAGACGAAGGCCAGCTCGATCGCGGGCCACACGTTGCGGAAGAACGTGATCGGGTTGACCTTGCCGACCAGCGAGAGCAGCGTCGGGTAGACGGCCAGCAGGACGATGAAGCAGCCGACGTAGACGCCGAGGCTGAACCTGGCCAGCGGCGCGAGCAGATCCCACCCGTACGTGGCGACCGACTTGCCGATCAGGCCGGCGGTCCCGATGGGGGCCAGGCGGATGACCCACCACAGCGCCTTCTGGACGAGTTCGAGGATCGAGCGGCTGAAGCTGAGGAACGGCTCGGCCTTCTCGCCGATCGCGATGGCCGCCGCGCTGCGGATGGCCGCGGTCTCCGCGCCGGTCAGGCGGTCCCGGGCCGCCGAACTGCTCGACCTCGTGGGGCTGGGCGACGCGGCCGGGCGGCGGCCGTACGAGCTGTCGGGTGGCATGCAGCAGCGCGCCGCCATCGCCCGCGCGCTCGCCCCCTGGTCGGCTCGTACGACGAGGTCGCTGCCCCGGGAGTACGTCGCCGCCGGGGTGGACGAGTTCGTCCTGTCGGGGTGGCCGCACCTGGAGGAGGCGTACCGGGTCGGCGAGCACGTACTCCCCCGCCTGGAGCGCGTAGTGACGCTAGGCTTCTCCTCCCGGGGCGACTTACCCGGTGAGCTGGCTCTTGTAGAAGACGGTCGCCTGGAACTGGTCAGGACTGCCACTGATCTTGCTGGAGAAGCCGAACGCGAGGCGTGGGCCGTCCGACGAGCGCCAGATCGCCATTCCCTGAGGTTCGCGACCGGGCAGCGACTCGCCCGCTCTCGTCCGGTACACCTCCTCGACCGAACCCCCGGTCTTGTTCATGTCGAGACGGACCAGGTAGGACGGCTTGGCCGGGTCCGAGGGCTGCGCGGGCGGACCCCCGTAGGAGAGGTACGCGTACTGGCCGTACGAGGTCACGCCCTGGAAGAGGTCGGAGTCGGAGAGACCGAGTTGGGCGTTGGTCGGGAGAGCGCGCATGGCAAGGACGGGAGTGGTGTCGCTGATGCCCTTGTCGAGGACGGCGGGGAGGTCGAACAGCGCGAGGCGCCACGGGCTCGTCGTCCCCATGTACCGGACGAGCAGCCGGTTGGTGTAAGGATCGATCGACGGTCGCGGACAGTCCAGGAAATCGGAGAGGCGGACCGGGAAGTTCCGGACCCCCGCGCCGTCGGCGTAGTCGAGCAGGCCCCCGTCGCTGTACTTGATGCGGCAGATCGTGTGGCTGTTCGGGCCGGTATCGGGGGACAAACTCCTCCAGTCGCCCGCGAGCCACACATACGGAGATCCGGACGTGTCCGGCTGGATCGCCATCGACGAACCGTGGTCGAACCCGTGGAGCGCCATGGCGCCCAGCACCTTGCCGCTCAGGTCGGCCCTGGTCATCCAGAGGTCGCCGTTCGTGCTCCCGACCTTGCTCTGCGCGAAGTAGATGTGCCCGTGGACGTGGTCGAAGGCGAAGGACTGCATCGCCCAGTAAGGCTGGTGAAGCGTGGCCCGCACAACGGGATCGCCGCCGGCCCCCTCGAACACGAAACGCTGCGATGTCGGGACGGTCGCGGACGCCGCTTCAGCCGCGAACAAGGAAAGGCCGCCGGTGGCGGCGGCGGCTGCTATCCCTGTACCGGTTCGGAGGAGTGTGCGACGACTTACGGCGGATGCTTCGCTGATGTGGGAATTTTCGCGCAAGTGCATCACCCTGCCGGTCGTTCGGCCGATTTGGTTGATCATGACGAACCTAGCAATCGGACCGATGGGTGTCGATAACACGAACTGCGGGCGACCGGCCGGAAAGCCGGACGTGTGCTCGTACTTGCCGTGAGCCTGCTCAGTGCCGGGTGTTCGAGCGGGCAGGCCGGTCCGCAGCCATCGTCTCCCCATCCAACATCCTCATCCCCCACCCCCTCCTCACCGTCCTCCTCCGCATCCTCCGCCGCCACGCAGGTCGCGGCTGTGCCTCGCGCTCGACGGACACGACCGCGCCGCCCTCGGAATCAGAGGCCGGGGGAAACAAGAGTCCGGGAAGCACGGGGCGACGTGCGCGTGGAACGTAAGCGGTCAGAAGGTCAGCCTCGCACTGGATCTGCCGCTGTCCTACGCGCAAACCATGACCAAGAACGGGCGCGTCTCGCAGGTGCCGGTGGGGCAGCACAAGGCTGTGCAGGCCGAGTTTCAGAGGATCTGCTTCATTTTCGTCGCGGTGCACGATGTCGATCGCGACCCCGCTTCCTCCCAAGCCGACGCGCCCGGTTGTTCGCGCGAACAGATCGACAGATGAGCCGGCCCCTTGGCTCCACCCCGATTCCCAGGGCTTGCAGAAGCCGCAGACCGGACTCGCGCCGCCTCGCAGCCTGGTCAGCCGGCCCAGCAGCCCGTTCTTCCCGACCAGCTCCATGCCCTCGGCGCGGGCCTGGCCCCGGCCCTGTCAAGCTCGGCACCGTCCGCGACGGCAAGCCGATGACGCTCGACGTCACGCGCATCGCCCAGGACCGGCCCAACCTCGAAGAACCCGAGAAGATCGATGAGGATCACCGGGTGGATGAGGTTGAGCGGCCGATTCTGCCATTCGGCCATAGATCGGCGAACTTGAGCGGCTTCATCATTGCCGGGCGCACCTATCGATCTGGTAGGGCCAACCCCGCCATGCCCGCGCCCGGGGTCCGGGAACACCACCGGCGCGGGGCCGCGAAGGCCCCGCGCCGGTCATCGATCAGCTGACGACGGCAGGATCAGCCCAAACCGCCACCGAACCAGCCGTCGAAGAAGTCGGCGATGTCGTCGCCGAGCTGTCCACCGCGGAAGCCCAGGTGCGTGGTCGCCCCTCTCTTGGTGTTGACCTCCATCTCGATCGCCTCCGGCTTGAAGATCTGCTTCTCACCCTGGCCGGTACCGCCGCGCGGGAGGTTCGACGGCGGCCTGCCCTGCGGATACATCCGGCCGTTGCCGTAGACGGTGTAGGACTGTGTCGGCTGGACGCTGCCGTCGTTCCGGTAGACCTGGCTGGGCCGTGGCCGCGCCGGCTGACGGTTCGCCCTGGGCGGCGCCTGCCGCTGCGTCGACCTGTGGCTGGTCGGACGCCGCGCCGGACGCGAGCGCGCCTGCTGGATTCCTATGGGCACGTAGCCGACCCGACGCTGGCGTCGGCCCATCGCCGCCCGCCTTCGTCGCTCGGCCCTCACCTCGCGAGCCGCCCTTTGCCCCTCTCTGCGGACCGCGGCCGCGGCCCGTCGCTTCGCCGCGGCGTCCCGAGCCCGCCTGGCGGCGTCCCGAGCCCGGATCCTGGCGGCCTCCTGGGCACGCTTCAGCGCCTTCGCCTCGGCCCGCCTTCTGGCTTCCTCCCTGGCTCGCTTCCTGGCGGTCTCCAAAGCCCGCTTCCTGGCCTCCTCCTCGGCCTTCTCCCTGGCCTTCTCGATGGCCCTCTCCCTGACCCTTCGGAGGTACGCACGCCTCGCAGCGCGCTGGGCCGCCTTCTTGGCGAGGTAGCGGGCCCCGAACCTGGCGCCGATGGCGAGCGCGACCCAGAACCACTGCCCGTCGGGGTCGGTCATGGTGACGGGGCTGTTGTTGGCGTAGGCGTAGGCGTTGAGGGTCTGCGGATCCACATCGTCGATGATCGGGTCCACCGACATGAACCGGCCGAGTTTGGGGTCGTACTCGCGGGCGCCGAGGTGAACGAGCCCGGTCGTCCCGTCCTTCGTGCCGCCGACGAACCCGCGCTGGCCCGGCCACCATGGCGGCGGCGAGCCCCGGTCCTCACCGAACGGCGTAGTCCTCCGCACCGCCAGATCGCCGTTGCCGGCGTTCACCGCGGCCTGCGCGGTGCCCTGGTGGTCACCGGCCAGGAAGTACACCTGGTTGTCCGGCGTGCGTACCGCGATGGGCTCGTCGTTGATGGTGTAGTAGCGGGTCTGCTCGACGACGTCCTTGGCGTAGTCGAAGCGCAGTTCCATGTCGTCGATGTAGAGCGTGGCGTCGGTCGATGTCCTGCGGATGAGCCGGTCGCCCTCCGCGTCGTAGACGAACGACGTCGTCTTGCCCGCCTCCGTCACCGACTCCAGGTTGCCCTCGGCGTCCCAGACCAGGCTCTGGTCCGAGTTGCCGACCTTGCGCCTGGTGGTGTTGCCCGCGGCGTCGTACTCGAACAGGTCCGACCCGACGCTTTGCAGCGCGTGCGGCTGCCTGCCGCCCGCCTGCGGGTAGGTGTAGTCGCGGACGGTCTCACCGGCACCGCCCCAGGCGTGCTTGGTCTCCTTGGTCCGGTTGCCGGTGGAGTCGTAGGCGTAGCTGACCGCGTACGGGGCCACGCCGCCGACCTTGTCGGACTGCGGGCTGCCGCCGGCGCAGTCGTCGGTCGCCGTCCAGGCCGAGGTCAGGCGGCGCAGGTGGTCGTACGTGAAGCATTGCGTGTCCTGGCCGGTCGCCTTGTCGGCGATCTTGGTGATGTTGCCGACCGCGTCGTAGGTGTAGTTGACGTCGAAGTCGGTCTTGGCCGTGCCCTCCCGGTCCAGCCGCATGCTGGTCAGCCTGCGGGTGGCCTCGTCGTGGGTGTAGGTGAGCCAGGTCTTCTTACCCGCCTCGCCCAGCTCGTACTGCAGGGTCTCGCCCATCTTGGAGTAGCGGGCCGCGCCCACGTACGCCGACAGGCCGGTGACCTTGGTCGGCTGGCCGAGCTCGTCGTAGGTGTAGACGACCTGCTCCTCGGCCAGTCCTCCAACGCCGGGGAAACTGACCGACTGGACCTTGTCGTCGGCCGTGTACCGGGTGTTGAGCTGGTACGTGCCCGCCAGCTTGCCCTCCCGTTCGGGGATGGTGACCGTCTCGCGGAGCGGGCGGTAGTCGGCGTCGATGACATTGATCTCGCCCTTGTACGCCTGCCCGCCCACGTACCGGATGCTGGCGTTCATGTGGCCCTTGGCCAGGGCGTCGTACTTCCACTCGGCCAGCAGCGGCCCGGTCGCGGAGTTCTCGCGCAGCTCCTTCTGGCGGCCCAGCTCGTCGTAGACGTACCACAGGGTCTTGCCGCGGGAGTCGGTCGTGCTGACGACCTCGTCGGCGTCGTTGTACGTCATCGTGGTGACGCCCTGGTCGGGGTCCTCGGTCTTGATCTCGCGGCCGCGCATGTCGTAGTGGTGGCGCCACACGTTGCCTGCCGAGTCGGTCACCGTGGACAACCGGCCGGCGGCGTCGTAGGTGTACTTGGTGGCCTCGTACTCGCCTGCCGGGGTCTCGCCCTTGTACTGGCGCAGCTCGATCAGGCGGTCCTCGGCGTCGCCGATGCGGGTGGTCGCCGTGCCACCCGCCGGCGGCGTCATGTGGACCCTGTCACCCTCCTGCTTGACCGTGACCCGGTACTTCTCCGCGCCCTTCGCCATGAGGATCTGGGCGTTGACCTCACCCGCGCCGTCGAAGGTCGACACGACCTGGTTGGGCACGTCGGTGTCGGCGACCGCGAGCAGGTCGGTGGCGGGTGTGCCGGTGGCGAAGTAGCCGGAGTTCGACTTGTACTCCTCGCCCTGGGAGTTGTAGAAGGTGTCGGTGATCGTGCGCCCGTCACGCAGTGCGGGGTCCTGCGTCTGGTCGTCCCTGGGCGCGGGTTCCTGGGTCTGGCGCTCGCGCATCAGGCCGTCGTACAGCTCGTGGCTGGCGGTGTAGCCACCATCGGCGCGCAGCGTCTTGGTGGTGACGTAGCTGGGGCCGTCGTCCCGCATGACGTAGGCGTACTCGGTGCTGGGCGACTGGTTGCCCTCTTTGCTGCGGTCGGGCTGCCAGACCTTGGTCAGGCGGCCGAGCGCGTCGCGTTCCAGGTCGGTACGGCGGTTGTTCGTGTCGATCTCGGCGACGGGCTCGGCCCAGGCCGGTTCGAGGATCGTGCGGTTGACGTGGCTGAGCTGGTTGGTCTCGGCGATCTCGGTCGCGAGGGCACCCGTGGCCGGGGTGTAACTGGTCACGGACTTGTTGCCGAGCGAGTCGGTCTCGCTGGTCTCGCGGCCGTAGACGTCATACGTGTGGGTCCTGTCGGTGATCGTCGTGCCGTCACCGGAAACGACCTGCTGGACCGAGGTCACGTCGCCCTTGCTCGGGGCCTGGCCGTACGCCTTGCCGTCGTACTGGACCTTCTCATCCGAGATCACCTCGTCGTCGGCCAGTGTGGAGACGGCGGTGCCGCAGCTCGCGGCGACCTTCTGGACGCGGCTGGTGTAGTCGAGCATCCAGCTGGTGTCGTTGCGGGCGTAGGTGTAGCGGGTGCACTGGTCGTCGTCGGTGGTGGCCAGGTCGCCCTTCTCCTCCACCTGGGTGAGCAGGCCCTTGGTGTCGTACGTACGCTCCTCGCCGACACGCCGCCAGGTACCGCCGGGCAACGCTTTACGGGTGACCGTGGACTTGGCCTCGACCACGTGCGCGGCCTTGGTGACGCCGCCCTGTGTGGACTCCGCGGTCTTCACCGACCACGGCTGCTCGACGCTCGCGCTCAGGACGGCCCCGCCGTCCCCGTCGTACAGGATCTCCTCGCGCTCGAAGCCGGAGAACTGGTCGAGGTCGTCCAGCTTGACGCCCTCGGAGTCCTCGACCTGCGCGTCGCGCTTGGAGCCGTCGGCCTGCTTGTCACCGTCCATGCCCCGGAAGTACCGGAACTCCTTGAGCGTGCGCTTGGTGTCCTGCCCGTCGCCCTCGCGCACCCGGACCCGGCCGAACCCGCGGAAGTCCGACCACGTGCGGTGCTCGGGCTTGACGAGGATGTTCTCGGCGTAGCGCCAGGCGGCGCCGCCCAGGTATTCGTAGCTGGTGACCACATTGGGCGAGCCCGAGATGCGGTCCACCTCGATCATCTGCGACACCACGTACTTGTGGAACCAGTCGTTGACCTCGGCCTCGTTCAACGGTGCCCAGCGCTGCGGGAAGCACAGCTTGGTGTTCTTGTCGGCCGCCGGGAGTTCGCCGGCCTTGCATTCTGCGGGGGCGTAGTTGATCCGCAACTCGCCGCCGGTCCCGTTGTTCACCGACTGGACGCGCCACTTGACCAGCGGGGCGCGGCCTTCGTTCGTGTCCACCCGGTTGGCGAGCTGGACGCCGACGAACGTGGTCCTGGGCGCCGTGATCGTGCCGCCCACGTGACCGGTCTGCTGGACCGAGGCCAGCCAGAGCGACGGGCTGAGGCCGTCACCCGTGGCGGGGAACTGGTGTTTCAGCACCCAGGAGTCGACGTCGCCGTACGCGCTCCCGGACAGGATCTGCGTGGTGACCTTGACCAGGCGCTTGCGGCTGAAGAACGTCGGGGCCAGGCGGTCGGTGCACTTCACGCCGGAGTCACAGATCTGGTCGAACGGGACGTCCGGCCAGCTGCTGGCGGTCTCCTTCTTGAGCTGGTCGGCGGCGCAGGTGATGGTGCCGCTGGGCAGGCAGCGCTCGGCCACGTCGAAGACGACGCGGGAGGCGGGAGCCTTGGTGAACAGCTCGTTCTGCAGGTAGCCGTAGTCGATGCGGGTGAGGTAGCCCGCGCGGTCGTACACGGTGCCCAGCTCGGGCTTCATGTTGCGGCCGTAGTAGTTCTTCTCCTGCGCGTACCAGTACGTGGTGGCGTTGCCGTGGGTGTCCACCGCGTAGTCCAGGTTCCAGCGGTATGCCTGCTGGCACCAGGCGTTGGCCGGGGTGCTGTTGTAGCAGGGCTCGCCGCTGTTGTTGCCGAACACCGGCACCGTCTGGACCGACTTCGTCTCCGCCTTGCCGGTGACCCAGCCGGGCAGCCGGTTCAGGCCGAAGGTGTATTGGCTGCCGTCAGCGGTGGTGACGCGCCAGTACTCGCCGTTGTTGTCGCCGTTGGTGGCGCCGGTGAGGTACTCGATGCGGGTGCCGTCGTCGCGCTTGGGCCGCCACTGCTTGCTGGTGGCGTCCTTGATCAATTCGATGGCCGAGTTGCCGAGCGAGAGGATTGCGTTGTCCTGGTCCCAGCACAGGTCGCCAGTCTTCTTGCCGTCGATCATGCAGGACTTGTAGCGGCGCTCGATGAAGCCGCCGGGGTTCAGCTCGAAGCCCTCACCCGCCCAGGACGCCTGGTTGTTGGTGGAGGCGGTGCGACCGTCCACGCTCTGGGAGGAGTAGGCCAGCGAGATCTCCGGCTCCTCGCCGCCCAGCGCGGGCGGGGTACGCATGTCGTAGCCCCAGGAGAAGTCGCCGGTCTGGGTGCCGACGCTCCAGTCCGCCGAGGCACCCAGCGAGGTGGCGGAGTGGTCGCCGGAGGGCCCGGAGGCGGCGGCGGTCAGGGCGTACAGGCCGTTCGTCTCGAAGTCGGCGGTCAGCTTGCCCGCCTTGACGTCGTTGTCGCTCTTGACGGGCTCAGGCAGGGCACAATTGCTCGCCTTGGCGTCGAGCGCGCACCCCTCCAGCTTGACCAGGTACAGGCGGGCACCGTAGTCGCCACCGTAGGCGTAGCGGAAGCCGGAGTAGTCGATCTGCAGACGGCTCTTCCCCGACGCCTTGGCCGCCGCTACGCCCTGGGCAGGGGAGACGCGCAGCGCGAGGCCGAACCGGTCCGTTTCGAGAAGCTCGACCTTGACCGGGTCGGCCGCGGCGGCGGCTTTGGCGTCTTTCTGCGGGGCCAGCTTCACGGGGAAGCCGGTCGCCGCCAGGGTGCTCGCCCCGGTGCCGCCCAGCTCCGCTGC
>NZ_JBFAWA010000059.1:0-62673 GCF_040680035.1 Nonomuraea sp. NPDC052116 | reverse complement strand
CGGCGGACACGGTGATCTTGCTGAGGGAAGCGGTAGAGTTCACTCGGAAAGTGCCTTCTGATCTGGGGTGGACGGGGCCTTAGACAAGTCCGATCCTCCCAGCTCAAGGGCACTTTTCTTATGTGAACGATCAGGTCGGCTCAAATTCGCCGTGAAAGCCGCAGGCTAACGCAGCATGGGGTACATGACCACGACGGCTGAGGAGACTCCTCAGGTTTCGGCGTTCTCGGTGCTCAGCACGTCATAGCCGGCGAAGGTGAACATGCGCCGTCCCGAGATCAGGGGACGCGACTGACCCGTGAAGCGGTGGACACCGACACCGAAGCCGGCATCCGGCTCCGATAGCCATTCGCGTTCGAAGCCACGCTCCTCGAACCAGCGACAGATCAACGGCACCCGGTCAGGAGCCCCGCGGTGCCGAGTCCAGATAATCGCGCCGTCGGTCTTGCACAACTGGGTGCAAGCGTCGATCGTGCGCTCGATGTCCTCATCCGTGATGTTGCCGAACACCCCACAGACGAGCACGATCTCGGCAGGCGCCGAATCCCGGTAATGGTCAGTGAGCGCGGCATCGGCCGTGACCACTTCGACCTGCTGGAGTCCCGCCGATTTGATCGCCTTCTTGGCGATGGCGGTGTTGCCCGGGTCCAGTTCGACCAGACGCGCCCGAACATCGTCACGGCGGGGATGATCAGTCAGCACCTCCAGCACGTCGCGGCCCTGACCCGAGCAGAGACTGACGAGCCTTAGCGGACCGGGCGGGCAGCCGTCCAACGCCAGCCGTATCCGTTCCTGGACGACCTGCAAACGCCGCGCCAACTGTGAACCTGGGACGTCGTACTCATCGTGCCAAGTCTGCCAATCCATGAACGAACCCTACGAGGGCACACAGCCGAACCGCACTCCTTCGCCTCCGGCGGGGGACTCAGGCTCCGAGATGATCGACTGATGGCCAGGCAGGTCGTCGCCCTTTCCAGCGGGTGTACGGCAGCGATCCGGCAGCGGTTTGCCAGGCCGTTCGCCCAGGGTGGAGGGCATGTCTGTCAAGGAACGTATCTTCGCCCATCCACCCGCGCCCGGCCCGGTCCAGTTCGACGAACGGTTCCAGGCGTGGGTGGTCTCCCGGCACGCTGATGTCCGCAGGATCCTCAGCGACCACGCCGCCTTCTCCTCCGATGAACTCACCCACGGCGCACATCCGGCACCTCACCACGACAATCCCGTGTTACGCAGCCTGCCGTCGCTCGATCCGCCCCGCCATCACGAGCTGCGCCGCCTGGTGGCCAGGGTTTTCACTCCCCGCGCCGTGTCGGCCCTGGAGCCCTCCATCGCCGAGACCGCCAGGGAACTGCTGGTCGAAGGGCCCGGCGAGGTGGTGGACGGGTTCGCTTCGCCGCTGACGGTCGCCACGCTCGCGGGGCTGCTCGGCATCTCGCCAGAACGCAGGGCCGACTTCGTACGCTGGACGATCACGATCTCCGAGTTCGCCGGCGCCAACGCCGAGGACCCCGTACGGCAGGCGCGCTTCCACCAGGACCTGGCCGAACTGCGCACCTGCATCCGCGAGGTGGTCGCCGAGCCGAGGGGCGGCATGATCCCGGCCCTGGCGGCGGCGCTCGACGAGAGCGAACTGCTCGATCTGGTCACCACGCTCATCGTCATGGGCCACGAGACGACCACCAGGTTGATCTACCACGCGGTCCTGTGCCTGGAACGCTTCCCCACGGCGCCGACGCCCGGCCTGGTGGAGGAGGTGCTGCGCTTCCTGCCGCCGGTGGGCGGCACGGAACGCTTCACCACTGCCCAGGTGGACGTGGACGGCGTCACGATCCCACCCGGGGCGCGAGTGGTGGCCTCGATCCGCCGCGCCAACCGGGACCCGCTGGTGTTCGCCGTCCCGGACGCGTTCGACGCCACGCGCGACCCCAACCCGCACCTGTCCTTCGGCACGGGCATCCACGTCTGCCTGGGCCTGCGACTCGCCACCAGCCAGGCGGCCGTCGCGATCCGGGCGCTGCGGGAGGCCTTCCCCGGCCGCTGGCGCGTGCCCGAAGACGGGCTGGAGGCCACGATCTCCCCCGTCGGGGTCGACATCCAGCGGATGCGCCTGATCACTCAGTGAAGCGCGTACGTCGGCAGCCTGACATAAGGACACTTCGAGCAACGGATAGCTGGAGTCACCGCCTGAAACGCCTTTGTGTGCGAGCCGGGTGAGCTGTGATCATGCCACTCAGGACTTGCGTCTTCTGCCGTATCGTCGCCCGCACCGAGCCCTCGCAGACCGTCCACCAGGACGAATACACGCGCGCTATCCCGCGAATTCCGTCGATCCTTGGAGGGTTGATCATGTCGTCCCATTCCGTGGAAGCCGTGCTGGTCATCGTCGACCGGGACGGTGCCGTGCTGTGCGACATGGCCGGCGGCAATCCGGCGCTGCCGCGGATGCGGTTCGACGGCAGGTGGCCGTCGATGGACAGCGAGCTGACCGATCGCGTTCGTCGCGAACTCGGGCTGACCACGGTGGTCCTGGAGCCGTTGGACTTTACGACGGTGGTGCTGCTCGCGGCGGGCGGGGCGCGGCCGGTCTCCGCCGATGGGTTCGTGTGGCACGGTCAGGATGCGGTGACCGGGCAGAGCCTGGCACTCGACTGCCGGGCGGCGCGATCCCGGCCGCCCGCCTCCGACTGGTTCGGGCCCGGCTGGTTCGAGCGAGCCGAGTCCTACATCGACGGGGAGATCAAGGCTGCCGGTCGCGTGCGGCTCGCTCCGAGCCGCCAGATCAAGCACTGGAGCATGTCCGCCGTGCTGCGCACGCCGACCGACCGGGGTGACCTGTACCTGAAGGCGGTCCTGCCGAGGCTTGCCCGCGAACCGGACATCACTCGGTACCTGGCTTCATTGCGCATCGCGCCGTTCGCCACCATCACGGCGACGTCACCCGGTGACCGCTGGTGGCTCGCGGAGGACTTCGGAGGTGTGGACGGCTGGGCGGTCTCCCCAGAGCAGCGTCGCGCATGCCTGACACAGCTGGTCACGGTGCAGAAGGAGACCATTCACCGCGGGGACGAGCTGATCGCCGCGGGGTGTGTCCCGCTCACCCCGGCCTCGCTGGCCGACGGCGTACGGTCGACCATGGCCCGCGACGACATCTGGCGGGCGCCCAAGCTGCCGAAGAACCTGGACCGGGCGCTGACCGACGAGGAGGCCGACCGGCTGGAGGCACTGACCCCGTATCTGGTCGAGTGCGCCGAGCGCCTGGACAAGGCGGCCATCCCGGCGGCGATCGTCCACCGTGATTTTCACCCGGGCAATGTGGTCGTGCGCGACGACGAGATCCTGTTGCACGACTGGAGCTTCGCCACCGTCACGAACCCGTTGTTCGACCTGGCCTCATGGCTGCACGACGCGTCCGAACCGGACGCCGCGGCCTACCTCGACGCCTTCTTCGCCGCCTGGGCCGACACCGTCGCTCCGGAACGGATGCGGAGCGCATGGCGCGTGGCCAAGCCGCTCGCCGCGGTGGTGGAGATGATGAAGCTGATCGAGCTGGCCGACATCGTCGGACCGGATCACGACTTCAACTGGCTGCCGATGACCTACGGTTGGGGCCGGCGGTTGCTGAACGCGGCCACCGACCCCGACCTGACCGCCAACGGTTGGCGAACGTAGGGCTCACTCGAGGCCCGGCACGGGACCGGGCCCCGATGCCTCCACGAGCACCTCCCCGGCCGCCGTCCGCACGTACAGCACCGACCGCCCGGCCCGCCGCCGCTCCACCAGGCCCGCGTCCAGCAGCACCCGCAGATGCCGGCCCACCGAGCCCAGCCCCTGACCGGTCACGGCGACCAGTTGGGTCGTGCTCATGGGAGTCCGCAGCAGCACCAGCAATCCGGCCCGCGCGGTCCCGATGAGCGCCCCGAGCCCGCCCGGGACGGGTCGCCGGTCGTGGTCCTCGGCGAGCACTCCGAGACATGAATAGACGACGGCGTACCGCTCCCGTCCCTCCCACGACACCCATCCGGTCCTCGGCGTCACCGGCATGAACAGCAGGTCGGCCCCGGCGGCGATCTCCCGCGGCTGATACGCGTTCAGGTTGACCTGGAACCGGCTCTCCCCGACCCACCGCGTCCCCGGCTTCAGCGAGTCCAGCACGGCCGCCCATCCGCCTTGGCTCACCCGCGCGGTCCGTGCGACCATGTCCGCCTCCAGGACGCGCCGCCGACGCTCCCAGTACGGCCGTACGGTCCCCTCCCAGACGTACGTCAGGAGCGCGGTCGCCCGCTCGGGCAGGTCGTCCCGCTCCAGAGCGGCGGGGAGCGGGCCCCGGAGGGACACGCGGAGGTTGGCCCGCGCCTCCTCGGCCCCGGCCGCCCGCACCCGGGCCACGGTCTCCTCGAAACTCTCCCCCTCGCACGAGGTGGGGCAGAAGAAGTCGGCGATCCAGGACCTGCCGAGTGCCGCCCGTACGAGCGGCGCGGCCACTGGGTCGGCCGCGAGGCGCGCGCGGTAGCCGGGCAGGTGCGCGCGCAGCCAGGCCTCCTCGCCCGGATGAGCACCGGTCCCCGCGTGCAGCAGCTTCAGGCTCGCGAAGGTCTCGGCGAACGGCGAGAGCACGAACCGGCTGCGGGCGAGGACGTCGGTGTCGATCTGCCACAGGCCCATGCGTTCCACCTTTCGCGCGTCGGCGAAACAGTAAACACGACCCCCGGGCCGCTCCGAGACTCCGACGTATGCGCAGCTATCGAACCCTGTTCCGCACCCCGGAGTTCACCCCGTTCCTGCTCTCTTACGCCGCTTTCGCCGCGGCCCAGACGATCGGCGCCCTGGCTCTCGGCACGCTGGTCTTCCAGGCCACCGGCTCCCCGCTGCTGTCGGCGGTGAGCATGTTCGGCCCGCAGCTGGCGAAGTTGGCGGGGGCCATGTTCCTGCTCTCGGGCGCCGACCGCCTGCCCCCACGCGCGATTCTTTCCGGCCTCGCCCTCGCCTTCGCGGCCGGTACGGCGGTGCTGGCGCTGCCCGGTCTGCCGATCGCGGCGGTCTTCGCCGTCGTGCTGGCGCAGGGCCTGATCGCGTCCCTGGGCGGGGGAGCGCGCTCAGGACTGTTGACCGAAATCCTGTCGAAGGACGGCTATGTCCTGGGACGTTCGGTGTTCAACATGCTCTGGGGCCTGATGCAGGTGGCCGGGTTCGCGACGGGCGCCGCGCTGCTGACGCTTCTGACCCCGAGGACGTGCCTGCTCCTGGCGGCAGCGCTGTACGTGATGTCGGCCCTCGCCACCCGCCTGGGCCTCACGGCCCGCCCGCCGCGCTCCTCCGGGCGCCCGTCCGTCTCGGCGACCTGGCGCACCAACGCCCTCCTGTGGTCCTCGCGCTCCCGCCGCCTGACGTACCTGGGCCTGTGGATCCCCAACGGCCTGGTGGTCGGCTGCGAGTCGCTCTACATCTCCTACGCCCCCGGAGCCGCCGGCACGCTGTTCGCGTGCGGAGCGCTGGGCATGTTCCTGGGTGACGTGGCGGTGGGCCGCCTGGTGCCGCCCGCGTTGCGCCCCCGGCTGGCGGTCCCGCTGCGTCTGCTGCTGGCGACGCCGTACCTGTTCTTCGTCCTGCAGCCGGGAGTGGCGCTGTCGGCCGTGACCGTCGTCGTCGCCTCCGTCGGCTTCGGCGCGAGCCTGGTCCTGCAGGAACGCCTGATGTCCCTCACCCCGGACGACCTCGCGGGCCAAGCCCTCGGCCTGCACTCCGTCGGCATGTCCACCATGCAGGGCGTCAGCGCGGCCCTCGCGGGCGTGGTGGCCCAACTGACCTCCCCGGCCGCGGCGATGACGGTGCTGGCGTTCGGGTCGGTCGCCGTGACCCTGACCCTCGCGGTGCTGGGCAGGCGCGAGGAACGACAGCCGGCCGTCCCCGCCTGATCGGACGGAGCCTGCACGACCTCCACGGGGAGGAGCGGGCCGAGCCCGCGGCGGCGCCGCGCGTGCTGCCGCAGGCCGGGCACGAAGCGTTCCACGGCTGCTCGCGTCGGCGGTCAGACGGGGATGAACAGCGCCTCGAACGGCGGGTCGCCGACGCCGGTCGTGACGTGTCCCATTCCCGTGGTGTCAGCGGCGAGCACGAGGTCGCCGGGACCGAAGCGCCGCCGGCCGCCGTCGCTGACCGTCACCTCGATCACCCCGCGCAGCATCACCACCCACTGCTCACGTGGCGCCGGGTGCGCGGTGCTGTCGAACGCGGCACTGCGCAGGAACTGCACGCCATCTCTCGACGGCAGCCCACCGACGGCCATGGCCGGCACCCCGTCGGCCACCTGCCGGTGTTCCAGTGCGATCTCGCCGTCCTCGAACGCTGATCCGCCGTCCTCCGTGCGGGTGATCCTGGTGAAGCGCATCAATTCACTCCGATGAACTGGTGGTCGGTACGGATTCGGCCATCGCTGTCCAGGGAGAGGATGTCCAGGCCGCCGCCGACGGCCTGTCCCGTGTGGGTCGACACCATCGACCACCGGATGCCGAGCACGTTGGGCATCAGAAGGGACGCCTCTTCGGCGCACTCGAAAAGGTGCTCGCCCGACGCGACGAACATCTCGTACGCACGGGTCACCCTGGCGTTCAAGGCGTCGTGACCCCGGACTTCCAGCGGCGGCACCGGAAACGCCAGCCCCGCGGCGGCCTCACGGATCTCCTGCGGCGGGTCGACCAGCACCTGGACCCCGTCAAGCGCCCACATTTCGCGGATGAGCGCGGCCCGCGCGGCCGGATCGGGTTCGTTCCACTGGGCGACGTATCGGTCGGCCCATTGCTTGATGTCGAGTGGGTTGCTCATGCACAGCAGTGTGCTGATTCCCCCGCGCCACCGCGATTCCCTGCAGGGAATCGCGCGGCTGCCGGTTCGGGCAGGTGGGTGGGTTCGCGGCGGAGGGCGTCGAGCATGCGGGGGGGCATGGTTCTGCCGGGCCTGGCATTTCTGCGCGGAATAGTGAATCTCTCGTGCTTTGTTCACCACGGAATGGAGACGGCAGAAGCGGAGTCGGGCGACGTCAGTGGCGTGATCCTCGTTCTCCTGGCGTTCGTCTGGCTGATCGGGGTTCCGCTGTGCCTCTGGCAGTCGATCGCCGCCGGCCTGGGGGATCCCGAGGGCGGTCGTGCGGGCATGGACGCCTGGATGACCGCGGCTGCGGTGATCTTCACTGCTGCGCCCGTCCTCGCCACCGGCATCTGCGTCTTCACCGGGAGAGTCGTACGCGCGTGGGTCTTTGGCCTCGTCGCAGTGGCGTGCGTCGGTTTTGTCCTGCGAGGCCTGTACATGGACGCGCGCCAAGCGGAGTTGCGCCGTGGTCCGCCGCCGCTGCCGTCCGGCTACTGCGCCGAGTACAGCGGTGGAGACAGCGACTGCCCCGGAGGATGAGTCGTCGATGCCGGCCCGGTACTCCGAACTCCGCCGGCTCGGATGACGCCAAGCGAAAATGCCGTGGCAAAATAATTGCCACGGCATTTTGTCACCCGCGTTTTCGGGCGGCCGAGAGCGATTTCGACTCAATCGCCGATCACAGTGCCAGGGGATGCCCTCGGTCTCGACGGAGGACGTCGTCGCCGAGCTCATCCCCGGCGGGCCATCTCACCTTGGTTCGTACCGTGCGTTACGACTTACCAGTCGTGGTGGTGGTCAAACTTGTCGTGGTCGAACTTCCGGTCGTGGTCGAACTTCTTCTCCTGCTCGAACTTTCTGTCCTGCTCGAACTTCTTGTCGTGCTCGTTCTCGTCGTGCTCGAACTTCTTGTCGTGCTCGGACTCGTCGTGCTCGAACTTCTTCTCGCGCTCGTTCTCGTCGTGCTTGAACTTCTTGTCGTGCTCGAACTTGTCGCGGTCGAACTTCTTCTCCTGCTCGAACTTCTTGTCATGGTCGAACCTGAGGTGGTCGATCTTGACGTGGTCGAACTTGAAGCGATCGGACTTCTTGTCGCGGTCGAACTTCTTGTCGCGGTCCATCTTCTCGCGGTCGAACTTCTTGTCGTGCTCGAACTTCTCGCGGTCGAACTTCTTGTCGTGCTCGTTCTCGTCGTGCTCGAACTTCTTGTCGTGCTCGTTCTCGTCGTGCTCGAACTTCTTCTCATGTTCGAACTCGTTGTGCTCGAACCTGTCGTGGTCGAACTTCTTGCCGTGATCGAACTTCTCGTCGTGGTCGGACTTGTCCTCGCGGCCCCACCAGAGGACGTCGCACACGCCCCACTCGCTCGCGCAGCCCGCGGCCGGCTGCGTCGGGACGTAGCCCGCGCTCGCGCTCGCCACGGCCTGGCCGAGCGGAACGAACATGAGACCGGTGGCCGCAGCGGCCAGGGCCAGCTTGGCGATACGGGCGCTGCGCGGCGTCGGCAAATGCCGAATTTCAGTATTCACGTGCTCTCGTTTCCATTCATGGATAAATCGACGCGAAATCCGACGCCCACATGTCGGTAGGCATTCAGACAGAAGCGTACATACCCGCAAGGATTATCTCATTCACCTCAATGAACCCCAATAACCCGTCAAATTCAATACCTTTAAAGAAGGCGTCATCGCACAAATATTTTGGCGTTTCTTTGCATGTCGTGAGACATGCCATGACGCTGATTCCGATTAATTCACATTTGCCGACAGCCAGCGATTCGCCGTCCAGAACGGCAACGCCTACGAGGCCGTGATCAAGGCCCTCCGCACGCAAGGCTGCACGGCTGTCTACTACGTGGCGGAACCCTGTCTCGCCGGCACAGCCTCTGGACCGCGTGCCGGGCCGACTCCTCGTCGCCTAACGCACCGACGACCGGCTGACCGGCGTGCTCGCCGCAGTCAAACCGCCCGAACTCCTGCACGCCCTCATCGCAGCCCGCGGTTCTGGTCGAAGGAGCCGCCCGCCGGGCTTCAGCGCCGCGATCATCGACCGCAGGGCATGTTCGCGGTCGGCGACGTGCACCGGCACCAGGCGCGCGTGCACGAGGTCGAACGCCTCATCGGGAGGGTCGGAACGGGCGACGTCATGCCTCGGCGCCGACCTCCCAGCACCGCCACCCGGGCTCGATGCCGAGGCTGTCGATCCGCCGGAACGTCGGAGGATCGAAGATCGCCGGGTCATCGTGACGGGGCGAGGCGATCCCAGACGAGGCGCTGCCATAGGCCGCGACCGACGCATTCCATCGCGTCGGAGTCGGTCTGCCTCTCGACGGTGCTCATCCCCACCTTGACCCCGCGCACCTCGTACCTGGCGAAGTATTGCGCGGACGCCGGAATCCACGAGGCGGCGTGAAGGCAGGGGAACGAGGCGAGCGCGGCACCGAACTCATCGACCTCCTCTCGCCGCGCCACCAGGAGATCGATGTCCCCGACAGGAAGCTGGACCCCCTGGAGGAGAGCCGCGCTCGTGCCACCCAGGCGGTAGGCGATGTCGGCACCCGCGGCTCGCACGGCGGTGAGCGCCGTGTCCAGCGCCGCAGTGATGTCCGCCGCTCGAAGAAACGTTCCACCGTCGTCCATGGCGAGCAGCCTAAGAGCGCGAGGACGCGGGATGTCAGTCGTGCTGACCTGCGTTCGCAGTCAGCTTCAGCCGCCTTTGCAGTGGATCACAAGTCGTGATCGCCACGATCACTCGCAGGGTCGTAGATCACGGCCCTGCTGGAAGACGTGATCCGACCGCGATGACCGCGGCATGCACCTGGCCTTCGCCGCCCTGCACACCACCGCCGCCACCCAGGCCACCATGGTCGACAGCCTGGCCGGCATCGAGGCGATCAAGGCCTCCGGCGGAGAGACGGCCGCGGCGGACCGCTGGCGCGTCCACCACGAGGAGGAGCTGACCACCGGGGCGGCCCGGGACCGGCACGTGGCCGCGGTCCAGACCGCCACCACCACCCTGCAGATCGCACTCCACCTGAGCCTGCTGGTGACCGTGTTCGCCTCGACCTCCGGGACGCTGGGCGACCGGCTCGCCCTGGTGTCCCTCGCCGTCGCCGCGACCACGCCGCTGGCGTCGCTCCTGGGCATCGTCTACCAGCTGCAACTGGCCGCCGCACACCTGGGCCGCATCGCCGACCTGATGGGTACGCCGCAGGAGCGCATCGGCGGCGTCCGTCCGGACGGCGGGCTGCGCGGCAGCGTCACCGTCACCAAGATCAGCGTCGGCTACGACGCCCGTACGCCGGTGCTCCGCGACCTCTCCCTGCGCATCCCGGCCGGCGCGCGGGTCGCCATCGTCGGCGCGTCGGGATCCGGCAAGACCACCCTCGGCCGTACCCTCATCGGCCTGACCGAGCCGACCGCCGGGCAGGTCCGCTTCGACGACATCCCGCTGCAAGAACTCGACCGGCAGTGGCTGCGCCGGCAGGTGGGCGTGGTCACCCAGCAGCCACACCTGTTCTCCGGCACCATCGCCGCCAACATCGCGGGCTTCACCCCCGTCAACCACCAGGCGGTCGAGCACGCCGCCCGCCTGGCCGAACTCCACGACGAGATCGTGCGCCTCCCGCAGGGCTACGACACCAACGTCGGAGAGGGCGGTACGCGCCTGTCCGGCGGCCAGCGCCAGCGCCTGGCGCTGGCCCGCGCCCTGGTCCACCGCCCCCGCATTCTGCTGCTGGACGAGCCCACCGCGGCGCTGGACGCCGTCACCGAGGAACGCATCCGCCGCAACCTGCTCAGGCTCGGCCAGACCCAGGTCATCATCGCCCACCGGCTGTCCACGATCCAGGACGCGGATTTGATCGTCGTACTGCACCGCGGCCAGATCATCGAGGCCGGCACCCACCACCAACTCATGACCCACGACGGCCACTACGCCTACCTGGTGCGGCACCAGCACCAGTCGCCCGGCCCTCAACCCCCGTTGACACGGCTCGTCGTGCCATGATCACCGCGTTACGGCTCCTCGCGGAAGGCGGACGAATGAGTGGTGCCACGGCCTGTCTCCCGCTCGTTATGCCGGATCGGCCTTGATCGGATCCACCGACCTGTGAGGGCGCCGGCTGTGGCGGGAGATGAAAGGGGAAAGGGGAGACCCGCGCCTTTCCACTCTCAACGTATAGCGCACCGGGGGGCTTGCCACAAGACCCGGGTCATGCCGCAGAATCGTCCGCCGAGGCCAGAACCTGCGGAAATGGGGGACGCGAAGTGCGTGTGGTGTTGTCGACGTATGGGTCGCGCGGGGACGTCGAACCGATGGCGGCACTCGCGGTGCGGTTGCGGGAGCTCGGCGCGGAGGTGCGGGTGTGCGCGCCGCCGGACGAGGAGTTCGCGCAGCTGTTGGCCGGGGTCGGCGTGCAGTTGGTGCCGGTCGGACAGTCGGCGCGTGCGCTGACGACCGCGGCGCCGCCGCCGTCATCCCTGCCTGAGCGCGCGGCCGAGTTGATCGCCAGTCAGTTCGACGCGGTCACCGCGGCGGCCGAGGGGTGTGACGCGCTGGTGGCGACCGGCGTGACGCCGGCCGCCGCCGGTGCGCGGTCGGTGGCCGAGAAGCTGGGCATCCCTTCCGTGTCCGTCACCTTCCAGCAGCTCACCCTGCCGTCGCCGCACCGCCCGCCGCTGGCCTATCAGGGCCGGCCGTTCCCACCGGAGGTGACCGACAACCGGGTGCTGTGGGACCTGGACGCCGAGAGCATCAACGCGCTGTTCGGTGCGGCGCTCAACATCAGCCGGGCGTCGAACGGCCTGCCGCCGGTGGACGACGTCCGCGACTACGTCATCGGCGACCAGCCGTGGCTGGCGACGGACCCGGCCCTGGACCCGTGGCAGGGGATGCCGGAGCTCGACGTCGTACAGACCGGCGCGTGGATCCTGCCGGATGCTCGCCCGCTCCCGGCCGAGCTGGTGGCGTTCCTGGACGCCGGCGAACCACCGGTGTACGTGGGCTTCGGCAGCATGCCCATGCACGCTTCCAAGGACGTCGCCCGGGTGGCCATCGAGGCGGTCCGTGCGCAGGGCCGCCGCGCGCTCGTCAGACGCGGCTGGGCCGACCTGGCCCTGATCGACGACCGGGACGACTGCTTCGCCGTCGGCGAGGTCAACCAGCAGGCGTTGTTCGGCCGGGTGGCCGCGGTCGTGCACCACGGCGGCGCGGGCACGACGACGACGGCCGCGCGGGCCGGCGCGCCTCAGGTGGTGGTGCCCCAGGCGACGGACCAGCCGTACTGGGCGGGTCGGGTGGCCGAACTGGGCATCGGCGCGGCACACGACGGTCCGGCTCCGACCGCCGAGTCCCTGTCGGCCGCGCTCAGGACGGCTCTGGCCCCCGAGACCCGCGTACGAGCGACTGCCGTGGCCGGCACGATCCGCACCGACGGGGCGGCGGTGGCCGCGAAGCTGCTGCTCGACGTGGTCAGCCGGGAAAGGCGGTCCACGTCCGCGTGAACCCCGGCGACCGGGTTCGTCACGCCGGTCCAGGCGCCGACCTTCGCAAGCGACCTCACATCGGAGCTGATGACTTGAATCCCCAGACCACCAGCGTGTTCGAGCTGCCCGAGCATCTCGCCCCCAAGGCCGACCCGGCGCTGATCGCCGGCGACGAGCGGCACTTCGCGGCCATCGCGGAGAGCCTTGAGCAGTCGATCTCCGAGCTGTCCGACCGCCTCGACGCCGAGCGCAAGGCGCCCGGCGGAAAGGGGCGGGCGGCGCTGGACCGGGACCTGGAGATCCACCGGCTGTCCGCCCGCCTGCGCGCACTGCGTCGCTTCGGCCTGGACCTGTGCCTCGGACACATGGTCAGCGCGGACGACCCCGAGCCCGTGTACATCGGACGGCTCGGCCTCACGGACAGCGAGGGCCGCCGGCTGCTGCTCGACTGGCGTTCCCCCGCGGCCGAGCCGTTCTTCGGAGCCACCCACGGGAACCCGATGGGTCTGGCGAGCCGCCGCAGGTACCGCTGGACCCGCGGCCGGATCAGCGACTACTGGGACGAGGTGTTCACCTCGGACGGGTTCGAAGGGCACCACGCCGCGCTCGACGACCAGTCCGCCTTCATCGCCAGCCTGGGCGGCAGCCGGTCGCCACGGATGCGCGACGTGCTCGGCACCATCCAGGCCGACCAGGACGCCATCATCCGCGCGGGATCCGGCGGCGCCCTCGTCGTCGACGGCGGTCCGGGTACGGGCAAGACCGTCGTCGCCCTGCACCGCTCCGCGTATCTCCTCTACTCCGACCCTCGCCTCGGTCACCGCCGGGGTGGCGTGCTGTTCGTCGGTCCGCACCAGCCGTACCTGGCCTACGTCGCCGACGTCCTCCCCAGCCTCGGCGAGGAGGGCGTACAGACCTGCACCCTGCGGGACCTCGTCGCCGAGGGAGCCACGGCGGCGATCGAGGCCGACCCGGACGTGGCCCGCCTGAAGTCGTCCGCGAACCTGGTCAAGGCGATCGAGCCGGCCGTCAGGTTCTACGAGAACGCGCCCACCAAGGGGATGACGGTCACGACCCACTGGTCCGACATCTGGCTGAGCCCCGAGGACTGGGCCGAGGCGTTCGAGGCGGCGGAGTCCGGCACCCCGCACAACGAGGCGCGCGACCAGGTCTGGGAGGAACTGCTCACGATCCTGGCGGACAAGCACGACAACGAGGACATCTCACCTGACCTGCTCCGCAAGTCGCTGCTGCGGAACAGGGAGCTGCTCACGACCTTCAACCGCGCGTGGCCGCTGATCGAAGCGGCCGACCTCGTCGGAGACCTGTGGTCGGTACCCGCCTACCTGCGGATGTGCGCCCCCTGGCTCAGCCCCGACGAGGTCCGGCGGTTGCAGCGCGCGGACGCCCAGGCCTGGACGGTGTCCGACCTGCCGCTCCTGGACGCGGCGCGGCAGCGGCTCGGAGACCCGGAGGCGGCGCGGCGCAAGCGGCGGCAGGAGGCCGCCGTCGCCGCCGAACGCGAGCGCATGGCCGGGGTCGTCGACAACCTGCTCGAGGCCGATGACGACGGTGAAGGCGCGGTGACGATGCTGCGCGGGCAGGACCTGCGGGACGCCCTGGTCGACGAGAACGCATCACCCGGTATCGAACCGGACCAGCTCGCCGGCCCGTTCGCGCACATCGTCGTGGACGAGGCGCAGGAGCTGACCGACGCGGAGTGGCAGATGCTGCTGCTCCGGTGCCCGTCCAGGAGCTTCACCATCGTCGGGGACCGGGCCCAGGCCAGGCACGGGTTCACGGAGTCGTGGCAGGAACGGCTGGAGCGGGTCGGGCTCGACCGCGTCAACCTGGCCTCCTTGAGCGTCAACTACCGTACGCCGGAAGCGATCATGACGGCGGCCGAGCCGGTCATCCGGGCCGCGCTCCCGGACGCCAACGTGCCGACCTCCATCCGCAGCACCGACGTCCCCGTCGTACACGGGTCCGTTTCGGAGCTGAGCTCGATCCTCGACACCTGGCTCGCCGCGCATGCCGACGGGATCGCCTGCGTGATCGGCGACCCTACGTTCCAGGGGACCTCCCGCGTGCGGTCGCTGACTCCGGAGCTGACGAAGGGGCTGGAGTTCGACCTGGTCGTTCTCGTCGACCCGGAGGCGTTCGGCGAGGGCATCGAAGGAGCGGTCGACCGCTATGTCGCGATGACCCGGGCGACCCGGCAACTGGTCATCCTCACGAGTCCCTGACCTCGGGGTGAGGCCAGGGTAGGACACCTCACGTGGATGAGCGCTGGACGACTCGTGGATCGGCCGAGACGACGGCGGGGAGGGTGGTCTGGCCGGCCAGGCCGGCGATGATCGTCTCGGCGCGGTGGCGGGCCGCGTCGTGCAGGTCGTAGCAGACGGCAGCATCCTGCCCCTCTACCTGCCCGCCAACGGCGGCCTGCTCGCCGCCGTCTCCCTCATGGCAGCGGGCTGGGACGGCACGGACGCCGACTGCCCGGGCTTCCCGAGCGACGGGAGCTGGACCGTCCGGCACGAGGGCTTCACGGCGTGGCCCTGACGTTCGGCCGTGGATGCGATGGCTGAACCGTACTTGGGCTCGAATGTGCGAAAGGTATGGTGAGGGCCTATGACGACGTTTCGGATCAGCGAGGCCGCGGCGCTGCTCGGGGTCAGCGCCGACACCGTCCGCCGGTGGGTGGATGCGGGGCGGCTGGCGGCCGAGCGGGACGAGCACGGTCATCGCCAGGTGAACGGCGCCGACCTGGCCGCCTTCGCCCGGGCCCAGGTCGAGGAGATCGAGAGCGGCAGCCGTTCCTCGGCGCGTAACCGCTTTCGGGGGATCGTGACCGAGGTGATCAGGGACGCGGTGATGGCGCAGGTGGAGATCGCCGCCGGGCCGTTCCGGGTGGTGTCGCTGATGAGTCGCCAGGCCGCCGACGAGCTCGGCCTGGAGGCGGGGGTGGTGGCGGTCGCCGTGATCAAGTCCACCAACGTCGTCGTCGAGATCCCCGGTCACGAGCGCGTGAGCAGCAGCCAGTCCGCATGACCGATCCCGTGCGCGCCGACCGGGCGGACCTGAAAGGCGGGTCCGCCGGTCGCCCGGGCCGTCGGGCTTCCGGGCGGCTGCCGTGGATGCTGGTCGTGCCCGCGCTGGTGGGCCTGGCCTTCCTGGTGCTGCCGCTGGCCGGGCTGCTGGTCCGCGCGCCCTGGGGCACGCTGCTGGAGCGGCTGGCCGAGCCGCAGGTGCTGGAGGCGTTGCGGCTGTCGCTGGTGTGCGCGACCATCGCGACGGCTCTGTGCCTGGTGCTCGGGGTGCCGCTGGCGTGGCTGCTGGCGAGGGTGGACTTCCCGGGGCGGCGGGTGGTGCGGGCGCTGGTGACCGTTCCGCTGGTGCTGCCGCCGGTGGTGGGCGGTGTGGCGCTGCTGCTGGTGCTGGGGCGGCGCGGGCTGGTCGGGCAGTGGCTGGAGTCGTCGCTGGGGATCACGCTGCCGTTCACCACGGCGGGGGTGGTCGTCGCGGAGGCGTTCGTGGCGATGCCGTTCCTGGTGATCAGCGTGGAAGGCGCGCTGCGCGGCGCCGACCGGCGCTTCGAGGAGGCGGCGGCCACGCTGGGGGCCTCGCGCTGGACCGTGTTCCGGCGGGTGACGCTGCCGCTGATCGCGCCGGGTGTGGTGGCCGGGGCGGTGTTGTGCTGGGCTCGGGCGCTGGGGGAGTTCGGCGCGACTATCACGTTCGCGGGCAACTTCCCGGGCACCACCCGTACGATGCCGCTGGCCGTCTACCTGGCCTTGGAGACCGAGCCGGAGGCGGCGATCGTGCTCAGCCTCGTCCTGCTGGCCGTCTCCGTGATCATCCTGGCCAGCCTGCGCGACCGGTGGGTGAGCAGCCCATGACGCTGCAGGCCCATCTGGTGGTCTCCCGGCCCGCCTTCACCCTCGACCTCGCGTTCGAGGTGGCCGCGGGCGAGGTCGTGGCGCTGCTCGGCCCCAACGGCGCGGGCAAGACCACCGCGCTGCGCGCCCTGGCCGGGCTCGTCGCGCTGTCCGGCGGTGAGATCGTCCTGGACGGCCGCGACCTGCACCCGCTGGCCGCCGAGCAGCGCCCGATCGGCATGGTCTTCCAGGACTACCTGCTCTTCCCGCACCTGACGGCGCTCGACAACGTCGCCTTCGGGCCGCGCTGCCAGGGCGTCCCCAAGGCCGAGGCCCGCCGCACGGCCGCCGACCTGCTGGAGCGGGTCGGCCTGGCCGACCGGGCCGCCGCCAAGCCGCGCCAGCTGTCCGGCGGCCAGGCTCAGCGGGTCGCGCTGGCCCGGGCGCTGGCGGTACGGCCCAGCCTGCTGCTGCTGGACGAGCCGCTGGCCGCCCTCGACGCCCACACCCGGCTGGAGATCCGCTCGCACCTGCGTCGTCACCTGGCCGACTTCGACGGCGCGACCGTGCTGGTCACCCACGACCCCCTGGATGCGATGGTGCTGGCCGACCGGCTGATCGTCATCGAGAACGGCGCCGTCGTCCAGCAGGGCACCCCTGCCGAGGTGGCCCGGCACCCGCGTACCGACTACGTGGCCCGCCTGGTCGGGCTCAACCTGTATCGCGGCGTGGCCGACGGGGCGCGGGTCAAGGTCGATGAGCTGCTGCTGCACACCTCCGAACGGCTCGACGGGCCCGCGTTCGTCGCCTTCCCGCCCGCCGCCGTGGCCCTCTACCGGACGCGTCCGGACGGGAGCCCGCGCAACCTGTGGGAGGCGCGCATCGAGGGCATCGAACGGCACGGCGACAACGTACGCGTCCACCTCGACGGGCCGATCACCGCCTTCGCCGACATCACCCCCGCCGCCCTGGCCGACCTCGACCTGACCCCGGGCCAGCAGATCTGGGCCTCGGTCAAGGCCGGTGAGACCCACGCCTACCCGGCGTGAACGCTTGAGCGTCGCTTTCAGTACACGTCGCGGACGTAGCGTTTCGCCGCGGCCAGCTGCTTGACGTACGCGATGGCGTCGTCGGGGGCCAGGCCGCCGTGGCGGGCCGCGATGTCGCGCAGGGTCTGGTCGACGTCCTTGGCCATCCGGGCGGCGTCGCCGCACACGTACACGTGCGCGCCCTCCTGCAGCCAGCTCCACAGCTGCACGCCGTGTTCGCGCATCCGGTCCTGCACATAGACCTTGGCCCGCTGGTCGCGGGAGAAGGCCAGGTCCAGCCGGGTCAGCAGGCCGTCGTCGTGCAGCGCGGCCAGTTCGTCGCGGTAGTAGAAGTCGGTGGCGCGGCGCTGCTCGCCGAAGAAGAGCCAGTTGCGGCCGGGGTGGCCGAGGGCCCGGCGTTCGTCGAGGAAGCCGAGGAAAGGAGCCACGCCGGTGCCCGGGCCGATCATCACCATGGGGGCGCCGGGGTCGGCGGGCGGCCGGAAGTGCTTGGTCGGCTGGACGTGCACCGGGACGGTGGTCTGCTCGTGGCTGTCGGCCAGGTACGCCGAGCACGCGCCGCCCCGCGTCGCGCCGCGTGGGTTGCGGAAGCGCACCACCGAGACCGTCAGGCTGATCCGGTCGGGGCTGGTGAGCGGGCTGGAGGAGATGGAGTACAGGCGCGGTTGGAGCCGTTTGAGCACGTCGGCCCACTCCTGGGCCGTGGCGCGTACGGGGAGCTCGGCGAGCACGTCCACGGCCTGGCGACCCCACATCCATTTGTCCAGCTCGCCCTTGTTGCCGGGGCGCAGGAGCCGGGCGAGGTCGCGGTCGTGGGTGCGTTCGGCGACGAACTTCAGCAGGCCAGGGGTGATCTTGGTGATGTCGAGGTGGCGGTACAGGGCCTCGCGGAGCGGCAGCGTGCCCAGGCCGGGGAGCTCGACGGTGTCGGCAGGGCTGAGGCCGGTGCCGGCCAGCCATTCCATGACCAGGTCCAGGCTGTTGACGGGCAGCACGCCGAGGGCGTCGCCCGCCTGGTAGGTCAGCTCGCCGCCGGTGTCGAAGGTGAACCGGCGGACCTCTTTGGCCGAGCCCGGCAGGCTGAGCAGCCGGTTCGCCGTCAGCGTCGCGGTGATTGGGGAGGCGCGGGTGCCGGACGGCATGGCCGTCGTCGGTTCGCTCCGCGCCGGTCCGGGATCGGCCAGGGTGAACAGGAGCTGGTTGAGCCAGTCCAGGGCGCGTTCGTGCTCGTCCGGCTCGCAGTCCACGCGTGGCGCGAGGCGGAGCGCGCCGAGCTCCTCCAGGCGCCGGTCGAGGCGCCGGCCGTGGCCGCAGAAGTCGTCGTAGCTGGAGTCGCCGAAGGCGAGGACGGCATAGCGTACGCCGTCGAGCCGCGGCGCTCCGGGCTCGGCGAGCGCGTCCCAGAACGCGGTGCCGTTGTCGGGGGCCTCGCCGTCGCCGAACGTGCTGGAGATGATCAGCAGGTCCGCGTCCGGCGTCAGGGCCTGAGGGGCGTAGTCGTCCATGCTTACCAGGCGGGCGGTGCGGCCGGCGCCCGCCAGCCGCTCGGCGCTGGCCACGGCGAACTCCTCGGCGTTGCCCGTCTGCGAGGCCCACAGGATGACGATCTCGCGTGCCGGGGCCTCCGGCTCGGCGGGCGCGGGCTCCGGTTCGGTGGGCTTCCGCGCCGGGCGGACGATGCGGGAGAAGGCGCCGGCCAGCGCCCCGTTCACCCACACCGCGTGGTCCGGCGCGAAGGGCGCATGACCCGGCAGCACCGGTACGTCCGCTCCGTCGAGCGGGGTGCTCGCCAGGCCGGCCAGGAATCCGGACAGATAGCGGCGTTCCGACGGGGAGAGCTCCGGCGGGGTCACGTCGGCGAGCCCGAACAGGCCGTGCAGCGCGCCAACGGCGACCGGCGTCCGCACCTCCTCGGCGGTCGCGGTCGTTCGGTCGGCGTCCGGCGTGCGCGCTCCCTCGGCGGTCGCGGCCGTACGAACGTCGGCTGCCGGGGCGGGAGCGGCCGTGGCGGGGTCCGGGGCGACCTTGGCGAGGGAGACCGCGCACACCTTCAGCTCGGGCTGGTAGGAGATGGGGTCGACGGCGTCGCTGGTGACGGCGTTGACGCTGAGGTACTCGCCGAAGAGATCGTTCCAGTGGAACGGCGCGAACAGGTTGCCCGGCATCACCCGGTCCGTCACCACCGCCGGCAACACGGCCCGCCCGCGCCGGGAGGAGACCGTCACGAGATCGCCCTCGCCGATGCCGTGCTCGGCGGCGTCGGCCGGGCTGATCTCCACGAACGGGCCGGGGTTGAGCTTGTTCAGTTTCGCGATCTTGGCCGTCTTGGTGAGCGTGTGCCACTGGTGCTGCACCCGCCCGGTGTTGAGCACGTACGGGAAGGTGTCGTCGGGCAGCTCGGCGGCGGGCAGGTGCGGACGCGGGAAGAAGACGGCCCGGCCGTCGGCGGTGGCGAAGGCCAGCCGCGGGCCGCTGCCGTCCTCGCGCGTGAGCGTCGCCTGGCTGCGGCCGTCGTTGAGGTAGCGGACCGGGTTGCGCTCGCCGGAGCCGGGCGGGGCGGGCCACTGCACGGGGGTTCCGCGTAGCCGGTCGTACGTCACGCCGCGCAGGTCGTACCCGGTCGCCGGGTTCCACGCCCGCTTGATCTCCTCGAACACCTCCTCCGCGCTCGAATAGGAGAAGCCGTCCGCGAACCCCATCTCGCAGGCGACCCTGGCGATGATCATCCAGTCGGGCAGCGCCTCGCCGACCGGCTCGACGGCCTGCCGGAGCAGGGTGAGGTTGCGCTCGGAGTTGATCATCACGCCTTCGGCCTCGGCCCACAGGGCGGCGGGCAGGACCACGTCGGCGTAGGCGTTGGTCTCGGTGGCCGCGAAGACGTCCTGAGTGACGACGAACTCGGCGGCCTCCAGGCCCGCGATCACCGTCCTGCGGTTGGCGACGCTGGCCACGGGGTTGGTGCAGATGATCCAGCACGCCTTGATCTCGCCCTCGGCCATCCGGGAGAACATCTCGATCGTGCCCTGCCCGACGTCGGTACGCAGCGTGCCGGGCGCGAGGCCCCACAGGTCCTCGACGAACCGGCGGTCCTCCTCCACCAGCACCGAGCGCTGCCCGGGCAGGCCGGGGCCCATGTAGCCCATCTCGCGGCCGCCCATCGCGTTGGGCTGGCCGGTCAGCGAGAACGGGCCGCTGCCCGGGCGGCAGATCGCGCCGGTGGCCAGGTGCAGGTTGCACAGCGCGTTGGTGTTCCAGGTGCCGTGGGTGCTCTGGTTGAGCCCCATCGTCCAGCAGCTCATCCACTCGCCGGCCTCGCCGATCCACCGGGCCGCCTGACGCAGGTCGGCCTCGGGGATGCCGGTGAGCTCGGAGACCTTGGCGGGCGGGTAGTCGAGCAGGAAGTCCGGCATGGCCTCCCAGCCGCGGGTGTGCTCGGCGACGAACTCCTCGTCGACGTGCCCGTTCTCCACCAGCAGGTGCAGCAGCCCGTTGAGCAGGGCCAGGTCCGTGCCGGGCCGGATCTGCAGGAACAGGTCGGCCTTGGCGGCGGTGGCGGTGCGCCGCGGGTCCACCACGATCAGCTTGGCGCCGGCCTTGACCCGGTCCATCATGCGCAGGAACAGGATGGGGTGGCAGTCGGCCATGTTCGCGCCGATGACGAAGAACACCTCGGCGCGCTCGAAGTCCTCGTACGAGCCGGGCGGGCCGTCCGAGCCCAGCGACAGCTTGTAACCGCTGCCCGCGCTGGCCATGCACAGCCGCGAGTTCGACTCGATCTGGTTGGTGCCGACGAACCCCTTGGCCAGCTTGTTGGCCAGGTACTGGGCCTCCAGCGTCAGCTGCCCGGACACGTAGAACGACAGCGCGTCGGGCCCGTGCTCGTCCAGGATCGCGCGCAGCCGCCGGGCGGTCGCCGTGATCGCCGCGTCGATGCCGCTCTCCTCCGGCTGCACGCCCCTGGCGGGCCTGACGAGCGCGCGTTCCAGCCGGCCCGGGGCGGCGAGCAGGTCGGCGCTGGTCGCCCCCTTGGTGCACAGGCGGCCGGCGTTGGCCGGATGGCTCTTGTCGCCGGCGACCTTGACCACCCGGCGCCGCCCGTCCGCACCCCGGGCCACGTCCAGGACGATCCCGCACCCCACGCCGCAGTAGGAGCAGACGGTCTTCACACGCGCGATGGCGTTGCTCGGGTCTGTCGCCGTCATCGGCCCTTCCCCTTCGACAGGGCCTGAACGACGTTCCCTCTCCGTGGGCGCGCCGCAGCCGCACCGGGCAGATCCAACGCGCAAAACGTAAGAAACAGGCGTTACGCGGATGTCACAGCAGCCGACCGCCGCCGGTTACATCCGCATCACCGCCGATCCCCGCCCGCCACACGCCCAGGGTCACGAGGCGGCGCGGGCGAGCACGTCGCGGATGAGGGCGACCACCTCGCCGGGGGTGAACTCCATGGCGTTGTCGCCGACGCTGATCTCGAAGCTGCATCGGCTCGGGCCGGGCGCGGAGCGGACCCGTCCCCAGAGCTGGATGCCGCGTTCGGCGAGGATCTCCGCGCCGGCCCGCTCGACGGCGCGCCTGGGGGCCGGCAGGTGGATGTGGAACAGCGGCGTCTGCGGGGGATCGGGGTAGGCGTGGGCGGCGCCGTCGGCGTTGACGGCCGCCGCGATGGCGACGGCGTGCTCGCGGTAGGCGGGCATGCGTGCGGCCAGGGTGTCGAGGCCGACGAGGGCGGCCAGGGCGAGCGGCCAGGCGTCGCGGATGCCGCCGCCGAGCCGCTGGCGCCACACCCGGGCCGCGTCCACCGTGGCGGTGTCGGTGGCGAGCACGGCGCCCCGTACGCCCTGCAGGCTCTTGTAGAGCGAGACGTAGACCGTGTCGAAGAGGGCGGCGATCTCGTCGAACGGCCGGCGATAGTACGTCTGGGCCTCCCACAACCGGGCGCCGTCCAGGTGCGCGGCGGCGCCGGTGGCCCGTACGAGGGCGACCTGCTCGCACAGGTCCTGCCATTCCGGAAGCAGGCCGCCGAGGTCGCGCTGCGGCAACTCCCAGACGACCGCCGCGAGCGGCTCGCCCGCCGCCCGCAGATCGTCGGTGGTCATCAGCTCGTGCGGGTCGCCGGTGCGGCGCATCCGCAGGCCGTGGACGGCGTTGTAACCCTGCTCCTCCCAGACGTCGAGATGCGATTGCGGGTGCGCGGCGAAGGTGCGGCGCCCGCGCCGATCGGCGTGCAGACGCAACGCGACCTGCTGGGCCATCGTCCCGCTGGGGAAGAACAGCGCGCTTTCCTTGCCGAGGAGCTCGGCCAGCCGCCGCTCCAACACCGCAACAGGGCCGTCGGGGCCGTCCGGCGGAGTGTCGTCGTCCACGAGCGCCAGCATCTGCTCCAGCATCACCCGTGGCGTACGCCGGATCGGCGCGTGCAGGAACAACGACCGTCGGATCATATGCATGTCCTTCGCTATTGCGACTATTTCGCAATAGTAGCGTCAGAGGTCAACGGTCAGGCGAACGGTCACCACGTCCCCCACGTCGAGCCCTTCGGCCTTCCGCACCCCCGCCTTCACCGGCACGATGTAACGCCCGTCCTTCGGGAACAGCGACGTCTTCCACCGGGTCTCCCGTATCTGGGCCGTGACCGGGATCATGCCCCAGCCATAGCTCACCGCGCCGGCGGTCGTCTCCAGATCGCGGCACTCCTCGTCCGGAACGGTGATGAAGTGCCAGGGCGCCGGCCCTCTCCAGAACCACATCTCACTGCTGAACTCCACGTTCATCGACCCAGGATAGGAGCCGTCAAAGCCCGAGATGCCGGTCGAACGCGCCGCGCACCAGGATGTAACCGAAGTAGCCGAAGACGACACCGCTCGCGCCCGCCCCGGTGGCGTCGGGGCTGGCGGTGAACCAGGCGCCGAGACCGCTGACCAGGATGATGAGCCCTGTCACGCTGAGGAACTTGCGCACGCCCCGATAAGCGGACAGGAAGCCGAAGATGAACAACGGCCCCGAGTTCCCCTCGATGTGCGCCCAGCTCCAGTGCAGGAACGGCGCCGACACGATGTCGGGCAGGCTCGCGGGGTTCCACGCCTGGATCCCGTACTCGTAACTCAGCGTGTAGCCTGACGCCCAGTTGGCGATCTGGATCGTCCAGATGACGGCCAGCGCTCCGACCATCACCCATAACGCCTTGCGCGCCTCAGCGATCATGATCTCGGCCGTCGGGCCTTTGGCTTCCACGTGATTCCTCCTGAGCGTCCGTGCCTTTTCCGGGAATCAGTATCGGGGCCGTCGATCACTAATACGGCTGCAGCCGCCTTGTGCAGTGGACGGCATTGCGGCTCGGTGTTCAGAATGCCGATCATGACGCGTGACGACTTCTGGGCGATCCTCGCGCAATGCCCTCCGCCGGCAGGCCCCGACGACGACTGCGACGCACTTGTCGCAAGGCTCGGCCGATTGTCGCCGCCGGAGATCGTCGCGTTCGACCAGCACCTCACCGACCTCCGCCTCGCAGCGCATCGCCTCGACCTGTGGGGAGCCGCGTACCTCATCAACGGCGGCTGCTCCGACGACGGCTTCGAATACTTCCGCTGCTGGCTGGTCGGCCAGGGGCGTCGGACCTACGAGGCCGCACTCGACGATCCGGATTCCCTGGCGGATCACCAGCCCGCTCGCAGGAGCATCCTCGACGATTCGGACGAGTGCGAATGCGAGGCCTTCATGTACGCCCCCGGCAAGGCTTACGAGCGCATCACCGGCCAAGAACTCCCTGAGGGCACCGGGGAGTATCCGAGGCTCGGGGAAATGTGGGACTTCAGCGATGTCGAGGAGATGCGCCGCCGTTACCCACGACTGTCCGCGCTGCTCGACGAGGCTGACGCGCTCGCCTAAGGCGTCAGGGCTTGTTCAGGTAAGTGAGTACGGCGAGCACGCGGCGGTTGTTGTTGTCGTCATCGGTGATGCCGAGTTTGCCGAACAAGGAGGTCGTGTACTTGCTGATAGCGCTCTCACTGAGAAAGAGCCGCCGGCCGATGGCCTGATTGGACAATCCCTCGGCCATGAGGCCGAGCACGGAGTATTCGCGTTCGGTGAGCTGTCCGAGTCGTCGGTCCGAGGATCCGCTGGACAACAATTTGGCGATGACCGCCGGGTCCATGGCGGTCCCGCCGGCTGCGACGCGTTCGAGGGCGTCGATGAACTGATCGGCGTCGAACACGCTCTCCTTGAGGAAATAGCCGATGCCACCGGCGCCGTCGGCCAGGAGTTCGCGGGCGTACAACTGCTCGACGTGCTGCGAAAGGATCAGGACCGGCAGCCCCGGCACTTCGCCGCGGGCGGCGAGGGCCGCCCGCAGGCCCTCGTCGGACTGGGTCGGCGGCATGCGGACGTCGACGACGGAGACATCGGCCCGCCACCTCAGCAGCGCGTCGAGGGTCTCGGGCCCGGTGGTCGCCGTCGCCACCACCTCGTGGCCGTACGCCTGGAGCAGGCGGACCATCCCGTCGCGCAGGAGGTAGAGGTCTTCGGCTACAACGATTCGCATGGCACGACCATCCTCACACGCGTCGGACCGCCCGCCGGACTGGTGATCTCCACGGTGCCGTCGAAGACCGCCAGACGCTGGCGCAGCCCCGCGAGTCCGCCCCCGGCGCTCACACTCGCCCCGCCCCGGCCGTCGTCCTCGACGTCGACGGCGATGCCGGTCTCGTCGCGGGTGACGGAGATCCGCGCCCGGGTCGCGTGGGCGTGCTTGACGGCGTTGGTCAGCAGTTCGGCGACTCCGAAGTACACAGCGGACTCGATCGGCGGGTCCAGGCGCAGCCGAACGCCGGCGCTCACGACCACGTCGAGCGGGCTGTCCAGGGCGAGAGCGCGGACGGCGTCGACGAGCCCGCGCTCGTTCAGCACCGGCGGGCTGATGCCCCTGACCAGTTCGCGCAGCTCGTTCAGTGAGGTGGCGGCGCCCACCCGCGCGTCCCGCAGCAGCGTCCTGGCCTGGTCGGGGTCGGTCTCCATGAGTTTCTCCGCGGTCGCCAGCGAGAGCCCGAGCGCGACCAGGCGCGCCTGCGCCCCGTCGTGCAGGTCCCGCTCGATCCGGCGGATCTCGGCGGCCTGCGCGACCGTGGTGTCCGCACGCTGGGCCGTCAGCTCGTCGACCCGGTCCGCCAGCGTCATCGCGGGCGACGGGCGCAGGAAGCGGACGGCCACCGGTACGACGGGCCGCCAGGCGTACGGGGCGGCGGCGACCGCCACGACCAGGCCGAGCACCCCGACGAGGAGCGACGATCGGCTGAACCCGAGGACCGCCGCCACGGCACCGGCCGGCGGGACGGCGGCGACCACGCCCGCGGTGAGCGGCGCGATCGCCGTGAACCGCAGGTCCCGCCAGAAGCCGGGATCTCTCCACCGGGTCCGCCACTTCTGGTCCATGAGGGCGTCGCGTTTGGTGCGCTCGTAGCTGAAGCCGTTCCACCAGTACCCGGTGGACAGCCGCGTCACCGGCGCGGCCTGCCGGTATCCGGCGGGGATGACGGTGCCCGTCCACCTCGCGACGACGGAGCGGACCATCCGGCTCACCGGGCGCGCCAGGGCGAGCGTGCCGATGCACGCCCATACGAACGGCACCGTCCCCGACCACGGGTTTCCGCCCCACCACCAGATCCACAGCGTCGCGGCGGCGGCCCACACGGCCGGGACCGGCATGGTGACGGCCACCACCACGCATGCGCGCACGAACCCCACGCAGGCGCTCGACACCCACTGTCGCATGATTCTTCCTTCTCACTTCACGACCACGGCTTGGTGTCTTCACTGTGCACCGCACCGGAGCCGCTGCCTGCCGGATCGGCCCTGAAGTGGGTCTGGACCCACCCAACCGTACGTCCAGCCCCATACCGCCCCATCCATGCCCTCCCTAGCGTGATCACCACTCCAGACAACACAAGGGATGAAACAGACATGGAATCCTTCGGCAAGGTCAAGATCCTCGTCGCCGCCTACGGCGCGCTCAGCGTCGTGGTCCTCGCCACGGTCGCCGTCCTCGCGATCAGCGGTCAGACGGTGACCTCGTTCATGTGGGGCCGGTCGGCGGGGGTGCTCGCGAGCGCCGCGGTGACCTACTGGCTGACCGTCCTCGCCGCGCGGGGAACACGGTGGGCCTATCTGCGCGTACGCGTCATCTCGATCGCCATGCCGGTCGCGATCGTCGCCGTCGACATGATCCCTGGCATCTGCCCGATGTGGTTCGCCGCGATGCAGGCGGTATGTGCCCTCCCCATCGCCGCGGCCGGGTTCGTCGTCAACGGCTCCGCCCTGCGCGCCGCCTTCCCCCGCGGTTGACAGGGTGCGGAGCCAACGGCGATCCTCAGCCGGATAAAGATCAATATTTCCCTGGGGCCGGCGGTGGAAAAGCGGATGAAGCTGATCAGCATGGGATTGCTCGCCGGGGTGCTCGCGGCGGCGGCCGGCGCCTTGGTGGCCCGCCGGCGCTACGTGGTGGTCACCGTCGAGGGGACGAGCATGGCTCCGACCCTGCACGACGGCGACCGGGTGCTGGTCCGGCGGCGCCGGATCGGCCAGGTGGCCCGGGGCGATGTCGTGGTGCTCGAACCTCCGTCCGACCCACGAGCGGGTGTGGACGGCACGCGCTGGAACATCAAGCGCGCCGTCGCCCTGCCGGGTGACCCGGTGCCGCCGGACGTGGACGGCGCCGCGGAACGCGTGCCCGCGGGTGCGCTGGTGGTCTACGGCGACAACCCCCGCAGCGTCGACTCGCGGCAGCGCGGTTTCTTCCCGGCCGATCGCCTGCTCGGGGTAGCGCTGCGCCGGCTGGGCGGGTCTGCCCTGTAGGCGGCGGGACGTGAAGTTCCGGATGCTCGGACCGCTGCGGATCGAGGGCGACGACCCGCCGGCGGGATGGGCGATGATCACGGCGCCCAAGCAGCGGACCGTCCTCGCCATGCTGCTCGCCCGGGCGGGCCACGTCGTACCGATCCGGTCGCTGGTGGCGGAGGTCTGGGAGGACCAGCCGCCCCGCTCCGCGGTGGCGAACCTGCGTACGTACCTCATGCAGTTGCGCAAGCTGATGCCGCCCGCGGCCGACCCGGCCGTGGAGCGGCTGGTGACCTCGGACGCCGGTTACCTGTTGCGGGTCGAGCCAGAGGAATTCGACCTCTTCCAGTTCGAGGCGCTGTCCGCGCACGCCCGCCAGGCGCTGGGCAGGCGCGATCTCAGCACCGCCCTGGACTCCTACACCCGGGCCCTCGCGCTGTGGCAGGGGATGGCGGCCGAGGACGTGCCGCTGGGGCCGACGCTGCGGGAGGTGGTCGCGCGCCTGACCGACCACTACCTGAGCGTGGTGGAGGAGCACGCGGACATCCAGCTCGCCCTCGGCAGGCACGCGACGGCGGCCAAGCGGCTGCGCGAGGTGATCGGGCAGTACCCGCTGCGCGAGCGGCTGCACGGCCAGCTCATGGTGGCCCTTTACCAGAGCGGTGACGTGGTCGGCGCGCTGGACGCGTTCGGGGCCGCCCGGAAGGTCCTCGCCGACGAGCTGGGCATCGATCCGGGTCCTGACCTGCGCAGACTGCATCAGCTGATCCTGCGCAGGGACCCGGCCCTGCTGTCGGAGGAAGAGGCCCCCGCCGACGACGGGCGGTCCCGGCCGCGCCAGCTGCCGCGCGCGCCGAGCGTGTTCGTGGGCCGCACGGCCGAGCTCGCCCGGATCCACGCCGTGCTGGGCGCCGGCGCGGGGCCGCCCGTGCTGGCGCTGCACGGCCCCGGCGGGATCGGCAAGTCGACGCTCGCCATGAAGGCGGCGTACGGCGTGGCCGACCGGTACCCCGACGGCCACCTCTACGCCGACCTCCAGGGATCGACACCGAGCCTGTCGCCGTTGCGCCCTGACGAGGTGCTCGGCCGCTTCCTGCGCGCGCTGGGGGTGCCTCCGGGCGAGGTGCCCGCGGCGCCGGCGGAGGCGGCCGCCCTCTACCAGTCGGTGCTGGCCGACCGGCGCGTCCTGGTCGTCCTCGACAACGCCGTCGGCGCCGCCCAGGTGGCTCCCTTGCTGCCGGCGGGCGGTGGCTGCGCGGCGCTGGTCACTAGCCGGTCGGTCCTGACGACGCTGGACGCCGTACCGATCGCCGTGAACATGTTCGACGAGGAGCAGTCGGTACGGATGCTGGCGCTGCTGGCCGGTCAGGCGCGCGTGGCCGCCGAGAAGGAGGCGGCGGCCGAGATCGCGCGCTGGTGCTGCCACCATCCGCTGGCGCTGCGCATCGCCGGCGCCCGCCTCGCGGGCCGGCCGGACTGGTCGCTGGCGGGCTTCAACGAGCGCCTGAGCAACCAGCGGCGGCGGCTGGACGAGCTGCAGGCAGCCGACCTGCGCGTCCGCTCCTGCTTCGAGGTCGGCTACGCGACCCTGACGAGCGCCGCGAGGACCGTCTTCCGCCTGTTCGGCGTGCTGGAGGTGCCGGAGGTGGGCGTCGAGCTCGTCGCCGCGCTGGCCGACGTCGAACTGAAGACCGCCGAGACCGTGCTCGACGAGCTGGTCGAGGCGCGCCTGATCGAGCCGGTCGGCGAGAGCCGGTTCCGCACGCACGACCTGCTGCGGCTCTTCGCGGGGGAGCTGGCCGCCTCCCACGACTCGCCGGCAGACCTGGACCTGGCCGTACGGCGGGCCCTGGACTGGTATCTCGACCTCTGCCACCAGCTGCGCGACCTGCTGCAGTCGCACCTGCGAGCCGGCGGCGGGAGCCGGGAGCGCCGGCGCGATCCCGGCCTGGTGCTGCGTGACCCCGCCGCGGCCGTGCGGTGGCTCGACACGGAGCTGCACTGCCTGGTCGCGGCCGCCGTCCAGGCCGCGCGCGGGGAGCCGGGAACGGCGCGCTTCGCCATCGAGCTGATGACCCTGGTCAAGGCCACGGTGATGAAGGGCGGCTACTGGCGGGAGCTGGAGACCATCGCGCGGCTGGCCATCGAGGTGGCGCGGCGCGACGGCGACCGCGGCGCGGAGGCGTCCACGCTCGCGACCCTGGGGCTGCTGGAGTGGCGAGCCGGTCAGGGGGAGGCGGCCGGCGGCCATATGCGGCGCGCGCTCGAGCTCTGGCGCGACCTGGGCAACCGCGAGGAGGAAGGGATGGCGCTGCACAACCTCGGCTGGCTGCACATGCAGACCGGCGACCTCAACGCGGCCCTCGGCCGCATCAGCGCGAGCCTGCGGCTGCTCAAGACGCACGGGTCCAGGCGCGTCGGGCTGGTCGGCCACAGCCTGGGCGAGCTCCTGCTCCAGCTGGGCAGGGACGCCGAGGCGGTGGACCGCTTCGAACGGTGCCTGACCGTCCGCCGGGCCGATCGCGACCTGAACGGCGAGAGCATCACGCTGGCGGCGCTCGGCCGCGCCTACTGCCTGCTCGACCGGCGGGACGAGGCGCTGGCCGCGATGGACGAGGCGCTGGCCCGCTGTGAGGAGACCGGCAACCGGGAGGACGAGTGGGAGGTGCTGCTCAGCAGGTCCGAGATCCGGCTGCGGCAGGGCGCTCTCACCGCGGCCGAGCGCGACCTGGTCAGGGCCCTGGAGCTGGCCGCCCAGATCGGCGACGCGTACGGCTACGCCGCCTGCACCCGCCAGCTCGCCAGGGCCAGGACGGCGTCGGGCGACCCGCGTGCCGCGGGGGACGCCCGGCGGGCCGAGGAACTGTTCGCGGATCCGTCGATGCGCCTTGACCCGGTGCTGGAAAGGCTGCTCACCGCCCAGGTGTAGCGCGGCTGTATCGGTCGCTGTATGTCCCCCAAATAGCGTTTCGGCCTGACCGCATCGCTATACAAGGAGCGAACATGACTTCTGTCTTGGGCAAGCTCGGCGACAGGATTCTCGACAGGCTCGTCCCGAAGGCGTCCGCCAAGGCGGCCGCGGAGTGGTACGTGCACTGCTACTGCAGGGAGCGTTCCGACTTCAGGAAGATCTGCACGACCGCCGGCGGCACGACCCGCTGCGGGTCCTGCTACGCCTTCAGGGTCTGCGGCGGCTAGGTAGAACGCGCGGACCGGCGGCGGCCTCCTCCGCCGCCGGTCCCCGGACACGAGGGTGACGCCGTGCTCTATCTCATGATCATGTGCCGGGCGCTGCTGGCCGCCGTCTTCGCGATCGCGATCGCGGGGAAGGTACGCGGCCGATCGGCGTACGGCGAGTACGTGTCCTCGATCGTGGTCCTCAAGATCCTTCCGCGAGCCGTGTCCACCATGGCCGCGCACGCCCTGGTGGCGGCGGAGGCCGCCTCGGTCGTCCTGCTGGCGCTGCCGTGGACCGTACCGCTGGGGTTCGCGGTCGCGGTGGGCACGCTCGCCGCGCTGACCGGCGGCATCCTCGCCGCCCTGCGCCGGGGGCGGCAGGCGCCGTGCCGGTGCTTCGGCGCGTCCGTCACGCCGCTCGGCCGGCCACACGTGATCCGCAATCTCGTCCTGGCGGCGTCCGGCGCCACCGGGCTCGCCGCATGGGCCGCGTCCGGCGCGGCGGTGGCGCATCCGGCCGGTGTCGCGCTCGCTCTCGTCGCCGCCGCCGTGGGCGCTCTGCTCGTGGTGCGCCTCGACGACCTGTTGGAGCTGTTCACCGCCTGAAGAGGGGTTGTCCGATGCCTTTCCTGATCGTCGCCGTCGTGCTGGTCGGCCTGCTGTGCCTGCTGGACCTGGTGCTCACCTTGGGGGTGCTGCGCCGGCTGCGCGCGCACACCGCCGAGCTGGAACGCCTCGCGGGGACGTCGACGCTCATGCCGTACGATCCCCGCGTGCTGGTCGGGCGCACGCTGCCGCAGGACGTGGCGGGGCCGCGGCTCGTGGGCTTCTTCGACGTCGGCTGTGACACCTGCCATGAGCGCGCGCCGCAGTTCGCCGCGGAGGCCAAGGGGCAGAGTGCCCTGGCGGTCATCTCCGGCGCCGTCGAGGAGACCGCGGACCTGGTCGAGGTGGTGGGCGGCGTGGCGAGCGTCGTCACGGGCGAGGACGCGCTGCGCATCGTGCAGGCTCTCGACATCCACGCCTTCCCCACGTTCCTGCGGACCGACCAGGACGGCAGGGTCGTGGCCGCGGACACCGAGCTGACCGACCTCGCCGCCATGGCACCGGCGAAGTGACCCGTCGCGCCGCCACCCTGGCGCTGCTGTGCTGGCGGGCCGGGCCGGTGTCGGCGGTGTGCCAGCTGGTCGCCACCGTCCTGGCCGGACTGCTGCCCTCGGCCACCGTGTGGGCGACCAAGACGCTCGTCGACGGGCTGGCGACAGGCCGGCCGGAACGTGTGCTCACCCCGGTCGCGGGCCTCGTCGTGCTGGGGCTGGTCGCCGGGGTGCTGCCGCAGCTGACCGGCTATCTGCGGGGCGAGACGGATCGACGGCTGGACCTGCTGCTGCAGGATCGCCTGTACACGCGGGTGAACACGTTCCACGGCCTGTCGCGGTTCGAGAATCCGGTGTTCCTCGACGAGCTGCGCATGGCCGCGCAGGCGACGGGCAACGCGATGGGGCCGATCACCTCGGGCCTGTTCGACCTCGGGCGCAACGTCATCGCCCTGACCGGGCTCCTCGTCGCCCTCGCCGTGCTGAGCCCGCTCATGGCGGGCCTGGTGGCGCTCGCGGCGCTGCCCGTCCTCGCGGCGAGGATGTCCCTGGAGAAGCGGCGGATCAAGATGATCGCCGGGCAGTCCGCCGCGGCCCGGCGGCAGATCTTCTACTCCTCCCTGATCACCGACGTCGAGGCCGCCAAGGAGGTCCGGCTCTTCGGGCTCGGCGACTTCCTCAAGCGCCGGGTGCTCGGCGAGCTGGCCGTCCTGCAGGCGGGGGATCGGCGGCTGGACCGGCGGGAGGCGCTCACGCAGTCGGCGCTCGCGGCGCTCTCCGCCGCGGTCAGCGGCGCCGGGCTGCTCTGGGCCGTGTACTCCGCCCTCGACGGCCGGCTCACCCTCGGCGACGTGACCGCGTTCGCCGCCGCCGTGGCGGGCACGCAGGCCGCGCTGACCGCCACCGTGGACAACGCCGCGAACGCCCGCCAGGCGCTGCTCCTGTTCGCCCACCACGAACGGGTCATGGCGCTGCCCGGCGACCTGCCCACGCCCGGCGAACCGGAGCCGCTGCCCGCGCTGCGCCGCGGCATCGAGCTGCACGACGTGTGGTTCCGGTACGACGAGAGCCATCCCTGGGTGCTGCGGGGGGTGGACCTGACGATCCCCCACGGCGCCTCCGTCGCGCTGGTGGGGCTCAACGGGGCCGGCAAGAGCACGCTGATCAAGCTGCTGTGCCGCTTCTACGACCCGACGCGCGGCGCGATCCTCTGGGACGGCATCGACATCCGCGACGTGCCACCCGCCGAGCTGCGCGCCAGGATGGGCGTGCTCTTCCAGGACTACATGAGCTACGACCTGACCGCGGCGGAGAACATCGGGGTGGGCGAGGTCGAGGCGATGTCCGACCGCGCCAGGCTCCGGACCGCCGCCGAGCTGGCGGGCGCGCACGAAACCGTCCAGGCACTGCCCCGGGGCTACGACACCATGCTGAGCCGCGTCTTCTTCGGCCCCGAGGACGACGACGACCCGCAGGCGGGCGTGACGCTCTCCGGGGGCCAGTGGCAGCGCCTGGCCCTGGCCCGAGCGCTGGTGCGCGAGCGCCGCGACCTGCTCATCCTCGACGAGCCCAGCTCCGGCCTGGATGCGCAGGCCGAGTACGAGGTGCACCGCCGGCTGCGCGAGCACCGCGCGGGCAACACCAGCCTGCTGGTCTCGCACCGGCTCGGAGCGGTCCGCGACGCCGACCTGATCGTGGTGCTCGGCGACGGCCGGATCGTCGAGCAGGGCACCCACGACGAGCTGATCGCGCTGGGCGGCCGGTACGCCCACCTGTTCGCCACCCAGGCCAGCGGCTACCGCGAGGGCGCCGACATCGGCTGAGCGATCTTGCGCAGCACCACGCCGAACAGGCGATCCGCCGTCAGATAGCCGGACTGCCGGGAGTCGAGCGAGTGGTCCGGATTGTCGCCCAGCACCACCAGGCGTCCGGCCGGCACCCGCGTGCCCGGTTCGGTCCGCAGCGCGGGGACGGTCTCGCGCGGGATCGGGTCACCCGGGACGGCCGCGACGCGCTTGATGATCCAGCCCGGGCCCGCGCCCAGGTGCTGGTGCGCTTCCCGCCGGCGCTCGCTCGGCCGGGCGTGGGCGAAGCCGCTCAGCACGACGACCTGCCCGGGGCGCAGCGATCCCGGCGGCGTCCGCCGTACGAGGACGCGCTCACCCGGCCGGTACGCCGGCAGCATGCTCTCCCCCTGGACGGTCACCACCAGGTATCGCCGGCGCACCCGGAAAACGGCGAGAGCGACGCCGACGGCCGCCAGCACGACGATCGCGCCGGTCACCGCGACAGCTCCACGTCGTCCCGGTAGCCGGTCGCCTGCCGGGCGAACAACTCGGCGTAGGTGCCGCCCTCGGCCAGCAGGGCGGCATGCGTGCCCTGCTCCGTGACGACGCCGTCGGTCAGCACCACGATCCGGTCGGCCGTGCGGATCGCGCCGAGCCGATGGGTGATGACCACGCTGGTCCGCCCCGACCTCAGCGTGGCGAGCCGGCCGTGCACCTCGTACTCGGCCTCGGGGTCCAGGCCGGCGCTGGGCTCGTCGAGGATCATCAGGTCCCGGTCGCGGCGCAGGAACGCCCTGGCCAGCGCCAGCCGCTGCCACTGCCCGCCGGAGAGCAGCACTCCGGCGTCGGCGTCGTCCTGCTCGTCGTCCGGGTCCTGGGGGAATCCACGGCTCAGCAGCGTGCGGTAGCCGTGCGGCAGGGCCGCGACCACGTCGTGGATCCCGGCGTCCCGCGCCGCCCGCTCGATCCGCGCCGGGTCCTGGGCGGCGGAGAGGTCGCCCACGGCGATGTTGTCGGTCGCCGTCAGCTCGTACGACACGAAGTCCTGGAAGACGGCGCCGATCCGGGCACGCAGCGTCTCCGGCGGCACGTCGCGGATGTCCACGCCGTCCCACAGGACCGCCCCGCGCGTCGGGTCGTAGAAGCGGCACAGGAGCTTCACCAACGTGCTCTTGCCGGCGCCGTTGCGCCCGACCAGCGCGACCGTGCACCCGTTCGGGATGAACAGGTTGACGCCGCGCAGGATCCACGGATGGTCCGGGCTGTAGCGGAACCAGACGTCGCGCAGCTCGATGCCCCGGCGCAGGGGCGGCAGCGACGGGTGAGCGCCCGCCGCCGGCAGATCGGACTCGGCGGTCACGATCTCGACGTGGTGATGAAGGGTCAGCAGGTGCTCGTACGCCATCACGCCGGCCGACACCATGCTGTCCAGCGCCGCCTGCACGCCGGCGACCGCCGCCACGAACATCGCCACGTCGCCGACGCTGAGCCGCCCCTGCCCCGCCGCCAGGATCGCCCAGATGAGGCCCGCTCCCGCCACGATCGCCGAGGCGCCTGACAGACTCGCGTGGATGCGGAGCTCCCGCCGATCCATCCGGCGGCGTTCGGCGTTCGCGGTGCGCAGCTCGGCCAGCATGCGAAGCCGCAAGAAGGCGCCGAGGTCGAACAGGCGGATCTCCTTGGCGGCGTCCGCGGTGGACATCAGGTGCGCGTAGAACCCTTCGCGACGCTCGGCCGGCCCGATCCGCCACAACATCGTGTTCCGTTGCCGCGACATCCGCAGCTCGATGAGCAGCGCCGGCAGGGCCGACAACACGACCAGGATGGTGAAGGCGGAGTTGACGAGTGCCAGGGACGCGACGAAGCCGGCGACCGTCACCGCGCTGCGAGCGGTGGTGAGCGCGGTGTCCACCAGCCTGCCGGGGTTGCTCGCGCTCTGCTGGGCCAGCCGCAGCCGGTCAAGGAATGCCGGGCTCTCGAACCTGGCCAGACCGGTGAAGCCGGAGACCGCCGCGAACAGCTCGTCCTTCGCGTGCAGCGCCGTCCTGCGATCCGCCTCGGCACGCAGGTAATGTCCCGCGTGCGCCGCCACGGCGGCGACCGTGGTGACGGCGGCGACAGCAGCCGCCAGGGCGAGCAGCGTGTCGGTCTGCCGTAGCGCCACCCCGTCCAGCACGGCCTTGGTCAGCCAGGCCACGGCGATCGGGGTGGCCGAGCCCACCAGCGTGACCGCCAGGTAGGCAAGGACGTGGACGGGCGCCGACCGCCACACCGTCGCGGCGGCGCGTGCCGCGCTCCTGGCCAGCCCCCGCGACGTCGGCGCCGGCTCGCTCACGCAGGCGACCCGGCCGGCAGCCGGGAGATCTCGGGCGCCACCGCGAGCAGCCTGCCGCCCGCGGTCACCTGGAGGAACGTCGGGAACGAGTGCACGCCGAACGCGTTGCTCACAGCGCTGTCCACGATCACCTGTGCCACGGGCTTCAGAGCGCTGACCATGTCCGCGGGGTCCCCCGATCGGTTGTCGACCACCGCCAGCACCCGCGAGCGGTCCTGGTCCGCGGCCCACGAGGCGAAGTCGGGAAGCTTCTCATGGCAGCCGCGACAATCGGGCGACAAGAACGCGACGACCGTCCCGTCCGGCAGGAGATCCCGGGTGAGAGGGCTCCCGTCCACCGTCGTCGCCTCAAAATCACCGGCGACGTCGCCGACGGCCGGCCCCGCGCCCGGCCCGGACGGGCCGCCCATCAGGTCGACGGCTTCATACAGTCCGTCCAGCAGCTTGGTGTGCTCCCGAAGCCGCCGGACCACGCCGAGGGTCAACACCAGATCCACGAGGCACAATGCGCCGACGAGGGCCACGACGGCGATCAAATAGGGCATGAGACAACCTTCCGTGTAAAGGGCCCGGCCGGCCCGCCAGCCGGGCACCCGCTCAACGTGCGGTCACGAGCAGTAGATGTAGCTCTTGCAGCCGCCGCAACTGCGGCTGCCGTTCGGGTAGTAGCAGCAGTACTTCGCGGTGAACGCCGGGAAACTGCAGCACTCATAACCGCAGTCGGTAGCCCTGGCCACGGAGTGCGGCGCGATCAGCTCGAGGAGCCGGTCGGCCATTCTGGTCACGACGCGCATCGAACTTTCCTTTCGGTTGTTCCGGCGGGACGGCGCCCGCCCGTGCGGAAGCGGTACGCCGGACCACGCCGTCGTCCCGCCGCCCGTCGCAGCGTGCGCCAGAGGCCTGAGCGATTTCTCAATGAATTCTTAACGGCCTGTTTCGGCAGGTCAGGCGGGCGATCGCAGGCGCGTGCGGATCAGGGACGGTGGAAGGAGACGATGCGGTCGCGGACCTTCGCCGCCTGCGCGTCGCCGACGGCGTCGAAGAACTCCGCCGCCTGCTTCCAGACGTCGAGCGCGGCCGCGAGGTCACCGGCCGCGATGTGCGTCTCGCCCAGGCGGACCAGCGTCTCGGCGGCCGCGTGCGGGTCGTCGCAGTCGCGCAGCAGCTCGGCCGCCCGCTCGAAGCAGGCCACCGCCTGCGCGTAGTCGCCCTTGAGGTGCAGGACGTGGGCGACGCTGTCCCACGCGTGCCCCTCGCCCTGGGTGTATCCGAGGCCGGCGAGGAGCCGCTGGGACCGGCGGCAGTCGGCCAGCGCCTCGTCGTACTCGCCGAGCTGGGCCCGCAGCCAGCCGGAGTTGTTCAACGCCCGCGCCTCCCCGCCGACGTCGCCGGCCTGCCGGAACAGCTCCAGCGCGTGCAGGGTGTGGCTCAGCGCCTCATCGGGTCGCGTCCGGCTCAGCGCGACGGTCAGGCCGAGGTGGACGTGCGCGCGCAGGACGGGTTCGCCGAGGTCGCGGTGCAGCTCGACCGCCCGCTCGAAGTGCTCGACCGCCTCGCCGTCGCGGCCGAGCCGGGCGTGGGCGCGGGCGATGCTGTTGTGGCAGCGGGCCTCGGCCAGCCGGTCGCCGAGCCGTTCGGCCGCGGCCAGCGCCACCGCGTGGGTGCGCAGGATCTCCTCCCAGAGGCCGCGCCGCTGCATGAACTCCGCGAACGCCCACGCCAGTTGCCACGCGTGGCCGTCGAACCCGGCCGCGGTGGCCTCCGCCAGCAGCGCGGGCAGCGCCACCGACGCGTCGGCGTACCACCACAGGGCCTCCGCCGGCCCGGCGAACCGCTCCGCCACGGTGCCCCGCGCCGGCGGGTCCAGGAGCAGGTTGTCGCGGTGCGGGTAACACATCCCGTTCGCGGCGCAGGCCGAGTGCAGGTAGTAGTCCAGCAGCCGCCGCGTCGCCGACCGCCGTGCCGCCCGGGTGTCGGCGGCCCGCGCCTGCTCCGACGCGTACACGCGCAGCAGGTCGTGCAGGCGCAGCCGGCCGGGCGCGCGGATCTCGGCCAGGTTGGCGCGGTCGAGGTGCGCGGCCAGCTCCCGCGTGCGCCCCACCGGCAGGGCGGCCAGGCTCGCCGCCGCCGACAGCGGCAGGTGCGGCCCGGGGTGCTGCCCGAGCCGCCGGAACAGCCGGGCCGCGGGCACGGGCAGGTCCCGGTACGAGCGCTCGAACACGTGGCGCAGGTCGATCGCGGGGTCGCTGTGCGCGAACGGTTCCAGATCGGCGTCGGCCCGCTCGAGGTCCGCGGCGGCCTCGGCCAGCGGCAGATCGGTGCGCCGCGCCAGCTGCGCCGCGACGATCGCCAGCGCCAGCGGCAGCCGGCCGCACCGCCGGATGATGTTCGCGGCGGCCTCCGGCTCGGCCGCCGGCCGGGCCTCGCCCAGCCACGCCACCAGGAGGTCGTGCGCGTCGTCGCCGGGCAGGACGTCCAGGCCGACCAGGTGCGCCCCCGCCGTGACCGCGAGCCCGGACAGCTCGGAGCGGCCGGTCACCAGCGTCAGGCACCCCGGCGCGGTGGCCAGCAGCGGGCGGACCTGGGTGGCGCTGCGGGCGTCGTCGAGCACGACCAGGACCCGGCGGCAGTCCAGCATGCTGCGGTAGAGCCCGATCTGCGCCTCCACGCCCGACGGCACCTGCGCCTCCGCGACCCCGAGCGCGCCGAGGAACCGGGGCAGGACCACGGTCCCGTCGGCCGGGTCGATCGTGCTGAGATCGGCGTACAGCTGCCCGTCGGGAAAGCGGTCGCGGTGCAGGTGGGCCCAGCGCAGGGCGAGCGACGACTTGCCCACCCCGGGCGGCCCGGAGATCGCGCAGACCGCCGCGGTGGCCGGCTGTTCGCCGATCGCGGCCAGCCGGTCCAGCTCGGCCGACCGGCCGACGAAGTGCCGCAGGCCGACCGGCAGCTGTGCCGGGATCGGGCGCGCGGTCTCGGTCGTGTCGCCGGAGCGCAGCAGCTTCCGGTGGACGCGCCGCAGCGGCGTACCCGGCTCGACGCCCAGCTCCTCGGCGAGCGTCCGGCGTACCTGGGCGAAATGGGCCAGCGCCTCGGCGGTCCGCCCCCACGCGTGCAGCGCCTCGATCAGCGCGGCGGCCACCAGCTCGTCCAGTGGGTACTCCTCGGCCAGCGGCGACAGCGCCGCCACCGCGGCCGCGGCGTCCCGGCCGGTCACCACCCGTGCCCAGCGCAGCAGGAGCTCCCTGCGCTCGTCGCGCAGGCGGTGGCGGGCCCGTTCGGCCCATTCGCCGGGCAGCCCGGTCAGCGGATCGCCGCGCCACAGCGCCAGCGCCGCGCCCAGCGGCGGCACCGGGTCCGGCACGGCCATCGCCTGGTCGGCCAGGTCGCGGAAGCGTGGCACGTCCACCGCGGACTCGTCCACGTCGAGCAGGTAGCCCCCGAGCCGGCGGACGACGGCGCCCTCATCCGCGAGCACGTCGCGCCGGATCCGGGTGATGATCGTGTACAGGGTGCGCCGCGCGCCGGGCGGGACCTGCTCGCCCCAGACCCGGGCGAGGAGCGTGTCGACCGGCACGACCCGGCCGACCTCCCAAGCGAGCGCGGCGACGGCGAGCGCGACCTGTGGAGGGCGTACGGGCCGGGTCTGCCCCGAGCGCTCCACCTCCACCGGGCCGAGTAACCGGATCAGCACGACGGTCCACCCCTTGCTCGTGGATCTTCGAAGAGTAACGCAGTGGTGCTCTTGCCGGATTTGCCCGGCCGTGGCAGGTTGCGGTCTATGCAGTACGTCGATGTGGCGAGCAGACTGCTGCTGCTCACGGTGTTCGTCCTCGCGCTGGCGAGCAAGGTCTCCAGCCGCCGGTCCTGGAACGAGTTCGTCCAGTCGATCAAGGCGATGGCGGTGATCGACAACGCCAGGGCGCCGGCGGCCGCGACGGCGACGGCGGTGGCCGAGGCCGGTGTCATCGTGCTGGCCGCGGTCCCCCTTCGCTGGGCCGGATCGGCGTCGTTCGTGCTCGCGGCGGGGCTCCTCGGCTGCCTCACCGTCGCCGTCATCATGGTGGTACGGAGGGGCGCCGCCGTTCCCTGCCGCTGCTTCGGCGCCTCCCGGACGCCCCTGAGCATGGCGCACGTGGCCCGCAACGGCATCCTCATCGCGGTGGCGCTGCTCGGGCTGGCCGCTTCCTTGGTGAACGGCTCCTTCGATCCGGCCATCGTCGCCATCGTCGGTGTCTTCGGCGCCGTACTGGGCCTGCTCATGGCCCGGTGGGACGATCTCGTCTCACTGCTCCGGACGACCTGAGCCGGCGGCGGCTCACGTGGCGGGCTGGCGGGTGGCCGAGCGCGCGGTGCGCGCCAAAGGCGCGGGACCAGGCGAGGACCGGGTGGTCGTCATCGAGGACGGCGGCGGCGTCCGCTGCGCGGCGGTGATCGACGGCGTCACCGACAAGTCCGGCCGCGACTACGGCGGGGCGAGCGGCGGGGCCCTGGCCGCCGATCGCGTCGCGCAGACCCTCGTCACCCTGCCGGACGACGTCACCGTGGCGCAGGCGGTCGCGGCCGTCTCGGCGGAGCTCATGGAGCTGCGCCGCAAGTGGGCCGTCGCCGACGACGACCTGCTCGCGCCGGCCGCCGTCGCGGCGGTGGTGTGGCCGAGGCGGCGGCTGATGTGGCGCGTGGGTGACGTCCACGTCTCCCTGGGTCACCGCGACGGCGGGTGGCGTCGTCACCCCGGCGGGAAGCTGATCGACACGGTGCTGGCCGGCGCCCGGGCCGCCTACCTGCACTGCCTGCTGCTGCAGGGAGAACACCCGGAGGATCTGGCGGCCACCGATCCGGGACGGGCGCTGATCCGGCCGGTGCTGGAGCGCCAGGCCGTGCTGGCCAACCGGGATGAAGCCGGTCCTTTCGGATACGGCCTGCTGGACGGGCGGCCGGTCCCGGAGCGGTTCGTGGAGACGTTCGTGCTGGCGGAGGACGTGGACGAGGTGGTGCTGGCGTCGGACGGCTACCTCGGCCCGGCGCAGACCCTCGCGGCAGCCGAAGCGGAGCTCCGGGCCTCGTTACGGGCCGATCGGCTGCGCATCATGGAGCACGCGGCCACCAAGGCGGTGGCGGCCGGCGCCGAGAGTTTCGACGACCGGGCCTACGTGCGGCTGTCCCGCGATTCCCCTCGTGACCGCGGCTCACCGAGTCGGATATCGTGACCACGCTGCGTGAGCAGATCAGCTGCCCGCTCCCACCGAGGAGGACGCGTGAGCCCGCTTCCGACGCGCATGGCGAATCGCTGGGAGAAGCGCCGATCGCTCATGCTGCCGCCGGGGCAGGGGCGGCTCTACTGGCACGTTCTGCTGGGGGAGGACCCGCAGGCGCGGGCCATCGTCGAGGAGGCGCACGACCGGCTGGCCGGCCTGGCGGGGCTCGATCTGGTGCCGCGGCGGTTCATCCACCTCACCACGTTCGTCGCCGGATACTCGCACGAGATCACCGAGCGTCAGGTGACCGTGATGGCCGCGGAGGCGGCGGGCCAGCTCGCCCGGGTCGCGCCGATCACGGTGACGCTGGGGCGGGTGCTCTATCACCCCGAGGCGGTCGTGCTGGAGGCGCGGCCCTCCGAGCGGCTGAGGCCACTGCTGGAGGCGGCGCGGTTCGCCACGAGGGCGGCCACGGGCCGTGACGGCGTGCTCGCCCATGACACGTGGCTGCCGCACGTCACCGTGGCCTACAGCAACGCGGACGGCCCGGCGGCGCCCATCATCGACGCGCTCGGCGAGCGCCTTCCGGAGCGCGAGGTGACGATCCGCAGCATCCACGTCGTCAACCAGGACGGCCCGGAGACGGCATGGGACTGGCGACCGGTGGCGGAGGTCCGGCTCGGCGCGTCGTGAGCGAGCTCCGCGGGGTTCACCCCCGTACCTCCTTGGTGGCACGTCGGTAGGCCTCGGTGACGCGGCTGAACATGTCCAGCATCACCATCGCCTGCTCCGGCTCGTAGTGCGCGCTGATCGCCGCCAGGTGCCGCCTGGACGCCTCGCAGGCGGCGTTGTAGTCGTCCAGACCGCCCTCGACCAGCTCCACGGTGACCGTGCGCCGGTCGCGTTCGCCGCGCACCCGCCGTACGTAGCCCGCCTTCTCCAGCCTGTCGATCAGCCGGGTCGCCGAGGCGGACGGCAGCCCCAGCTCCTCGGAGATCGCCCCCACGGCGAGCGGCCCGCGCGTCTCCAGCAGGATGGCGGCCGCGACGTCGACGGGTTGCAGGCCGAGCCGGTCGGCGACCGCCTCGTTGTGCAGGAGGACCGCGACCAGGAACTCGCGGAAGACGTCGTCTGGATGTTCGTGGGCCACTTTCCTAACCTACTCCATCACGGAGTATCTTCATATCGAAGATACTCCGCTTTGGAGGAGATATGGATGTTCTCGTCATTGGCGCCGGGGTGGGCGGCCTGGCCGTCGCGCGCGGGCTGCTGGCCGCCGGTCACCGGGTGCGGGTCTACGAGCAGGCTCCGGCCCGGCGGACGGGCGGCAAGGCGGTGCTCATCTGGAGCAACGGCACCGCCGTACTGCACGATCTCGGCATCGACCTCGACGGCGTCGGCGCCCGCATCGACCGGATCGACGCGCTGACCGCCGGCGGGCGGCTGCGTACCAGCATGGACATCGCCCACGCGGCCGGCCGCTTCGGCTTCGAGACCAGGGCGATCCCCCGCCGCCACCTGCTGGAACGCCTGGCCGACGGGCTGCCCGGCGACCTCGTCCGCCACGGCCTGGCCTGCCGGGGCGTGACCCAGGACGACGGCCAGGTCACGGCGACCTTCAGTGACGGCTCGACGGCCAGGGGAGACCTGCTCATCGGAGCCGACGGCCACCACTCGGTCGTACGGCGCTGCCTGTGGGGCGACGGCGCCGTACAGCCGGCGACCTTCGGCACCTGGCAGGGGCTCAGCCGGATCGACATCGATCTCGCCGGCACGCACCGGCACCTCATCATCTCGGGGCGCGAGGGCGCGTGCGGGCTCATGCCCGCCGGCGAGGGGTTGCTGCAGTGGTGGTTCGACGTGCGCTGGTCGCCGGCCGATCCGCGGCCGGCGGCGCCGCTGGCCGAGCTGAGGCGGCGGTTCGGGCACTGGGCGTCACCAGTCCCCGAGGTGCTGGCCGGCGCGACCGAGGACGACCTCGAGTTCTTCGGCCACCACTGGACCAAGGTGCGCCCGGCGTGGGGCAAGGGGCGGATCACCCTGGTCGGCGACGCGGCCCACATCATGCCGCCCACCCTGGGGCAGGGCGCCAACCAGACCCTCGAGGACGCGTGGGTGCTCGGGCGCGAGCTCGCCAAGGGCGGCGACGACCCGGCGGTACGGCTGCGCGCCTACGAGAAGGTCCGCTACCCGTACATCTCCCTGGTCTCCCGGCTGGCCAGGCGCAACCCCGCGAACTGGCGCGTCCCACCACTGATCGCCCGGCTGTTCCCCGAGACGTCCCAGACCGCCATGCTCGCCCGCTTCAGCAACCGCCTCAACGAGCCGGCGGTCTCGCGACGCTAGATCAGTTGCCGGAGCACGTCATCGACCGGGGTGGCGCCGACGCCGAGGATCTTCTCGGTCTCGGAGAAGTCGAGGACGAGCGGGTGGCCCGGCTTGGTGAGCACTTCGTGCATCTCCCCCCACAACGGATCGGTGATCCCGAGCAGGGTCAGGTCGCGTTCCGTCATCTCCTCCAGCCGCGGCGCGGGCGCTCCCGAGAGTTCCGCGAGCCGCCGGGCCAGTTCCCGCACCGACAGGGTCGCGGTGGGCACGTGCCAGGCCCTGCCGTACGCCTGCTCCTCGCGGCTCGCGGCGACCAGCGTGCGCGCGGTGTCGTCGATCGCCGAGTAACTGTGCGGAACGTCGAGTTCCTGCGGCACCAGGACGAGCCGGCCCTCCAGCACGGGCCGCTGCACCAGGAGGCTGAACACCGAGAAGGCGCCGGCGCCGTAGAACTGGCCGGCCCGCACCTCGGTGACCTTCACCCCCGAGGCGGCGGCCTCCTCCCACGCCCGCGCCCTGGCCCGCCCCTTGGGTCCGGTCGCCGTCAGCGGGAAGTGCGGCGTGATCGGCCCGTCCACGGGGCCGTAACCGTAGATGTTGCCGAGCATGACGTACGCGGCCCCCGTCCGCCGCACCGCGGTGAGCAGCGACGCCGACAGGATCGGCAACTGCTCGGGCCAGGTGTGGTACGGCGGCACGGCGGTGGTGAACAGCGTGTCCGCCCCCTCGGCCAGCTCGGTGAGCCGGTCGGTGTCGGTCGCGTCCGCGGCGACCCTCTCGACGAGCCGGTGGTCGGGCCCGCCGCCCGTGCGGCTGATCATCCGTACCCGCTCGCCGTCCTCGGCCAGCAGCAGAGCGGTCTTCGACGCGGTGGCCCCGCGACCCACGATCACATGAAATTTCATGATGACAACGGTGCCGACCTGCGGCCTCGTGGCATAGTGGCCGGAATGCCAACTATCCGGAGGATCTGGCCATGCACCGCCTCGCCGCAGTGATCGTCCCTCCCGTGCTGGGCTTCGACGTCTCGATCCCGCTCATGGTGTTCAACAGCGTCCCGCACTACGACGTGCGCGTCTGTACGGCGCGGCCCGGCCCCGTGCCGACCGTCGGGGGCCCCGACGTGGTGGTGGCGCACGGCCTGGAGGCGCTGGAGGAGGCCGACACGGTGATCGCGGTCGGCAGCGGCGGCGAGCCGGCTCCCCCGGAGGTCCTCGACGCCCTGCGGAAGGCCGCGGCCGGTGGGGCGCGGATCGCCTCGTTGTGCACGGGCGCGTTCGTGCTGGCCCAGGCCGGCCTGCTCGACGGGCGCCGCGCCACCACCCACTGGGGGCTGGCCGGCGACCTCGCCGCCCGCTTCCCGTCGGTCGACGTGCGGCCCGACGTCCTGTTCGTCGAGGACGACGGCATCTTCACCTCGGCGGGCGCCGCGGCCGCCATCGACCTGTGCCTGCACCTGATCAGGCTCGACTACGGGGCGGCGGTGGCCAACACGGCCGCCCGGCTCGCGGTCGTCTCCCCCGTACGGCCGGGCGGGCAGGCCCAGTTCATCGAGACCCCGCTGCCTCCCGAGCGCGGCACCTCACTCGCCCCCACCCGGGCCTGGGCGCTCGAGCACCTGGACCGCCCGCTCACCCTGGCCGACCTGGCCCGCCACGCCAGGATCAGCGTGCGTACCCTGACCAGGCGCTTCCACGCCGAGACCGGGCTGAGCCCGCTCCAGTGGCTGCTGCACCGGCGCGTCGACCGGGCCAGGGAGCTGCTGGAGACCACCGGACTGCCGATGGACCAGGTGGCCGGGCGGAGCGGCCTGGGCAGCGCGGACTCCCTCCGCAAACACCTGGTCAGCCGGGTCGGCATCACTCCCACGGCCTACCGCGCGAGCTTCACCCGAGAGCCTCTTCCGTCATAGGGCCCCCGGTGAATGGCTGATCAGAGGAACAGTATTTTTCGCGGATTTCCGTCGGATTCCACGATGGCCAGCTCGTGGCCCTGCGCGAGCTGGTCCTCGACGAATTTCCAGATCGTGATGGCGCGGCGGATCGCCTCGGTGAACGACAGGCCCTTGCGCTCGGCCAGTGCCTTGAACGTCTGCGCTGTTTCGTGGCTCAGATTGACGGACAGCCGGACGAAATTGCTGTTGTTGTTGCTCCTCTCCTGCTCGAGCCTGGGGTCCTTGCCGGTGGACTCACGCGTCATGGTCATGTCACCTGGCCCTTGGGGGTAAGGGGGCACGTGGAGTAGAGGGCGGGGATGCTCCGACGTCTCGCTGCTCTCGGTCCTCATCGATAGGTGCATGCTTTTTATACACGCCGGCTTGCCATGAGGAACGGGTCCGATCCGTACCGAGTGTTGTCCTGTCACACCTCGACGGAAGAACGTTATACCGGTGCGGAAAGATCTCCTCCTGCGCCTCATATGTGATTAATTCTGGCAAATAGTACGCGTCGCGGCATCATGAAATGTGGGCTAAAGGCGCGCTCGAATCCCACAGGCCCCTAGGATGTGCCTTATCCCGCAGGGGCGCGCGATCGGGCAGCGTGGCAGAAATCCCGCATGAAGCGGCAGAAATCTGACATAAACACGTGGCTCGCTCTCCGAGGTGGGTCCCATCGCAGTCTGAGGTGGTCCAACGCACCTCCCCGTAGTCAGCCCTGACGACTGGGCTGATGGAGGAAACATGAGTGGAGCCAGTCGGCCGTCTGGCGCCGGAGATCGATCCGGGGCCGAGGGGGCCGAGGACGTCCGACCGAAGAGCGAGCTGGTGGATCTCTCCCCGCCACCCCCCGGACTCGCCGGTGGTGGCGGACGTGCGGCTCTGGCTCTTCCAGATCGGGTTCGTGATCGTGGGCGGCTATCTCTTTGCCGAGAAGGCGCCCAAATAGCTAGTGCGGACTCGGGCCGTCCAGAAGCGGTAACCAGGTGCGATCAGGGCAGACGCGGGCGATCTCCGATGGCGGGAGCCAGTCGGCCCTGGTGCTCTCCGAGCCGGCCGGCGGTTGGGTCGGCCGGCCCGGATGCGGGAGGCGGGCCCTGAACATCACCATGTACGTCAGCGGCGGGTAGCGGTAGCCGGCCGGGGCCGCGTCCAGGAGCTCGATGCGCTGCCAGGCGAAGGCGGACAGCGCGGTGGCCGGCAGGCGCAGGCCGGTCTCCTCGTACAGCTCCCTGGCCGCGGCGTCGAGGGCCGTTTCGCCGGGTTCGAGGTGGCCGCCGGGGATGTCCCACCCGCGGCCCTCCTCGTCCACGCATGTCATGAGCGTTCTGCCGGTCTGGTCCGAGACGAACGCGAACGCCGACGTGGTCTTGTCCACAGGCGGGAGGGCCGGGGACAGGATCACGTCCAGGCGATGGCGTACGGGGATCCAGGGGACCGTCAGATGAGTCATCCCTCAAGGGTCTCAGACACCCCGGCGCATGGCCCGGTTGCCCAGATACAGGCCGATCGCGGCTATCGCGCAGGCGGCGACGGTTCCGTACAGGATCGAGGGGCTTGTCAGGTTGCCGGAGAAGAGGGCTCGCTGGCCTTCGACGATGTACGTGACCGGATTCGCGTACCCGATCGTCCGCAGCCACGCCGGAGCCGTCTCCAGGGGGAGCATCATCCCCGAGAGGAGGAGCAGGGGGAACATGATCGACTGGCTGACGATGTAGAAGAGCGTGCCGCCGGGCGCCGACTTGATGGCCAGCACGAACGAGAGCGAGCCCAGGCCGACGCCGAAGACGACCAGCTGCGCCAGGCCCGCCACGACGCCCGCCGGATACAGCTCGAAGCCCAAGGGGACGGCCAGCGCGATGATCAGGACGGCCTGGGCCAGCAGCACGATCATGGTCTTCAACGTCCGGCCCACCAGCATCGCCGTGCGGTTCAGCGGGGTGACCATCAGCCGCTCCAGCGAGCCGCCGATCAGCTCGACCAGCAGGGTGTAGCCGGCGGACATGGGGCCCGTCAGGCACATCATGACCAGGATCCCCGGCACGAACCACTGCCACGACGACCCGACCGCCCCGTCCAGCAGCGACCCGAACAGGAACAGGAACAGCAGCGGCTGCCCCATCTCGAACAGCAGCCCGACCGAGTCGCGCATGACCGGCTTGAACTCCCGCGAGAAAACGGTGGCGGTGTCACGAAAGAATGTCGTCATCGGTAAGGCTTCTCCCGGTAAGAGCGAGGAACACGTCGTCGAGCGTCGGACGGATGGTCTCGGCGGTGGTGACCTTGATGCCGGAGCCGTCCAGGGTTCTGAGGTAGTCGGGGAGCGCGGCGGCCGCGTTGGGGACGCGCAGGCGCACGGTGGTGCCGTCGGCGGCGCCGCCGCCGAGCTCCGCGGCCCTGCGCGCCTCCTCCTCCGTGCTGGTGGTGATCGTGATGTGGTCGCCGGCGAGGTCGTTCTTGAGCTGCTCAGCGGTGCCGTCCGCGATGATCCGGCCGTTGTCGATGATCACCACGCGTTCGGCCATGTTGTCGGCTTCCTCCAGGTAGTGGGTGGTCAGGAACAGCGTCGTCCCGTACGTCTCCCGCAGCTGGAGAATGTGCTGCCAGACCTCGGCGCGGCTCTTCGGGTCGAGGCCGGTCGAGGGCTCGTCGAGGAACAGCAGGCCGGGGCGGTGGATGAGGCCGAGCGCGATGTCCAGGCGGCGGCGTTGGCCGCCCGAGAGCGTGCCGGGGCGCCGCTTGGCCAGCGCTCTGAGGTCGAGCAGGTCGAGCAGTTCCTCGGCGCGGGCGGTCGCCTGCCTGGAGTCCAGGCCGTAGCAGCGGCCCTGGGTGACGAGCTCGTCGCGGACGAGGAAGTTCTCGCCCGCGCTGTTGCGCTGGCCGACGTAGCCGATGCGGGCGCGCACGCCCGCCGGGTCCTTGGCCACGTCGTGGCCCGCCACCATGGCGGTGCCCGAGGTGGGCGGCAGGAGGGTCGTGAGCATGCGCAGGGTGGTGGACTTGCCCGCGCCGTTGGGCCCCAGGAAGGCGACGAGCTGACCGGCCTCCACCTCCAGGTCGATGCCGCGTACGGCTTCCACACGCTCCTTCTTGACTTTGAACACTCGGGTCAGTCCCCGGGTATGGATCATGGTCGGCCTCTCCGGGCATGGCGAAATAACCCCTGGTCGGGGGCGCGATTGAGGATCGAATCAAGTTTGTGCAGGTTCAATCCGGTTTGGCAAACGCGAATGTCACTTTCATAAACCCCTCCTACCTGCGGAAACGTCGTTTCCGACGGTGGCCCGCGACGGCGGATTTCGGGGCGCTGAGGTGCGGTTTTCCGGGTGTTGCGAAGATTTCCTGGCGGGGCTGGCAGCATGGCTGACCGTGTGCCGGATGGTGGTGCTGGTGAACGGGTTGCCTGGGGCCGGGAAGACCACGGTCGCGCGGGCCCTGGGGCGGGTGCTCGGCCTGCCGGTCTTCAGCAAGGACGACCTCAAGGAGACGCTGGCCGACGTGCTCGAACGGCCGCCCGGGATGGGCGAGCGGGAGTGGAGCAGGCGGCTGGGCGCGGCCGCAGGGGAGAGCATGTGGACGCTGCTGGCGAGCGCCGGGCGGGGCGCGGTGCTGGAGAGCCCCTGGCTGGCGCCGACGCGGCCGCTGGTGCTCGCCGGACTCGAGCGGGCCGGGGTCGAGGCCTCGGTCGAGGTGCGCGAGGTCTGGTGCGCGGTGCCGCCGGAGCTGGCCAGGCGCCGGTACGAGGGGCGGGTGCGGCATGCGATCCACGGCGAGGCCCGGCTCGGGGACGAGCGATGGGCGGAATGGGCGGCGGGAGCGCGGCCGCTGGGAGTTGGGACGGTCTATTGGCTTGATACCTCAAAAACAGTTGATATTTCGGGACTTGCAGGGTTGTGTCAGGGTCCGCAATGATCTCCCGCGTGAAAAGTCTGTGGGTAATTGCGGCAATTGCTGCCTTAGGTATGGGTGGAGTCGCGGAGGCGGCCGACGGTGTTCCCGGCGTCGACGTCAGTAACTGGACGGGCGAGATCGACTGGGAAAGCGTGGCCTCCGGGGGCGCGAAGTTCGCGTTCGTGCAGGCCACCGAGGGGACGAACTACCGCAACCCCAGTTTCGACGCCCAGTACGGCGGCGCCGCCGGGGCCGGGCTGATCCGGGGCGCATATCACTTTGCGCAACCACACGAATCCGACGGGACGGCCCAGGCCGACTATTTCCTGCAGAACGGCGGCAACTGGATCAGCGACGGTCAAACGCTGCCCGGAGTGCTCGATATCGAGGACAACCCGTACAAGGACAAGAACGGCAAGAACAACTGCTACGACCTGTCCGCCGAGGACATGGTCACGTGGATCAAGGACTTCACGAAGAAGTACCACGAGGCCACCGGCCGCCGCGCGATCATCTACACCACCACGAGCTGGTGGCAGACCTGCACGGGGAACTCCGACAAGTTCAAGTCGAACCCGCTCTGGCTCGCCCGCTGGGGCGGCGACCCCGGTGAGCTGCCGAAGGGCTGGAAGAGGCACACGTTCTGGCAGTCGGCGGAGAAGGGCACGCTGGCCGGTGGGCAGAACTCGTTCAACGGCTCCGAGTCCCAGCTCAAGGAACTGGCCAACCCGCCGGCCGAGGTGACGGTCTCGGGCGCGGCCCGGAACCGGAAGACGTACACGGTCACCGTCTCGAACACCGGCCCGCACCCCGTCAAGGACGTCAAGGTGTCGGGGCGGGCGTTCGGCGGGCAGCGCGTGGTGAAGGCGCCCGGGTGCAAGTTCAGCGGTACGGCGGTGCTGTGCCAGGTGGGGGAGCTGACGCGGGGACAGAAGGCGACGTTCACGATCACCACGAAGCCGTCGAAGTCGAAGGGCACGGTCGGGCTGTACGTCACCGTGGGCTCTGTGAAACTGACCCTCAAGACCCGCTGACGCCTGCCTGGGAGCCGCTGAGCGGCGCAGATCCCCATGAGGCAGGATGACTCCTGAGGGCCATGGAGCTTGTCGGGGGCGGGACGGTATGAGGCGGTGGCGGCTGGCAGCAGGGGCGGCGGCGCTGGTCCTGCTCGTCGCCACGGCCTCCGTGCCGCTCGGGCTGTACGTGCCGGAGAACGTCGTGCGGATCGCGTACGAGATCGAGCAGCGCAGGATCGTCTACTCGTGGGGAGGCGGTCACGCCGAGGAGCCCGGGCCGTCGAAGGGGACCTGCAAGGGATACCAGGGAAAGATCCGGCCCTGCCCGGCCGCCCGGACGCGCGGGCTCGACTGCTCGGGGTTCGCGCGATGGGTGTACGCGCTGGCCAGCGGGTCCGACGTGCTGGGGCCGGGGAACACCAACGATCACGTACGGCGGATGCGGCGGGTTCTGGTGGCCATGCCGGGGGACCTGGTTTTCTTCGGAAGCATCACGAAAAAAGCCATCAAAACCCACCATGTGGGCATCTATCTCGGCAACGGGAAGATGATGAACGCGCCCGAGACCGGTGCGGTGGTGCGCGTGGACGACATCGCCCGTCGGAAGGATTTCTTGGGTTTCTACCGACTCTGAACCGATTCGGTATGGCCTGTAACGCGTGTGGCGTGGCAAAAATTGAGAGACCCGGCGGCTACTGTGTGCCGCTATGGACAGGCGATGGGTCGGCCTCGACGGCTACGAGGTCGTAGGCGTGGTGCACGGCGGGCGGCAACTGCTGCGGGTGCGCCGGCACGGGTGGGTGGTCGCCGACTGCACCTCTGTGGCGGAGGTGGCCAGACACGTCGACCTGGCCGATCTCTGCGAGGTCATCGAACTGCCTGCGCGGCGGCGGACGGAAGTGCGCGCGGAGGCCCGAACGAGTTCGCATCATCGCTGAGTGCCGTGTATGGTTACACCTGTCCGCAGCGCCGGACAGGCCCCTATAGCTCAGTCGGCAGAGCGTCTCCATGGTAAGGAGAAGGTCAACGGTTCGATTCCGTTTGGGGGCTCTTGCTCTGAACACCCACAACGCCCGACCCGCAAGATCGCGGGGCCGGGCGTTTCGCATTCCCCACCCCTCGCCCCCACCCCAGCACATCCACCCCCACCCTTAACCACCACCCCCGTCCTCGCCGCCCAACCTCCTCCACCCACCCCAAATCACCGTCCCGCCGCGCCGCCACCCTTGCCCCGCGCCGCCAGGCCCGCTTCACAGGGGTGTGCTTGCCCTGCGCCGCCACGCCACCCTGCGCGTACCGGTCGCGGTCGAGCGGCGTGGTCACTCGTGCGGGTGGAAGCGGTGCGGTGGGGTGTGGATGTCGAAGGGGATCCGGGCCTGCGCCAGGACCGAGTGCGGGGGCGTGTCGGGCGCGATCAGCCCCAGGCGCTCGAAGAAGGGAAACCTGGCGAAGGTGGCCTCCAGGTGCCGGGGCCGCATGACCGGGTGCCAGATGCTGTAGGCGCCCACCCGGCCGTCTCTGCGCCGGTACCAGCCCTGGGTGGGGTGGGTGAGTTGCTCCAGCCAGTCCGAATCGTCCGTGAAGCCGTCCAGCAGCGTCGGAGCCTGCGGGAGCTCGACCGCCTCGCACCGGCCGTCGGTGGACTCCAGGCGCCAGCGGGCCGGGGTGCCCAGCCAGTCGGCCTCGATGCGGATGTGGTCGTGGCGCCACGGCATGCCCCACAGGTGCTGCGGGATCGCCACGACGGGGTGGTCCAGACGGGTGCCGAAGAACCAGACGCCCGCCTTGCCGTACGCCGTGACGTAGGCCCGGTAGTTGATCTGCCCGCAGTTGATCGACGCCTGCGGCAGGAACCGGAAGTGGAAGTCCCGGTCGCGGAAGGCGACGGCGGAGACCAGGGCGCCGGGGCCGTCCCCGAAGCTCGCCTCCATGGGCGCGAAGCCCTCGGGCAGGTGCCGGGCGAGCGCGTCGGCGTCCACCCGGTAGCTCACGATCGCGAAGTCCTCCAGATCCGTGTGCGCGTGGTGCCAGCGCGGACGCGGCCGGGGAGTGCCCACGAAGCTCATGCCCAAAAGGTACGGCTCTTACGGCCGCGCGGGGCCGGGCGGGGCCGGGCGGGATCATGTGCGCCACGGCGAGAACCAAGGGCTCTCAGGGGTTGTGCGCGTCGCGCCGGTCGCTGCTACGCTTGCCTCCTCCACTGCTTGATCTTCAGGTGGAGTCGGCTGTTCGGGGGCGAGCATCGCCGATTGGTAATGGATTTCGGTTGTCGGGGGTTCCTGAGGCATACTGGGAGCACCCCACCCGATCGGGCGAGTTACGAATGTGCTCGCTGTGTCGGGTATCCTCTACGGGGCCGGGGTCGTTACCGGCCCAAAGGCGGAGTAGCTCAGTCAGGCAGAGCAAACGGCTCATAATCGTTGTGTCGCCGGTTCAAGTCCGGCCTCCGCTACTGCCCACTCCCAGGTCACCAGGCCTGGGTACGGGCGTGTCCATGTCCCGAACGTAGAAAGGCACTCCCAAGTGGCTGCCACCGACGTTAGGCCGAAGATCACGCTGGCCTGCCAGGAGTGCAAGCACCGCAACTACATCACGCGGAAGAACCGGCGCAACGACCCGGATCGGCTTGAGCTGAAGAAGTACTGCCCCAACTGCCGCTGCCACCGCGCGCACCGCGAGACCCGCTAGGTCTCCGGGCAGGGCTTCTGCCCCACATTTCGTCATATCGCACAACCGGCGTCCTATCACGGGGCGCCGGTTTGTCGCGTCTGCACAGGGTTTCAGCGACTCCACACGGACCCCAGGGTCCTCTCTGACGCCCTGATGATGATCGGCCCCGCGGGGGGCGGTCCAGTGGGGCCTGCGGGTGTCGTGACGTCGGCTGGTCCTATGGGGGTCGGGGCGTGCTGACGGTGGTCGGCCGCGTGCGGGTCAGCAGGCGCCGTGATGGGGGCCGATCCCGTGCGAGTCCCAGAGGCCCTCGGTCACGTACGGCGGGTGGTGCCCATCGTGCGCAGTCGTACGGGATACAGGGTCGCAACAGTTGTCGTTTGAGTGTGCGTAGGTGTGTACGAGGTCGCAGGGGTCGATATCGGCGTTGGGTGTGACCTTGCGGTGCGGTGCGGCGCGGTCCGGGTGGAGCCGGTTGCGTGAGTCTGCGGCTCCCATGGACGGGGAGAAGGGCTTGCGTTTCGCTCGAATGTTCTGCCCGGCATGGTCGAATGTTGGTAATCTCGCGGTCACGTTCGGTAAAGGGACGGGAGGTGGGCGAGGCGTTATGCAGACGTGCCAGTGTTGCGGTGTCCGGCGTGTGGTGACCTCGCCGGGTGACCGCCGTCCGGTGCCGGATTGGGGGCGGGCATCGGCGCAAGCTGCACCAGGTCCTGTCCGACCCGAAGGTCGTCGTGATCTTGGTGGAGCACCGCGACCTGCTGGCCCGCTTCGGGGTCGAGCACCTCGAAGCCGCCCTGTTGGCGACCGGCCGCCGCCTTGTCGTTCTGGACCAGGAAGTGACGACGGATGACCTGGAGCGGGACGTGACCGAGGTCCTCACCTCGATGTGCGCTCGTCCGTACGGCCGTCGCGCCGCCAGGAACCGCGCGGAGCGTGCGGTGAAAGCAGCGACCGAAACAGGGGCGGAGCAGGAGTGAAGAAGTTCCAGCCCCGTGACGGGTACACCGTGCTGGCTCACAAGGTCGCTCTCGATCCGAACGCCACCCAGCTCACCGCGCTGCGGTCGCACTGCGGTGCCGCGCGGGCCGCCTACAACTGGGCGGTGCGCTGGGTGCTGGCCTCGTGGTCGCAGCGGAAGGCGGAGGAGACCTACGGTATCTGCGAGGAAGACCGTACCGCGTGGCGGTCGTGGTCCCTTCCGGCGCTGCGTAAGGAGTTCAACCAGGTCAAGCGCACCGATTCGCGCTTTGCGGGCTGGTGGGAGGAGAACTCGAAGGAGGCGTATAACACGGGCCTGGCCAACGCTTCGGCGGCGTTCGACAACTACAGCAAGTCCAAGCAAGGCGTGCGTAAGGGCCGGCGCATGGGCCGTCCCCGGTTCAAGACCAAGCGCAAGGCCCGCCTGGCGTGCCGGTTCACGACCGGCACGATCCGTATCGACGACCGCCGGCACATCGTGCTGCCCCGCCCGGGCCGCATCCGCGTTCACGATGATCTCTCCGGCCTGCTGGCGAAGGCGGAGGCGGACGAGATGCGAATCCTGTCCGCAACGGTCCGCTTCGAGCGGGGCCGCTGGTTTGTGTCCTTCCAGGTCGAAGAACGCCGCCCCCACCAGCCGGTGGAACTGCCGCACGCTTGGGTCGGCATGGACGTCGGCGTGAAGACCCTCCTCGTCGCCGCCGACAGCAACGGCCAAGTACTGCAGGTCCCGAATCCGGCGTTCTACCGGCAAGCCCTCCAACGGCTCCGCAAGGCGTCCCGGAAGGTGTCGCGGCGTCGCCGCCCGGACCAGGGCACGGGTATCGAGCCGTCTCGCCGGTGGGAGAAGGCCAACGCCGAACGCAACAAGATCCACCACCGGGTCGCCAACCTCCGCGCGAACCTGATCCACCAAGAGACCACTCGGCTTGCCCGCCGGTACGGCACCATCGTGGCGGAAGACCTCAACGTGCGCGGCATGGCCCGCAACCGGCGTCTGGCGAAGTCCATCGCGGACGCCTCCTTCGGCGAGATCCGCCGCCAGCTCACCTACAAGAGCGCACGGCACGGCGGCCACCTGCAGGCTGCCGACCGGTTCTACCCGTCGTCGAAGACCTGCTCCGGCTGTGGCGTGGTGAAAGCCAAGCTGCCCCTCAGCTGCCGCGTCTTCAAATGCGACGCATGCGGCCTGGTCCTGGACAGGGACCACAACGCCGCATTCAACCTGGCCGCACTCGCGACCCGCACCCCTGGTACCGGAGTGGCCGGAGACCAGGACACCATACCCATGGTGTCGAAGCCCCGTGGAGTCCAGCGGAAGACCCGCACCGCCCGAACCAGCCGCGCGGCAGGGACGGGCAAGCGGGCAGCGGACGCAATCCTCCCCGCGCCCAGGCGCAGGAAGAAGGAAGCGGGAGACCGTCCTCAAACCGAAACGCATCCCACGCTTCGGTGACGTGACGGACCATCCGGGCGGAAACGCCCGGATTGCTGAGATCCGACCACGGACTCGGCAACGGCAAAATCAAGATAATCACGGCGACAGCCGAACCTTGTTCTGTTACCGTCGGCCTCAGCAGCGCTCGGTTGGTGACATGCGAGGGAGCACTGATGGCCTTGAACCGAGACTTCGTGGGCAGGACCTATTCGCCCAGCGCGCCGTACGAGGTCAGCCGGGTGAAGATCAGGGAGTTCGCCGCCGCGATCGGTGACAACAACCCGCTCTACCGGGACAAAGAGGCCGCCCAGGCCGCCGGATATCCCGATGTGATCGCGCCGCCCACGTTCCCCATCGTGTTCAGCCTGCAGAGCGGAGGCGAGGCGCTCGTCGATCCCGACCTCGGGCTGAACCTCGCCATGGTCGTCCACGGCGAGCAGCGCTTCGAGTACGTCCGGCAGGTCTGCGCCGGGGACCAGCTCGTCACGACCGCGACGATCACTGACATCCGCACGGCCGGGCGGAACGAGCTGCTGACGGTCAGGAGCGAAGTGACGACCGTCGACGGCGAGCCGGTCTGCGTCACCTACAACACGATCGTCGAGCGCGGAGGGGCCGGTTGAGATGACCGCCACGGTGAAGTACGACGAGGTCGAGGTCGGGCAGGAGATCCCGGCCGCCGATTACAACGTGCGCAGGCTCAACCTGGTGATGTACGCCGGGGCTTCCGGGGACTTCAACCAGATCCACTGGAACGAGCGGTTCGCCAAGATGGTGGGGCTGCCCGACGTGATCGCGCATGGGATGTACACGATGGCGCAGGCCGGGCGGTTCGTCACGGACTGGGCCGGGGATCCCGGGGCGGTGGTGGACTTCGGGGTGCGGTTCTCGTCGATGGTGGTCGTTCCCGACGACGATCAGGGGGCGACGGTCTCGGTCAGCGGGGTGGTGGAGGAGAAGCTGGAGGACAAGCGGGTGGTCATCGGGCTCACCGCCAGGTCGGGCGATCAGAAGGTGCTGTCCAAGGCCCGCGCGGTGGTCCAGCTGTCCTGACGCGGCGGCCGGCCGGGTGATATTTCGGGCGGGTCTCGGGTACGCGTGACGTCCATGAACGAAGCCGCGCGACGAGTTTGGCCCACAGTTCGATCGATCCCCGTTTCCGCTGTGACCGATGCCAAGCCGCCCGCCCACCTTCGGCCGGCGCGGGTCGAGAAGGTGGCGGGCAGCTCCGGCACCGGACGGGACACCGCGGGCGGCACCGAAACCGGGGCTGTCGGTGCAAGGGCCAGGGCGACCGAAGCCGGTACGGCCGACATGAAGGCCAGGGCGACCGAAGCCGGTACGGCTGGCGCGAAGGGCAAGGTGACCGAAGCCGGTCCGGAGGCCAAGGTGACCGAACCCGAAACTGCCGGTGCGAAGGGCGAGGTGGAAGGGGCAGGGGCGCATGCTCGGCTTGATCCCGCTGCCGAGTTGGGCTTTTCCGGCGCTCTCGGACGGTGGGGCGACACGGGTGACACCATGCTGCACGCTCAGCGCGTATGGGACAGCTCGCTGGCCACCAACCGTCTCGACGAGCTGGGCGTCAAGCTGGAACGCCAGCGTACGGAGATCAAGGACGTCACCGTCACCGTGAGCCTGCTGGTCGACGGCTGGCCGGAGGACGTCAGGAAGAGCGTGGGATCGATCGTCGAGCACACGAACGCGCGCGTGCTCGCCTTCGACCTCGGCGACGTCGACGGCGCCGGTGAGGTGCTGGACGAGCTGGCCGACCGGCATCCGGACCGGATCGCCGTGTGGCACGTGGCCGAGGAGCCGCACTGGCGAGGGGGTACGGCGACCTGGGGCGAATGCCGTGCCAAGCTGCTGCGGCTCGACGAGGCGGACGTGCACGTGCTCATGGACACGAACGTCGAGCTCTGCGGCGACGCGCTGACCCCGCTGGTCGCGGCCGTCGCGGGGGGCGCCGTGGCGGCCGGGTGGAGGGGCGTGGACTTCCCGGACGGGGAGCCGGAGCCGGTCCGCGTGGTGGAGCCGGGGCCGGGCACGGCCGGGCCCAGGAGGGTGCGGGCGCTGACGGGGGAGCTCATGGCGGTACGCCGGGCCCCGGCGCTCGGAGCCCTGCCCGAGGACGCCGGCTACGGCAGGAACGCCGATCTGGCGCTCTCCCTCGCACTCCAGCAAGGGGCTCACCAGCAAGGCTCCCACCAGCAAGGGTCCCACCAGCAAGGCTCCCACCAGCAAGGGTCCCTCCAGGGGGCCCACCAGCAGGGGCCCAACCAGCGAGAGCCTCTCCGGCAAGGGCGCAGAGAGCTGGTCGTGCCCGAGGAGCCGCTGCCCGCCGTGCGGCTGGGATCGCACGACGTGGACCCCGACTACGACGCACGGGAGTCCCGCCGGAACTTCGACCGCGTGCTGCGCATACTGGGCACCTCATAAGCTATTGGCCCATGGAGATGCTCGCGCCGTATACCACGCTGCGCCTAGGTGGCCCCGCCCGCGACTTCGCCGAAGCGACCACGGCGGAGCACCTCGTGTCCCTGGTGGCCGAGGCGGACATGAAGGGGTTGCCCACGCTGGTGCTCGGCGGGGGCAGCAACGTCGTGGTGGCCGACGAGGGCTTCGACGGGCTGGTCATCAAGGTCTCGACCCGGGGCGTGACCGTCTCGCGCGACGGCGAGCAGGTGCTGGTCACGGTCGAGGCGGGGGAGGACTGGGACCCGCTGGTCGCCCGCGCCGTGGCCGAGGGCTGGTCGGGCATCGAGTGCATGTCGGGCATCCCCGGGCTGGTCGGCTCGACGCCCATCCAGAACGTCGGCGCGTACGGGCAGGAGGTGGCCCAGACCGTCTGGTGCGTGCGTGCCTACGACCGCCGCACCAGGCAGGTGGTGGATCTGGAGGCGCGGCAGTGCGGGTTCTCCTACCGTGACAGCGCCTTCAAGCGCGACCTGGCGCGGCACGTGGTGCTCGCGGTGACGTACGCGCTGGATATTTCGGAAATGTCCGGCCGGCTGGCGTACGAGGAGCTGGCCCGCAGGCTGGATGCGGAGCCCGGTGGGAGGGTGCCGCTCGCGCAGGCCCGTGAGGCCGTGCTGGCGCTGCGGCGCGGCAAGGGCATGGTGCTCGACCCGGACGATCCCGATACCCGCAGCGCCGGCTCGTTCTTCACGAACCCGATCCTCACGCCCGAGGAGGCCGCGGAGCTGGCCTCCCGCGCCCCGGGCCATCCGCGCTGGGAGCTGCCCGGCGGGGCGGTCAAGGTGCCCGCCGCGTGGCTGATCGAGCAGGCGGGCTTCCCGAAGGGGTACGCGCGCGGGCCCGTACGCATCTCCACCAAGCACACGCTCGCGCTGACCAACCCCGACGGGGTCGCCACCACTGGCGACCTGATCGCGCTGGCCAGGGAGGTCAGGGACGGGGTGCGGGAGAAGTTCGGGGTCACGCTGGTCAACGAGCCCGTGCTCGTCGGCTGCGAACTCGGGGAATAGGTCACGTTCGCGGGCTGTTATGGTTGGTTGGAATTTCCGAAGGGGAGTAGTCCCAATCGTGTGATCGACACACTGGCGCTTCATCGCGCCCGGTCACACGGGCCTCATACGGGCGGACGAGACCTTCGGCCTGGCAGTTGTGCAATGCGACGCTGCCGGGCCGAAGTCGTGCCCGAATCTCCCCGGGTCGCCGCTTCCGGCTCGGTCGCGCGGAAGGGGACCGTTGGAAGCGTTCTGGATCAGTCTCGCCGTCATCTTCGTGGCCGAGCTCGGCGACAAGAGTCAGCTCATGGCGATGACGTTCGCGACCCGTTTCAAGATCTGGCCCGTGCTCGCGGGCATCACCATCGCCACGACCCTCGTGCACCTGGCCAGCGTCGCCCTGGGCGGGCTGATCGGTGACGCGCTGCCGACGACGGCCATCGCGGTGGTGGCGGGGCTTGCCTTCCTCGGGTTCGCCGCGTGGACGCTGCGCGGGGACGAGCTGACCGAGGACGAGTCGAAGAAGGCCCAGCGCACCACCAGGAACGCCCTGATCGCGGTGACCGTGGCGTTCTTCCTGAGCGAGCTGGGCGACAAGACGATGCTGGCCACCATCACGCTGGCCACGCAGCACGGCTGGCTCGGCACCTGGATCGGCTCGACCGTCGGCATGGTGGCGGCGGACGCGCTGGCGATCCTGGTGGGACGGCTGCTGGGCAAGCACCTGCCGGAGAAGGTCATCCGGTACGGCGCCGCGGCGGCGTTCGCGATCTTCGGCGTCGTCCTCCTGGCGGAAGCGCTTATCGGATCAGGGGGACAGTAGTGAGAGGCGGTGGGCCGCGGCGGCGGCCTCGCCGCGGGTGGTGACGCCGAGCTTGGCCAGGATGTTGGACACGTGCACGCTCACCGTCTTCGCCGAGATGAACAGCTCGGTCGCGATGTCCCTGTTGGTCCTGCCCTGGGTCACCAGCCGCAGCACCTCCAGCTCGCGCGGCGTCAGCAGCTCGGAGGGCTCCTGGGCGGGCTGAACCCCGCCCACCCGGCGCGACAGCGCCTCGATCTCCTCGATCAGCGGTGTCGCGCGCAAGGCCTGGGCCAGCGGGCGCGCCACCTTCAGCCGGGCCGCCGCCCCCTCGCGGTCGCCCCCGCGCGCGGCCGCGATGGCCGCCCGCAGCAGGGCCTTGGCCTGGTTGTGCGGGCGGTTGAGCCGCTCCCAGGCCGCCGCGGCGGCGTCGAAGTCGCCGGTGTACGACAGCCGGTACGCCTCCACGACCGGCCCGATGACCGACAGCTCGGCCGCCACCTCCGCGGCCAGCTCGCGCACCGCGGCGGCCCGTTCGGGCTCGGTGGCCTCGGCGGCGTCGCAGACCGTGCGGAGTAGCGAGAGCAGCCGCCAGCTGAGCATGGCCTTGCTGGACTGCTTGTGGTGCGAGAGCACGCGCTCGGCCACGCTGAGCGCGGCCCCCGGCTCGCCCTTCGTCAGGTGCCAGCCGATGTGCAGGCGGGCGTTGTTGATGATGTCCTGGACGAACTCCTCGGGCCGGTCCTTCAGCACGCCGACCTCTGACAGGATGCCCTCGACCAGTTGCAGCTCGCCCCTGGCCAGGGCGATGTCGGCGCGGACGCGCAGGAGCGCGTACCTGTGACGCAGGACGGGACCGTGACCGAGCGCGCCTTCGATGATCTCGATGGCTTCGTCCCAGCGGCCGATCACCTCCAGCGCCTCGGCCCAGTTGTTCTTGATGAACAGCCCGCTGCCGCGCAGCCTGCCGTACTTCTTGGCGAGCTCCCAGCCGTGCTCGGCCAGGCGCAGCGCCTCCTCGTGGCGGCCCATGTCGATCAGCGCGTCGATGTTGTTGCCGACCGCCCTGGTGATCAGGCGGGCGGACCCCGCCGCCGTGCCGATCTCCAGCGCCTGCTCGTTGACGGTGATCGTGGACTCGTTCTCGCCGTTGAGGGAGTGGCCCAGCGCCAGGTTCATCAGCAGGTCGGCTTCGAGGCAACCGTCGCCGAGCTCCCTGGCCAGGCGCAGCCCTTCGGCGATCAGCTCGCTCGCCTCGGCGATCTCACCTCGCAACATGAGGTGGCGGCTCAGCACCGAGACCACCTCGGCGCGGTCGGCGCCGTTCTCGGGTACGAGCCGCAGCGCGTGCCGGAGATCCTCGATGACGCCGAGCTGCCCCTTGGAGTTCTTGAACCCCACCCGCCGCACGATGAGCTGCGCGACGCGGCCGGGCTCCTTGGCCTCGTCCAGCTCCGCCAGCGCGGCCTTGACGAACTTGGCGCCCTTGTCGGCCTCGCCGCCGGCGTTCGCGGCCTCCGAGGCGCGTTCGAGGACGGCGGTGTGGTCGGCGTCGATGAGCTCGGCCGCGTCGGGCACGCGCTCCCACAGCATGAGGACGCGTTCGAGCAGCGGAACGGCCTCGGTGTACGCGAACGCCTTGAACGACTTCTGCGCCGCCTCCCAGGCGGAGATCAGCGCCCAGGTGTCGTTGCGGGCGCCGTACCAGTGGTGTGCCAGCTCGACGGCGGCGCGCCCCGGCGGGACCAGCCCGCGGTCCTTGGAGATCTCTTCGGCGAACCTGGCGTGCAGCCGCTGGTGCTCGCCGGGCAGCAGCTCGTCGTGCACGGCCTCGCGGATGAGCGAGTGCCTGAAGACGTAGGCGCGGTTGTCGGCGATCTGCAGGACGTTGCCCGCGATGGCCGGGCGCAGCGCGGCCTCCAGCTCGACGTCGGACAGGCCGCTCACGGCGGCCAGCAGCTTGTGGCTGACCCGGATGCCGCCGGCGGCGGCGACGCGCAGCAGGCGCTGGGTCTCCTCGGGCAGCCGTTCGACGGAGTTGAGGATGAGGTCCTGCATGGACTCGGGGAACGCGCAGTCCTCGCCCTCCAGCATGGCCTCCACGAACAGCGGGATGCCCTCGCTGCGCTCGTAGACCTTCTCGACCTTGGCGTACTGGGGGACCTCGCCGAGGATGCCGGCCATCTGCTGGGCGACCTCGTCCCGCGACAGGCGGGGCAGGTCGAGCCGGTGCACGCCGCTCACCCTGCCCAGCTCAGCCAGCACCGGCCGGAGCGGATGCTGGCGGTGCAGGTCGTCGGAGCGGTAGGTCATGACGATCAGCACCTGCGGGGCGTGCAGGTTGCGGCTGAGGAAGGCGATGAGATCGCGGCTGGACCTGTCGGCCCAGTGGATGTCCTCGATGACGAGGACGGTGGGACGGGCGAGGGCCAGGCGTTCGAGAAGGGTGAGGAACTGCTCGAAGAGCCGGGCGCGGCCGGTGTCGGTCTCGCCGTCGCCGCTCGGCTCGCCGAACTCGGGCAGCAGCCGCGCGAGATCGCGCTCGGCGCCGTCCGGCAGCAGCCCGGCGACGGCCGCGGGGCCCTGCTCCCTGACGAGCTGCCGGAGCGCGGCGGTGAACGGCGCGTAGGCCAGACCCTCTGTGGACAGCTCCACGCAGCCGCCGAACAGCACGTGGGCGCCACAGGCCTGGCACTGCTCGGCGAAGCGCTGGATGAGCCTGGTCTTGCCGACTCCGGCCTCGCCGCCGAGCAGGACGGCCGTTACCGTGCCTTTTCGCGCCTCGTCGAAGCTTTCAGACAGAGCCGCCAGCTCCTCTTCCCGCCCGACGAAGACGGGACTGACAGAACGTCCCCGCATGTCATCCAGCATGTCATGCCCCATCGATTACTTTCGACGCTTTTATGGGGGTCCCTTTACGGGGGTTTCGAGGCCCGGCCACGAGGGAGGTGGTGGCCGGGCTCTCGTGGGAGGGTCATGAGAAACGGAGCTTGCCGAAGACCGAGCGGCGCTCGGACTTGTTGGCCCTCTCGGCCTCGCGTACTCGCCGGTGCTCGGCGGCGGCCTTGCGGAGCTCGCTCGCGTGGTTCTTCATGAGCTCGTACTCGATCTCGGGGTGCATGGTGTGTCTCCTGAAATTTCGTGCTTCTTCCTGACACCTTTAAGACTCGGTCTAAGGCCCTGCCTGCCACATCGGGTGGATGCCTTATCTCCGGTACGCCGACGCGTACGGCATGCCTAAGACCCCGGGGCCGACCGCCTAAGGCGGTCCGGTTTGGAGCTCACGGCCCTGGTCGGCGATGCTGTGTTGGTGTCAACTGTGACTACCTCGCTCGCGGACGTCGCCTCGTCCGACTCGGCGTTGCGAGCTTTCCTGCACGGCCTGCCCGGGGTTGACCGGGTCGGCGCGGACCAGCGGGCGGCGATGCTCGGCACCCGTTCGATCAAGACC